>JUEF01000066.1 GCA_000802045.1 Peptococcaceae bacterium BICA1-8
CACTAGTCACCAGTCACCAGTCACCAGTAACCAGTAACCAGTCACTAGTAACTAATCTAATATTCATTCCCCGTCGTATACACATACTTCAACGGATCTACGACTTTACCGTCTTCATAAATTTCAAAGTGCAAGTGGGAGCCTGTGGAGCGTCCGGTATTCCCCATTAATGCTATATTTCCTCTGGCTTGGACCCATTGGCCTTCCCTAACTAGTATTTTACTGGCATGACCATAAAGAGTTTTAAATCCATTTCCATGTTCAATTATTACAGTTTGGCCATAATTACCCTTACGGCCCACAAAAACAACTCGGCCGGATTGTGCAGCTATAATTGGCGTACCAACCTTATTAGCTACATCAATCCCAGTATGATATTCACCACGTCTTGGTCCAAATAATGAAGTTAATACACCGGTAGCTGGTGAATACATAAAATTCCTAAAATCGCGGGATGAAACCTTATTAGCTATATTGCTGGTGATAGTCACCTGAGCTGTTACTCCAGGTATAGATAAGACTGTACCTCGAACTAACTTATTAGGAGCCCAGATGTCATTAGCAAGGAGAATTTGTTGAGGTAAAATACCATAAATACTAGCAATGCTCCAGATGGTATCACCCACTGCAACTTCGTGAGGAATTTCCATTATTCTAGGGACTAAAATTTTTTGACCCGGTTTAATAAAGTTTGGATTTTTTATATTATTGAGGGCAGCAATTAAACCTGCTTCGCTGTTAAACCGCCTACCTATGCTAAATAGGGTATCACCTTTAATAATTACATATGGAGTTGTGCCTGTCTCATTTAAGCTACCTACAGGCAGGTCTAAAATTAATGGCTTATACTCTGTTGCTTGTACACTTAATGGTCCAGCCAAAATAAATAGGGATAAAAGAACAACTATCCCCTTGCTTTTCAGCTTCTGGATATTCATTAATTACTTCACTCCAATTTTTTTTAGAATTAATAGCTAATCTTAAATATTTTGGGGTGAAGCAAGGGGATTTTATACATTTTTTCTATTGGGAAAATATGTATGGAAGGCATGACGGCTATGTGGCATTTTTTTAGGACGGCATGACGACTAACGGGCTAGCTTTTCAGGTCTGCATGATCACTTAAGTGTTAATTTTGTAGGTCAGCGTTATTAACTAATACAATTTATTGTCATGCTGACATGCAGTGTATCCCAATAGACGTCATGCCGACCCCATAGTCTTACTCAAAAGCTTTAATGCCGACATGCAGACTATTCGCCTAAGCCGTAATGCCAACCTCCTATTTTGTCAGCTTCGGCCAGGCTCTGACTAAATCTTTATTGGTCTTGACTTTTTTCAAGGCATCTATGAGCATTTCTGCAACTTCGGAGGTATCGCCTGTGCTGAAGGTTTTTCTGAACTGCCAAACAAAGGCCACTTCTTCTTTGGATAAGAGCAGTTCTTCTTTCCTTGTACCTGACCTTTTAACATCAATAGCTGGAAAAATTCTCCGATCTGAGAGTTTGCGATCAAGGATAAGTTCCATATTTCCAGTGCCTTTAAATTCTTCAAAAATAACATCATCCATCCTGCTGCCTGTCTCTACTAAAGCTGTAGCAAGTATAGTCAAGCTGCCGCCTTCCTCGATATTACGGGCAGCTCCGAAAAAACGCTTAGGCTTATGCAAGGCATTAGGGTCAACTCCACCTGATAAGGTACGACCGCTAGATGGAATAACAAGGTTATACGCTCTAGCCAAGCGGGTAATACTGTCCATTAATATTACAACATCCTTTTTATGCTCAACCAATCTTTTTGCTCTCTCTAAAACCATTTCCGAAACTTTAACATGGTTTTCCGGTGGCTCATCAAAAGTAGAGCTGATAACTTCTCCCTTTACTGAACGCTGCATATCAGTAACCTCTTCCGGTCTTTCATCAATTAATAATATTAAAATTTCTACTTCCGGGTGGTTAGTGGCTATACTATTAGCAATCTCTTTTAAAAGTACGGTTTTTCCAGCCTTGGGCGGGGAAACAATAAGTCCTCTTTGTCCTTTTCCTACAGGAGAAACAAGGTCTATTATCCGGGGGGAAATATTTTCACTACTTGATTCGAGATGGAGCTTTTCAAGTGGATAAATGGGGGTAAGTCCATCGAAGTGCAGCCGTTCGGGAGATTTTTCGGGGGGTTCTCCATTAACATTTTCCACACGCAATAATGCAAAATATCGTTCACTATCTTTTGGCTTACGGGCAAGTCCCGAAACTCTATCACCAGTCCTCAGGTCAAATTTACGAATTTGTGATGGTGATATATAGATATCATCCAGACTGGGCAAATAAGCAAATGGTCTTAAAAAGCCATACCCATCAGGCATTATTTCTAGTACCCCTTGGGCTTGAAGCTGCCCATCCTTTTTAGTGCTTGCCTTTTGAATTTCAAAAACTAATTCTTTTTTTCTTAGTTTAGAATAGCCCGTTACTTCCATTTCTCGGGCTATTTTATAGAGCTCAGCAATAGTCTTAGCTTCGAGCTCAGCCATGTTTAAAGCCACTATCATACCTCCTCAAAAAAATTGCTATAGCAATTTTAGGTTTCGCTACGCTAGGTTAAGGTTAAGGTTGAGAAAATGCATTTAAAATTATTCAGCCTTAACCTTAGCCTTAGCCTTAGCCTTAAATTCAGCCTTCCATTCTTACATATTTGGGTTTTTTAGCGAAGAAATGCTGGGCCTCAATAAATCTCACTGTACCCGTCTGCCCTCGCATAACTACAGTGTGGGTAGTGGCCCTATCCTTATAAAAGCGGACACCTTTTAGTAATTCACTATCTGTAATACCGGTAGCGGCAAAAATTACATCATCAGTCTTCACTAGGTCATCTAAGGTTAAAATCTTCGATACATCTTCAATACCTAACTTTTTAGCCCTAGCCATATCAGCATCATTCTCCGGAACAAGCCTGCACTGCATATCACCACCCATACACCTTAACGCAGCTGCAGCTAAAACACCTTCAGGTGCACCACCGATACCCACCACCATATCAACTCCTGAATCAGGTAAAGCGGTAGCAACAGCAGGAGAAACATCACCATCAGTAATTAGTCCAATTCTGGCTCCTAGCTTTCTAATAGCCATAATTTGTTTCGCGTGACGGGGACGGTCTAAAATAACTATTGTTAAATCTTCCACTCTCTTACCCAAAGCCTTGGCAACATTTATTATATTTTCCTCGACACTTAACGCTAAACTGATAACACCCTTTGCACCTGGTCCTACTGCTATTTTTTCCATATACATATCAGGTGCATGCAATAAACAACCTTCCTCGGCTACAGCGAGCACTGCTATAGCCCCATTCATCCCTTTGGCAACAAGGTTTGTCCCTTCTAGTGGATCTACAGCAATATCCACCTTTGACCCTTTTCCCATGCCTACTTTTTCACCAATATACAGCATGGGGGCTTCATCCATTTCCCCCTCGCCTATTACCACAGTACCTTCGATATTCATTGTATCAAACATGGCACGCATAGCTTTAACTGCAGCATCATCAGCGGCTATTTTATCTCCTCTACCCATCCAACGAGCAGAATTTAGCGCTGCCGCCTCTGTTACCCGGGCAAATTCCAAGGCTAATTCTCTATCCATTTTTCAAATCTCCTCCTACTTACCTACTATTTCGATAACAAAACTCCAATGATCAAATGCAAAAGCTATTATTTAACCACGGGCTCCTCCGGAGCACACGGATATACACGGTTTAAAGAGAGAAGTGCGGACGCCCAATGGGCGCCCCTACATATTTTTTACCTGTTCCCAGTCTTTTAGAAAATTTTCTAGGCCCAAGTCTGTTAGAGGGTGTTTGCACATTTGTAATATGAGTTTATACGGAACAGTAGCTATATGTGCCCCCAGCTTGGCACTCTGAGCAACATGGATAGGATGACGCACACTTGCTGCTATTATTTCCGTCTCATAATTATAGTTTGCAAAAACCTGGTAAATATCTGCGACAAGCTCCATCCCATCATGACTGATATCATCAAGTCTGCCTATAAAGGGGCTAACATATGTTGCTCCTGCATTAGCGGCTAAAATGGCTTGGTTGACGCTAAAAATCAATGTTGCATTAGTTTTTATCCCAAGGGAGGATAGAACTTTAATGGCCTTTAAGCCTTCAGGAATAATAGGAATTTTAATTATTATGTTTTTATGTATTTTTGCCAATTCTTTAGCTTCTAAAACCATTTCATCTTTTGTTATTCCTACCACCTCAGCACTTATAGGACCATCAATAATTTGGGCGATCTCCGTAATTACCTCTTGAAAGTTACGCCCTTCTCTGGCAATTAAGGTGGGATTGGTGGTTACTCCACAAATAACACCTAATTCAGCAGCCTGGCGAATTTCTTCCACATTAGCGGTATCTATAAAAAGTTTCATAAACTTGACCTCCTTGTCTAGTTACTAGTGACTGGTGACTGGTTATTAGTTATTAGTGGCTAGTGGCTAGTGGCTAATGGCTAATGGCTAATGGCTAATTCTATTTTAGGGCAATTTATCGGTCTTCGTGACCAGTGCCCAGTGTCCGGTGCCCAGAAAAGGATATAAGATAATAGTCGATGGTCTATGAAAATGTCATAGACAACATCAAAATACTTTTTGAATCTAGCGAAGCGTAATCTTAATCTAACGTAACGAAGTGAAGTGTAATCTTTTTCTGTAGCACTGTAGCACTGACATCCTGTGTATCCCATGAGCTTACACACTGTCGTTCAGTATAACCCGTAAGACGTCACACCGACATGCAGTATAGCTTATTAGCGGAAAGGCTTATGCCTTTCCGCTGCTTCCGAATATGCGGATTTTTTCCCGGACTATTGCTGTCATTTCTTCACGAGCTGGGCCTAAAACTTTTCTTGGGTCAATTTCATCAGAGTTTTTGTCTAGAGCACCCTTTACACCCTTCATAAAGGCTTCTCTGATATTAGTATCTATATTTACCTTTCTGACGCCTAGTTGAATTGCCTTTTGGATATCTTCATCAGCAACGCCTGAAGATCCATGCAAAACAATGGGTATACCCACTAACTCTTTTATTATCTTCAGCCGTGCAAAATCTAACTCCGGCTTGCCTTTGTATTGCCCATGTGCTGTTCCAATAGCAATAGCTAAGGAGCCTACACCGGTTGCATCGACAAAGGTCTTTACCTCATCTGGATCCGTAAACATTGCTTCTTTTTCTGATACAGTGATATCATCTTCTGTTCCACCTATCTTACCTAACTCTGCTTCCACTGATATGCCAAGAGGTTTAGCGATTTCTATGATCTTTTTGGTAATAGCGATATTTTCTTCTAAGGGCAATTTCGAGCCATCAATCATAACTGAGGAAAACCCATATCTGATACATTTAATTACCTGTTCAAAACTGGTTCCATGGTCTAAATGGAGAGCCACCGGGATTGATACACTGTCAGCAGCTATTTCTACTAATTTAACTATGTAATCTAACCCTGCATATTTAATTGCTCCTTGACTAGCTTGAAGTATTACTGGTGATTTTTCTGCTTCAGCAGCGGCAACTATTGCTTGGACTATCTCCATATTATTGCAGTTAAATGCTCCTACTGCATACCCTTCAGCCTCTGCTTTCTTTAATAATTCATCTACACTAACTAATGGCATTCTTCTTCCCCCTATTAATTTAATTTATAACCGTCTCCGTATCGCACATACGAAAGAGGCTTTATAATAGCCCCTTGTCTTGTTAAATATTATATGTCATTTTAACATTTTTATTTTTTTATTCTCGTGCTTCGTTTTTTAGGCTTCTTACCATCAATATATTTGAATATGCCTTCCTTTAGAACAACCTCTTCCAAGTGCCTTACGGTCTCCCAATCCTTAAAGGACTCGGCAAAAACTATACCAGATGCTTCACAGTCATTACAATGAAGCTCCATACGGTCTGGGTATACCTCTACATCTAGATTCTGATTGCCACAGCTACAATAAAGTTTGCCTTCATCAGCAATAAAGTGAAGATGTTCTAAGACTTTGTACATTATTTCCGGATTATTAAAGTATTCACCATACCCTAACTCCTCAGCCATGTCCTGAACAGACTTATCCATATTCTGCACGCTCTTGCGTACCTGGTCTCGGGAACCAAGGAAGCCAATTTCAACTCCTGTTTCTTCACAAACTAATGTCAATAGTTTTTCAGACCACAATTCTTTATAGTTAAAAGCATAGAGATGTGTATCCTCACACATACTGCATTCTACTTGCAGCCAATAAGTTTTTCCTTTATTGCGCCCCATAGTCAGGAGGTTAGCACCGCATTCGCAATTTATTGAAGTTTTCTCCGTACCGCTCATGCTAAAACGGGTTAAAGCATAAAACTCCATTTTACCGCAGACCGTACAACGCAATGCAGCTGTTGTATATGTTGATATTACCATTAGGGTGGCATCCTCCTTTCGGCACAAACTACTAATCAAATATTTCCCAGTAAATAAATGTTTCTCCATAGATGCTTAAAAATCCTGCATCAGGCATTAGGGTTTTTAAGCAGTATATCATCCACTAGTAAAATCAGCTTATCAAGGTCAAAGGGC
The DNA here is from genome assembly GCA_000802045.1 of Peptococcaceae bacterium BICA1-8. Lineage (GTDB taxonomy): Bacteria > Bacillota > Peptococcia > Peptococcales > BICA1-8 > BICA1-8. Next base: position 6,614 of record JUEF01000066.1, read on the forward strand.
TTGCTAATTAAACCAGCGATATATGTATTATCAAATTCAAGATCATCTTCATAGGCTGTCATGAGTAATATTTTAGATTTTAACTTCATCTCTTTAAAGCTGGATATTGTATCGAGACCATTTAATATTGGCATCTTCATATCAATTATGATTAAATGGGGTTCCCATGACTTAGCAAGTTCTATAGCCTGCTGGCCGTTTACCGCTTCCTTAATATCATACTTTTCTAGGGCAAGGGTTAAAAGCGTCCGAATCCCGTATTGGTCATCAACGACAAGAATTTTCTTTTTTTCAGACATAAAAATCCCCTCCCAAATTAAAGTGGCTAGATATTAGTTGCTAGTGGCTAGTTTGCTAAGTGAATATTGGCCTATCGTCTATCGTCTATCGTCTATCGTCTATGGATTATGGTCTTCTATGTTTACTTACTTATTCTTGATAAATATCATTAATCCTGCAAAATTAGTCTGAAAGGTTATTGAGAAATTCTTCATATTTTTCACTAATTTTTCTGATTTTAATAGGCTTACCCTCTCTTAAATAAACTTTAGGTAAATCGAGACTAATATTAGTCCTCCTGCCAGGCATCTCAACCGTCTCTCCTATTATTAAATCCGGAATAGATGTTACATCTAAAATAGTCATTTGCATTCCAACCTTCCCAATAACGGGAACTTCCTTATCTCTAATTCTTACATATGTTTTCATTCGAGGATGGTCAATAAAGCGCAAAAGAACCTTAGCTAACACCTTAATTAAATCCAAGAGACCTTTCGGGCGAGGGATCGGCTCTACAGAAAAACCGTGGTGAAATCCAATGGGAACAACTGCAGTTTTGGCAGCTGCTTTTAAAAAATGGGACCGTTCATAGCCGATTGAATGCCCTTTGGGCAGGTCATTAATATATGTAATCTGCCCTTTTAAATACCAGGCGTTTTTTTGCCCACCCTGCAGGCTCAGGTTTCCTGCAACCTCCTGCCCATACAATATGGTACCTGCTCTTACCATATCTAGATGCATTTGGGGAAACTTGACCAAAGCAGCACTATTACATATATGTTTAATTGGAATCTTGAAACCTTCCTTTTCGAAAAACTTTATCGCTTCAGTAAAATTCTCAAACTGTTTGTAGGAAAAGGAGCTATCCGGGCTCATGCTGGTAGCTAGATGAGAATAAATACCTTCAATCAAGATATTATCATTATTATTTAATATTTGAGCAAGCTCAGCCAATTCGGTATATTTAAAACCCGTTCTCCCCAAGCCTGTTTCGATCTTCAGATGGGCTGTAATCCTAAAGCCTTGGGTAACTATATTTCTTATACTATTCAAGTCGGATAAAGTTGCCGTAAGGTCAAATTCTTGAAAATAAAAAGCATCCTCCGGCAAAAAAGGTCCAAAAACCAGTACAGGAGTCTTAATCCCTGCTTCCCGCAGCTTTATCCCCTCAGCAATTTCCGTCACACCTAGAAAATCTACTCCACTGTGCACCAGCGCTCGACTTACCTCAATTATTCCATGCCCATAAGCATCTGCTTTAACAACGCCCAAAACTTTAGTTTCAGGGCGCACCATTTCTCTTATCTTTAAAAAGTTGCTTTCTATGGCATCTAAATCAATTTCAACCCATTTGTACATTTCGGGACACCTCTTAATGTTAGTTACTAGTGACTGGTGACTGGTGGTTAGTGGCTAGTGGCTAGTACTATTAAAACGTCTATAGTTAATAGTCATAAATCTTTTATCAATTACTTCTTGATTTTTTTCTTAAGCGAGATAAGCTTTCGTATTCCTTTCTGATATACAGGTTCGGCGGTGTGCCATAGCCAATAATAGAATGGTGAATATACTAGATCGAACTCACCTGTAAATTCGGTATACTCTCCGTTAAAACCTTTTTTAAATTTGAACAGCCCATAAAGAGGGTTGTCCTCTGTTAAATTTCCTGGAACCCCCCGAAAATCATACAAGGTACAGCCCTTTTCCTTAGCCCACTGAATCATAGTCCATTGTATTAGGTAATTAGGCATAACATTACGATAGTTATTGCTTGATGCACCGTAAATGTACCAAGCCTTTTCTCCAAAGATAAACGCTAGAGTCCCTGCTATGTAACGGCCTTCATACTCAGCCATAAAAAGCTTGGCATAACCTCGTTCCACCAAATAATCCCACATATCTTCGAAATATCCGTAAGAACGAACGAGGAAATTATCCCGTTCACAGGTTTCTTGCAAAATATGATAAAAATCTTTTAAATCACTTTTAGGGCATTCGGTCTTTATTGTTACACCCTTCCGCTCAGCTAGGCGAAGATTATACCTGGTTTTAGGATGCATGTTGGCTAAGAGGGTTTCCTCATCAGGGGTTATATCTAAGCGAAATACGTATTTTGGCTGTATCCCCTCAAACCCATCACCTTTTTCAGCCGAACGGAACCCCTTTGTTAAAAGAAGCTGTTTAAACTCTTTATTATTAGCTGGAATATCAGGGTCGATCTTTAAAAATATGGCATTATGCTCCTTAGCCAGCTTCTCTACTTCTACCAGCAAAAAATCAAATACCTCTTTATTTTCTATATCAAAAACAGGACCTCTTGGTGCATAAAAAATAGCTTTCTTAAGTCCTGGGATTATTCGCTTTAGCACAGAAATAGCTGCAATTGGCTTTCCATTTTCTTCAATAAGCAAACGCAAAGGCTTCCATCCGGTTTTAGCTTTTATCTCGCCCCATTCATATGACTGAAGAATGTGTCCTTTAGGTATGGATGTAATAAAATTATTATAATACTCTCTTTCATTTTCATTTATCAGTCGAGCTTGCAATTCTATCACTTCCTTTATTTTTGGGTCTAGCTTTTAGGTCAGTGGACGACTCATGGGTATTACTGAATGTCTGTGCTTAAGCTCAAGGGCTATACAGCATGTCCGTGACATCGTGCTTCCGAAAAGAAATCTAAAAATCTGTAGCACGGTAGCACATCCTGATAAATTGCCATTCATCGTTACACGTCATGTGAGCTTAACATTCATGTCGATGCGATTCTTATCACACCTACTAGTTTTACATTAAAACAAATAATCTAAACTGCGAAAAACCCCGGGGAGTTCCCCAGGGCCTTAAATTACTGCTGATGTTTGTTGCGTTGGTAGGCAGCGCCGACAAAATCTCTAAATAAGGGATGGGCTCTATTAGGCCTAGATTTAAATTCCGGATGAAACTGAGAAGCAACAAACCAGGGATGGTTAGTAAGCTCGATAATTTCCACCAGATCCTTTTTCGAATATATACCACTAATTTTCATTCCATTTTTCTCTACTTCAGCCCAGTAATCATTGTTAAATTCATAGCGATGCCTGTGTCTTTCAGATATTTCCTTCTCATTATAAGCAGTGAAAGCTTTTGTTCCCTCTAGGAGCATGCAGGGGTATTTGCCTAGACGCATTGTACCACCTTTATCTTCTATTTCCTTTTGTTCAGGCAGGATATCGATAACTGGATAATTTGTATCCGGATTGAACTCAGTGCTGTTTGCATCTTGATAATTCAAGACATTGCGAGCAAACTCAATAACCGCTAACTGCATGCCAAGGCAAATACCTAAAAAGGGTATATTATTCTCTCTAGCATAACGGATGGCCGCTATCTTGCCTTCTATCCCTCGATCACCAAAACCACCAGGTACCAAAATACCGTCAGCATCTTTTAAATACTTTTCCACATTGCATTCATCAACATCTCCTGAATATATCCAATCAATATTGACTTTAATGTTGTGGGCAATTCCAGCATGAATCAAGGATTCGGCTACACTCATATATGCATCCCTTAATTCAACATACTTCCCAACTAGGGCAATTTTCACCTGACCAATAGGGTTTTTAATCTTATCAACAATAGCTTTCCATTCCACTAAATCTGTCCCATTACACTTTAAACCAAATCTTTCAATAATAATATCATCTAATCCTTCTTGTTCAAAAACAAGTGGAACCTCATAAATTGAATCGGCATCAACTGCTTGAATAACCGCTTCTTTATTAATATCACAAAATAGAGCTATTTTTTCTTCCATTTCCTTGGATAAAGGTCGTTCACTGCGACAAACAATTGCGTCAGGCTGGATACCAATGCTCCTTAATTCCTTAACACTATGTTGAGTGGGCTTGGTTTTTGCTTCTCCTGCAGCTGAAAGATACGGTACTAAAGTAACATGGATATACATACAGTTGTCACGGCCCACATCACTTTTAATTTGTCGAATAGCTTCAAGAAATGGTAAGGACTCAATATCACCCACAGTACCACCGATTTCAGTGATTATAACGTCCACTTCAGAACTATTTGCTAGTCGGTAAACCTTCTCTTTGATTTCATTAGTGATATGGGGGATTACCTGCACAGTCCCACCCAGGTATTCTCCTCGGCGTTCCTTGGTAATGACCGACAAATAAATTTGCCCTGTAGTAATATTACTTAAACGACTGGTGCTCTCATCAGTAAACCGTTCATAATGACCCAAATCAAGATCAGTTTCTGCACCATCATCAGTAACAAAAACCTCTCCATGCTGATATGGGCTCATTGTACCGGGGTCCACATTTATGTAAGGATCAAATTTCTGTAGGGCAACCTTAACCCCTCTACTTTTTAAGAGCCGACCCAACGAAGCAGCAGTTATTCCTTTTCCGAGGGAAGAAACAACTCCACCCGTAATAAATATATATCTAGTCAAGTGTATTCTCCTCCCATTAATGTCCAATCTGTCTGCACAATTACTTTACAATTTTATCTTTATGAAATTAGACTGTCAAGGGGTAGTTTACGCTACATAAAAGTAGAGTATACTTCAAAACAGGGCGAACCGCGGGGACGGTTCTTGCGGTTTACACTTCACAAACCGTAAGAACCGTCCCCGCGGTTCGCCCTCCTCAACCTTAAATAGCCTTTGGCTATTTACATTCTCTCCGGTGCACTTACTCCTAGCAAGGTGAGAACATTACGTAAAGTTATACGGGTAGCATTAGCTAATCCCAGACGGGCTTTTTTCAGTTCATGGTCATCAGTTAGTACCCGACAATTGTTATAAAAGGTGTGGAAATTACTGGCCAAATCATGGGCATACCTAGCTAATCGGTGGGGTTCTAAGGCTTTAGCTGCTTGAGCAATTTCATCGGGTAAATCAGCTATTTTTCTGATCAGATCCAGTTCAGCCTTTTCCTTCAATAAGCTAAGGTCGGATTTGTGGGCAATGGGCAGCTCTTCACCTGAGGCACTTAAGATACTGCAAATCCTGGCATGGGCATATTGTACATAATAAACAGGATTTTCTGATGACTCCTGTTTAGCTAAATCAAGGTCAAAGTCAAGGTGGCTGTCAGGGTTACGCAGGACAAAAAAGTATCTAGCGGCATCCTTACCAACTTCCTCAACTAACTCCATTAAGGTTATATACTGCCCGGTGCGTTTGGACATCCTCACTATATCGCCACCCCGGAATAGGCGAACTAGCTGCATTAGAACTACTGTCAGATTATCGGGATTATAGCCTACTGCCTGTACAGCTCCCTTCATCCTGGCCACATGACCATGGTGGTCAGCGCCCCAAATATTTATAACCCAATCAAAGCCCCTGTCAAACTTATTTTTGTGATAGGCAATGTCAGCTGCAAAGTAGGTTGGGGTTCCATTGGATCGAACAACTACCTCATCTTTATCATCTGAGCCAAAACGGCTGGACCGGAACCACAAAGCACCCTCATGTTCATAAATTAAGTCCTTTTCTTTTAACTGCTCTATAACTTCATTGATAGCTCCTGAATCATGTAGGGTAGTTTCCCTAAACCAAACATCATACTCAACACCAAAATTGCCTAGTGCAGTTCGGATAGCAGTAATTTTTTCATCTAAAGCAATATCAATAAGCTTCTTACGTCTTTCATCCTGTTCAAGATCTAAATAAGCTTTACCCTCATTTGCGATAATACGGTTTACAGTATCAATAATATCCTTACCATGATACCCTTCTTCAGGGAAGGGGAATTCATGACCTAATTCTTGAAAATATCGTGCTTCTAAAGATTTGCCAAAGTTCTCAATTTGGTTGCCAGTATCATTGATATAAAATTCTTTGGTAACAGAATATCCCGCTTTAGCTAAAAGATTAGCCAACGCATCCCCTAAAGCTGCTCCCCTGGCATTACCCATATGTAATAGACCTGTTGGGTTGGCACTAACAAACTCTACCTGGACTTTAATATCTTTCCCTGCGTCACTTGACCCATAATTACTATCTTCCTTTTCAACTAAAGGTAAAACATCATACAGCCATTGGGAATTTAAGTAAAAATTAATAAATCCCGGTCCTGCAATTTCTACTTTTTCAACGCAGGTTCCGGCCTGATTAAATTTATCTGCTATTAGTTGAGCAATTTGCCGGGGATTCATCTTTGCCTCCTTAGACATAAGCATAGCAATGTTAACAGCAAAATCCCCATGGTTTTTTTCCCGGGGTACCTCTATCACAAAGTTAGGTACTTCACCGTATTGAAGCTTCCCCTCAGCTTTATTTGCTTCTAGGGCTTTGATTATCTCTTTTCTGATATTTTCTTTTAAATTTTCTACAATACTCATAATAATACCTCATTTCCAAAGTGCTAGTTAGCTAGGGCTATTGGCTATTGGCTATTGGCTAGAATATGTTATCATGTAAAACTACTAATAATATTCTTTAGATTAATATCTAGCTACACTCCTGTCAACTTTTTTTAGAAAGCCCCATCTTCCCTAATAGGATTCCCAAAAGAACTGATTCTAAAAATTAGTCAAGTCACCGTCAGCCACAATAGTCCATCTACAATCATCCCACCATACGACCAAAATATAGTTTATTTTGATAGGTTTATATTATCATAATTTCTAAAGATGGGGGTAATATAAAAAAGTAAACATTAGCAAATAGTCTATAGTCTATAGTCTATAGTCTATAGTCTATTGACGATAGTCAAATTATTTTAATGATTTTTAATATAGGAGGAAACGATTATGCCCTCAATACTTGCCTATTTTGAAACAACAGAAGCTGCCCAAAAGGTGAAAAAAATATTAGAAAATAAAGGTATAGAAACTTTACAAATTGATCGGATAAGTGAAGTGCCTACTGAAAATACCGGAGGCTATAACAATCCTATTAATAATGCCAGCTCCTTAGCGGCCCTCACAAATACAGGGGGCAGCGGCTTAGCCGGGGATGTAGGACCCCTACTAAGCGCCTCTCCCGCTAGCAGCGGTTATGGCGGAGACCGTGTTGGGTCTAGGAATATTTTGCTGACCATAGTTACATCAGAGGATAGGATTGAGGAGTGTGTAAATATCATCAAAAAACACAAAGGTTTCGTATGAGGGCTGTTTAAAAGCGGCCCTTGTTGCGTTCCTTAAAAAGCCTGATATCCTCAACGGAAAAAGGAAAGGGGACACACCTGCTGATAACTATTGTCAATTTCCTTAGGCAGGAATGTCCCCAACTAATTACGCCTCCTGCCTAGGGTTTAAAAATGCCTTGTTATACTTGCTTTTGAACCTCGCTCCATTATGTTGTTAAGGGAGATAGGAACAGAGTAACGAATTTTTCTCGCCCTGTCAGTGGTACAAAAACATATTAAAATGTTATGTGCCCCGGAGGGGCCCGTGGTTGATTAAAATAATGTAGAAAATGCCCCGCAATGAGCAGGGCATTTTACTATCTAACAGTTATTTCAAACTCTCGAGGCTTGGTTAAGCGAACTATGCGGAAATCCTCTCCTGTGTCTGCGTTAATAAATAAAATGAACTTTTCTTCCTTCATTTTACCTCGGACTTCATAGCATAGAACTTCTTGATTTTCCTTAAATTCCCCTGGCACCAGTGCAAGACTTACCTGTTGTACATCAAAATTAGTATTCATGCTGCTGGTTGCTTTTTCCTCTGTGAGAGTGGGAGCAGGGATTGTCCTCTCATGGTGATACGCAAGATAGCTGGTCTGGTCAAAGCTAATAATTTGACCATTATCTAAGGCTACATGGGTTTTAACCATGTCAGAATACAGTCTTATCTGATCTTCAGTAGGCACAAAGGTAAATACGGCTGTATTTGTATCTGTATCAATATCTACTAGCTCCATTCCAGTAAGGTTATGTTCCTTTAAGAATTCCTGTGCACTCTCTTCTGCGGCCTGGAAGTCAAGGTTTGCCTCTTTAATAGCCCTTTGCATATACATTTGTATAACATGGCCACCCTTTTTAGTAACCTCTATATAGGTAGGGATATCTTGTTCTTCCTTAAATGTTCTTACTCCAAATATAGGGATCTTGCCCTCGGCACTAAAAGAAATTTCTGCTTTGGTAATAGGGCCATCATGATTATTCATAAACTCCTTGGCAATAGCTACTGCTTCTTCTTCAGAAATTTCCCTCCCAGCAATGGGCCTCGGCTCCGGCTCAATCTTTTGTACGCCTTCATCAAACTGCAAATCTGGAAATGCCTTTACTTTATCTTCAATTATTCGAAAACCGTCTACAATTGTATTATCAGCTAAATCCCGGCCTCTACGCATAACTACTGTTTCTACTTCCACAAAGCTCAAATCCCTGTCTAATACTGCTGCTTCGACACTTTGCAGTTCATTTCTAACAACTTTAGACCTTTCATAGAATTCCTGTAATTTGTCCCACTCTTTTTCTGCTAACTTTTGTTTCTGCAAATTATTGGATTTCAATATGTAGTAGCTATACTCAGCAATATCATTGATAAGCTTATCAGTTTTATCCAGTTCCACCATAGCAATAGGTATTCCACCCAAGTTTGAACTGGCAGCAAAGGATTCCCGCCAGAGGTTTGTTAAACTAAGCATAACCTGTTCGGGACTGGAACTAATCAATGTTTGAGCTAACTGGGAATTAATTGTATCTACATTAAATACTAATTCATGGAAACTTCTTTGATACTGGCTCTCTGCCCTCCGCATTAAATCTTCATTCATCCTGTACTGATTATATGCAAAATAACCTGTGACAACCAAGGCTACTGTCAATATAGGAATTAGAATTTTACGCAAAGCTTAATCCCTCCTTTCATATACCAAAAACATGTTTACCTAGCCGAAGCATAATTCTTCTGCTCCAAATCCACTTGGATGTCGCAGTAACAGGATTCCAGTAGTATAAAGCACCATAGGTAGGATCATAACCACTAATTGCTGACCTTGCAGCTTTCAAAGAGGTTTCGGAAGGTGGACTAAAATATTGTCCATCCCTTACAGCGTCAAATGCTCCCGGCTGAAAGCAGACCCCATACACAGTGTTTGGAAATTTGCTGTCCTTTACCCTGTTCATAATTACGGCGCCTACAGCAACTTGACCTATGTAAGGCTCCCCTCTGGCTTCACCACTTATCATTTTAGCTAAAACTGCCACATCATTATTACTGGTAGTTTTATTGCCTCCCTTTTGGGCGGTTACAGGTCCTGGTTTAGCTTTATTTAAGGCAGCCCAGGTTGATGCTCCTACTACCCCATCATTCTTTAAACCAAATTGGTCTTGAAACCATTTCACAGAACGAAGAGTTTCCCAACCATAAACACCATCGGCTTTACCCTTATGAAATCCTAATCCTTTCAACTTGCTCTGCAGTGTTTTCACATCTTGACCTGTAGAACCATAGACAAGTGTTCTATTCCCAATTACACTGACAAAATCCATTGCTACCAAAACAATAAAAGTGGCCAAAATCATAATAAATGCCAATGCTTTTATTCTTTTATTTTCTAACAAAACTCTACCTCCCTTCAAACTAATCTTTACAAAAATATTATTTGTAAATAAAAAAAAACTATGCTTCATAGGCATAGTTTTTAACTTTTTAAATTATAGAGCTCTGTCTGAATATGTTTTCTCTAGCTTGTGGGCGTCTCGTTTTATTAAATAATAATAGCTAAGCTGAGACACTCCGAGAGCCAAAAATACCACTCCCGGTGAATACCAGGGAATTATTTGAAAACTACCTGCCCACCCTTGGAAAATTACCAAAGAGATAATCCCTAATAAGGTAAAGGTTAAGCCGCTTCTTAAGCCAGGGAATGGTTTTTTCTCTTCAATTTGTCCCTTCTCAATTAAAAGCATTTTTTGTTTATGGTCTGTAAGTATTGTAAGTATTGCAATTGTAAAACTGCCCACTATGACAATTATTGTAATTATAAAATACATGCTTTCCAATACCAAAACCTCCATAGAAATGGAGACACTCTTAGTCCCCAATTGTAATAGTAATTATAGTATTGACAGAAAATGGTTAAAGAAATCAACCCCCCCCTTTTTTTGAGGCTAAGGGTGAGGTTGAGGTTAAGCATATATATTAGAAAAAACGCCCGGAGGCGTTTATCTTTAAAGGAAATTCTTTGTAAAGGATCTCCCTTTTATTGATAGGGATTTTGTGTCTCTAGATAGTTGCTAAACTGCTGTTGGGTCTGCTGAATTTCTTGCTGTGAGGCGGCTGTCAGTTTATACCATCCCTCTTGAAACATTGTATTAAATAAATCCCTTGCACAGTCATGGGTTTCATTCAAAATTTGCTTCGTTTCATTGTAAAGCTGTTGATTACTTGCTTCTCTCAGGAAAACGTTGAAATTATCAGTAAGGTACTTCTCTGTTGCAAGAATATCATTACAACGGTCACGATCATTCATTTCCGGTCCCTTAACTTTAGGCAAAATATTGGACTGTGGATTTTTTATAACATTTTGCTGTTGTTGAAAGTTCACGTTTGAAACCTCCCTACTGTAATATTTGGTTAGTTTGGTTAGTATTTCTTAATGCACTTTTAGGGTCTACTTGATTTAATAATCGCTGATAATGCCGCAAATGCATTTGCCCTGCTATATCAATAGCCTGGCTAATTTGGGGGCTTGTACACTCTTGGGCAAAATGCTGACATTTTTTAAAAGCAGTAAGCTCCCAGGATAAAGCATCTTTTAGATACGCTAAGTCTTTGGTTGTTATGGTTGTAGGAGGTTCCGACATTATTTGCTGCATTAAAGAATCCATCCTTTCAAATAATAAATATATGCTTATTTATTATTTGAACATTCTTTTAAAAAGATGAGAGGGAGATGTTTCCAGTTAAAAAGCACCTATATTAAAGGTGCTTTTTAAAGGTTACGCTTCGCTAGGTTAAGGTTTCACTCAACTACGTTTCGTTAGGCTAAGATATTAATCAAATTCACTTTTGACTGTTCACAGGTCACTGGGCACCAACATACTGTATGACCCATAAGTCTATTCTTCTATTGCAATTTTAAAGCCAATTTTGCCTGCTACGCCGGCGGCCATATCTTTTCTCCATGTGTGGACAGAAAGGGTATCATATAAAGCTTGTCCCGCTGCCCTAAAGAGGCTTTCCCAATGGTGATGTCCGTGATTATCTCGGCCCTTTAATAGGTCTAGATGCAAAGTGGCTTGAGCACCCTGAACAAAGCCTTCCCAAAAGGCAACTAAATCCTCGGAGTGAATTCCCTCTGTTGATACCGGTACATTTATATTATTAAAATTCAAGTCTAAGTAGGCTCTACTCTCAAAGCTAAACACTGCTCGGGCTAAGGATTCATCAATCACCGCCATAGCATGTCCATAGCCTTTTGAGCCTTCAATTAATTTCTTTTCTAGGAGCTCTTTATAAGCCCTCCCTATGGTAATTCCCACATCTTCACAAACTACATGGTTTAAGAAAAAGTGATCCAATTCAACCTCTACCTCAATATTTAATTCACACCGCCATGCGATTTGCTCCAGCATATGATTAAAAAAAGCCAGGGGAGTATTGATTTTTTTCTTCCCCTCAGGATTTCGAGGACCATCATCGAGAATAACAGTTATTTTTGACTCTAAGGTTCGCCGTTCGACGTTTACTTTCATATATACACATCCTTTTTTTGCTATTGGGTCTAGCTTTTTAGTCACGTGACAGTGACAAACTGACTTTGGCATGACGTCTACTGGGATAATTCATGATGTCGGCATGACGGCCATTGGGATTCATTTTGAGTCGGCATTACGTCTCGTGGGTTAAACTGAATGTCGGCATGACAACTGTTGGTATTCATATTAGGACGGCTTGACGACTAATAGGCAAATCTGAACGTCGGCATTATTATCGATATACTTAAGCTTGTTACAAAAAAACCTAATAAAATAATGCCGACATAAAATATGACAGAAAAGCCGTCACGCCGACCCAAAAATTAATCCCCGTAAGCCGTAATGCCGACCTAAATACTGCCCCTAAAGTAATAATGCAGACCGATTATCTCCACCCAGCAGCCCACGCCTTACCGGTCTTCGATCGCTAGGGCGTGGGTTTCGAAGCCTTCTTCTCGGGCGAAGAGGGCGGCCATGTCTTTTACTTTCTGGTAGCCTTCTTCTGTGACATAGCCTACAGAGGAACGTTTTAAAAAGTCGAAAACGGAGACGCTGGAATAGGTTTTAGCGGAGCCTCCCGTAGGCAAAATTGCATTTGGACCTAAAAGAAAATTTGCTAAGGTTATGGGGGCATTATGTCCCAGCAGAATTTCTCCTGCATTTTTAATTCTGGGTAAAAGCCCCCAGGGGTCCTTGACCATTAATTCCATGTGCTCCGGTCCATATTGATTAACAACATCTATAGATTCCTCTAGGCTTTGTGTTAAAATTATTCCTCCGTAGGTGTTAAAAACAGTGCTAACAAAGCCTCTCCTCTTCTCCGAAAGCTTTGGTAATTGTTTTTTTATAATTTCCTCTACTTGCTCTGCCAGACCAGCAACATGGGTAACTAACAAGCTAGCAGAATCTGGGCCATGCTCTGCTTCTATCATTAAGTCCAAGGCAACCTTTTTGGCATCTGCTGTTTCATCAGCTAGAATAATTGCTTCACTAGGTCCTGCCGGGGGACCCACATCCAAGACACCGTTTAAGATTCTTTTTGCAGCAGTAACATAGGAATTCCCAGGACCAATAATTTTACTGCAGCGGGGAATTGTTTGAGTACCATAGGCTACCGCAGCAACTGCCTGGACACCCCCTGCTTTGTATATTTCACTAACACCGGCTACTTTGGCCGCTGCTAAAACGCTATCATCGAGCTTTCCTTGAGAGTTTGGAGGTGTAACGACAACAATGCGGGGTACTTTAGCCACTATTGCCGGCACAGCCAACATTAATAATACTGAAGGAAAACTGCCCTTGCCTCTTGGAACATAGATACAAACATCAGGAATAGGGTTAGTTTGTTCACCAACCATCACACCAGGGACGGTCTCAGTAAACCAAAGGGGCTCCGGCATCTGCCGAGCATGAAAGGCTCTGATATTTTTTGCTGCAAACCAGAGGGTTTCTTTAAAAGCATCTCCTATCTTTTCATAACCACCATCTATCTCTTCTTCTGTAACCCTTAAGGTCTTTGATGTTAGGCTAGCACCGTCAAACTTCTCGGTAAAGCGGCAGACAGCCTCATCTCCGTCTTTTTTTACCTCATTTATGATTCCTAAAGCTACCTCCATCTGCTCACTGATATCCTTTTCAGCCCTCCGTAATAAGCTGGTCCTGGCATTTATATCCATAGTATTCCATTGATAGATATTCATATTTTAACCCCTTCTTTCCCTTAAAACATTAAGAACCTCACGGAAATCAAGCTGCCGTTCCTGAAAAAGGACTAACAAATGGTAGATGAGATCAGCGGTCTCTAGGGTTAGCTCTTGGTCACTAGAATTTTTTGCAGCAATAATAACCTCTGCAGCCTCTTCACCAACTTTTTTCAGGATTTTATCCAGTCCCTCATTAAAAAGATAAGTTGTATAAGAGCCTTCGGGCCTCTCGTGATATCTTTGCTCAATAACTTTTCTCAAATGATCTGGAAATATATCACTGCCTTGGTTAAAACAGCTCTCAGTACCTAAATGACAGGCAGGCCCCTGAGGGTCAACCTGAACCAACAAGGTATCTTGATCACAATCTAAGGAAAGGTTAAGGACCTTTTGAATATTCCCGGAAGTAGCACCTTTGTGCCATAATTCCTGCCGGGATCTGCTCCAAAACCAGGCTTCCTTTGTTTCAATAGTTTTTTCCAAGGCTTCCGGGTTCATATACGCTACCATCAATACCTTGCCCGTAAGGTAATCCTGTACAACAGCAGGCAATAGCTTTTCCTTGTTCCACTTTATTTCGGCAGTTTCTAATCTGTCCACCGGACTGGTATCCCCCTTTCCTTTAGGTAGATTTTTATCTGTTTTATTGAGGTTTCCTGATAATGAAAAATTGAAGCCGCTAGGGCTGCATCGGCATCGGCCTGTACAAACACCTCTTCAAAATCCTCTTTAGCTCCGGCACCACCTGATGCTATAACAGGGATAGAAACCGTCTGACCTACCTCCTGCGTAAGCTTTAGATCAAAACCCTTTTTATGTCCATCACAATCCATACTTGTTAACAATATTTCTCCGGCACCTTTTTTTTCTGCTTCCCGAGCCCAATCCAATACTTTTAGCCCTGTGGCACGGGTTCCTCCGTGGGTATATACTTCCCAGGTACCCCAGGAGCTATTAAATTTGGCATCTATAGCAATTACTATACATTGATTGCCAAAGATACGAGCACTTTCTTCAATAAGCTTTGGATTGAAAACTGCGGCAGTATTTAAGCTTACCTTATCAGCACCTGACCGCAAAACCCTTTTTATATCCTCAGTGCTGTTGATACCACCGCCTACTGTAAAAGGAATACTGATAGTCTCTGCTGTTCTTCGGACTATTTCCAGCATAGTTTTCCGACCTTCAACACTTGCTGAAATATCTAAAAAAACCAGCTCGTCAGCCCCGCTGGTATCATAATGTGCCGCTAGCTCTACTGGGTCTCCGGCATCCCGAAGATTAACAAAGCTAACGCCCTTAACAACTCTTCCCTCTTTAACATCCAGACATGGGATAATCCTCTTAGTCAGCATACTAAGTCCTCCTCAGCCAGGAAATTAAACTCTTTAGGTTTACACCACCGGTATATAGGGCTCTGCCAATTACTGCTCCTTTAATTCCCAAGTCTTGATGCCGCGCTAGATACAATACATCATCAGATGTAGCTATACCTCCGGCAACAATAACCTCTTTCTTTGTCAAGGAGGCAAGGTTTAAAGCTTGAGTAAGGTTAGGGCCTGAGAGTGTACCGTCTTTTTCAATATCTGTATAAATAAATGTTTCCACTCCTATTTCAGCCAGTTTTTGGGCTGCGGTGGAAATATCCGTTCCCGATTCTTTTAACCAACCGTCACTATAAACCTGGTCACTACGGCCATCCAAAGATACAATAACCTTCTCCGAGCCATGTATTTCTAACAGATTTTCTACAAATTTATTATCCTTTAAGGCCTGTGACCCAATGATAATCCTAGAAGCACCACTAGCTAGATAGGCTTGAGCAGTTTCTAGGTTTCTAATGCCTCCTCCAACTTGGATATTTATCTTAAGCTGCTTTAATATCTCTGAAATTATTTGCAGGTTTTCCGGCTTACCTGTCTTAGCCCCATCCAAATCAATAATATGTAGCCAATCAACCCCAGCTTCATACCACTTTTGAGCCGGTTCTAAAGGATCTTCAAAATATGTGCTTTCGAGACTATAATTCCCTTGGTAAAGCCGTACACATTTCCCGCCTCTGATATCAATAGCAGGATAGATCGTAAAAGACATTATGCACCTCCGTCTTTTTTACTTATGAGTAATTTTAAGGGTCAGCGTGACGGCTAACTCGCCAGTTTTTTTGGTCGGCGTGACGTCTTCTAAGCTAGCTTTTAGGTCCGCATGACGTCTGCTTGGTAAATATTTTAGGTCGGCGCGATGGCTAATAAGTTAAATTATTGGGGCGGCATTACGTCTTCTCGGTAACATTATGGGTCGGCAAGATAACTTTATAGATATTTTATTCCGCCAGCATTTTAATGCCGTCCTAATATGAATCCCAGTTTAGCCCACGAGCCATCATGCCGTCTCAAAATGAATCCCAATAGCCGTCATGCCGCCATTCAGACTAACCCTTAAGCCATAATGCCGACTTGCAGCTTATCCCACAAGCCGTAATGCCGTCTCAAAATGAATCCCAATAGCCGTCA
>JUEF01000067.1 GCA_000802045.1 Peptococcaceae bacterium BICA1-8
GAAATTATTAATAGATTTTCCAGGCTATTAAATTTAGCGGCTGAATCAAATATTAATTGTAAGAACTCTGGGGTCAGGCTCACTATTTAACATTAGGATATAATAAGACAGGGGATGAATACACGGCACGAAAGCCAAGAATACATTATGAAGGAGCTCTTTATCATGTGATAGTGCGGGGAAATAACCGGGAATTTGTATATAAAGAACCGGATGCAAAACAACTATATTTAGAAAAAGTTATAAAATATGTGGGGAAATAAAGCAAAGTTATATGCATATGTGATTATGGACAATCATGTCCATTTATTAATCGAAGTATCTGACGAAACCTTATCGAAGATTATGCAATTGATACAGCAAACATTTACCCAGCATTACAACAAGAAGTATAATCGGACCGGTCATTTGTTTGAACAACGCTATAAAGCAATTAACTGCGATAAAGAAGCATATCTATTAGCCTTAATAAGATACATCCATCAGAATCCAATAAGAGCAGGCATTTCAGATATAAATTACCAATGGAGTAGTCATAAAGAATATAAAACATATAGACCAAAAAACTGTGACATACAGTTTCCTTTATCTCTGTTTTCAACAGATAAAAAGAAAGCAGTCCAAATGTATATGGAGTTAATAGAAGATGAAGATACAATAAAAGGAAAAACCAGTTATGAATTAATGCCGGATGAAATAGTACCGGAAGAAGTAATTATAAAAAACAGAAAAGTAATAAACAAAGAGATAAAGGTTGAGGACCTTATTGCAGAGGCAGAATTATTACATAACATTAAATTTGAAATGCTAAAAGGCAGGTCAGAAAACAGAGAAATTTCACAAATTAAAGAGGGATTTATTAAAAATTTGACTAAATATAAGTTGTTGAACCAGAAACAACTGTCTGAATTATTAGAGGTATCGGAGCAAACCATATCTAGAATTGTAAATAAAGTTTAATAGTGAGCCTGACCCCAGTGACCCCCCAAAAGGCAGTTATTAACCCGAGGTGCAAATGACCTCGGGTTAATTTATATTTTTTTGTAATGAATAGTCTCTTACCGGTACTAAATTAATAGTTAAAAAAATAAGGAGTTGGTTGGGGCTATGCAGTCTGCTGTGACTAAAGATGACGAAAGAATAACTTTTGCATATAAATTTGCCTATCGCCTTTGTGGCAACCGGAAAGTAGCGGAAAAACTGACGGAAGTTTCTATTACTGCCCATAATAATCACTATCAGGATAATAGTTTATTATTAAAAGGTATCTGGCAGGAATTTATAAAATACTACAGTTTTATAGAATTCAAAGAAGGAACTGGTGTACAAAAGATATTACTTAATTTACCCGCGGAATTACGTTGTGGTGTAATTCTAAAAGATGTATTTAAGTATGACTACCCTCAAATTGCTAATGTTTTATCTAGTAGTCCCGAGGAAGTTCAGAAAATAGTGGCTCAAGGACGGCAAAGGGTAGGGGCTTCTAGGAGATATTAACGGAATAAAACAATAAAAGGATAAAGTTATGATAGGATTTAGCCTCGTTGTATAGAATTTAGAAAGATAAGTTTTTATTTATACACCGGGGTTGAGGTAATATTATGGAACGAGTGGAACAACTGTATGAACTCTATAAAAAGCTTATCTTACGCTATTTTTTGCGTCTGACGGGGAATATGGAGGAGGCAGGGGAATTGACCCAAGAAACCTTTTATCAGGCGTGCCTTTCTATCCATCGTTTCCACCAGAAATCGTCAGCTAAAACATGGCTTTATGCTATTGCCCGAAATGTGTATCTCAAGAATTTTCGAAAGAAAAGTAAGGATAAATGGCTTCCTTTTGATGAATACCCCTGGCCGGACACGAAATTTAGGGCAGGGGACCCCGGTGAGCAAATTCTTATCCAGGAAGCAAGGGAAAAGATAGCCCAAGCATTATTAAAACTTCCTGAGAATGCTCGAACAGTTTTGATTTTAAAAGAATACGAACAGTTAAGTTATGAGGAAATTGCTGAGATCTGTGGTCAAACAATTAACTGGGCCAGGGTTAACTTTTTTAGGGCTAAAAAGCAGCTACACCAGATTTATCAAGAACTAGAGGGAGATGAACAGGCATGAATAAAGAGTGTCATTTAATTCAAGAATTATTTCCTTTATATTCAGAAAATCTAGTGAGTCCTGAGACAAAAGAATATATTGAAAAACATCTGGCCCAATGTAGTTACTGTCAAAAAACCTGGGAAGAACTGAACCAGCCCCTTTTAGATGTCTTGCCTGAACAGGAGTTTAAAGTGGAACAAGGGGTAGGAGATAAACTAATAGCCAGCCTCAAAAAAACAGTAGTACTGGGAATTTGTTTCTTACTATTGGGAGGAGTTGGTTTAGCATATGCTTCCTATACTGCAGGAAAGCATGTGAGCTTGGATGACCCTAGCTACCGCTTGGTTAACGAATTGGGGCTTTTTACCGAAATTAACCAAACCAAAGCATTAAACAATAAGGAAATCACATTGGAAAAAGGAATTTTTGATAACTCTCGGACTATCTTTTTTTTAAAAATTGCTAAACCCGGTGAGAAGTTATTAGAAATCTCCCTTAATGATGAAGCCGGCAATGAATATCTGCAGAGAAGCAGCCGGGTTTTACAGAAAAAGTATTATGTAGTAGAGTTTGAGCCCCTTAAAGCCGAGGTAGAAAACGCTCGTATTGTCTTGAACTATCCAGAGGAAAAAGAAGAAATAGAGTTCCTTTTTCCTCTGGATATTACCCGAACCTTACAGCATACCCGCATAGTTTATCCTAATATCGAAGAAAAAGTGGAAGGTATTACTGTCGCTCTTCAAAAAGCAGTTTTGGGTGTGAGTCAGTCAGAATTTAAATTAAAACTGGATTGGCCCTATGAAGGCTCTGTAGCCGGAATTGCTGTAGGTAGAGAGGCTTTTTTCCCTACTTCATTTAGTAAAATCCCTGATGATGCGCCGCCACCGCCCGGTCCCATAGCTCCCGGAGGTCTTATACCCAATTATGCCGCCACTATTGGGGTTAATTATCGGAGTGAGGATCCTCCTATTAATCGGCCGGCTTTGTATGACCTAAGCAGACGCCAGGAAATTACTGTGCAAGCCGGTGAGTATAGAACTACCCAGTTCCCCTGTCAGGTGGAAATGGCCCTGAAATTTGACCTAGTGGAGCCGCAAACAGAGGAAGTTGAGCTTGTACTGCCTCCTATCTACGTTTTTACTAAGGCTAACAACAACGATGAAATTAGTCTGGATTTTAGCAAAGAGGCAGAAATTAAACTGGATAAGGTTATAACTTTAAAAGAAGGGAAAATAATTATCAATAAAGCCTGGCTGGAAAAGGAGCGGGTTTTCATCAGTTCCCGGCTAGAAAAAACTCAAGATACAGGCTATCAGGATTTACTGCCCCACTTCGTCTTGGCGGATGAAAAGGAGCAAAAACAGGGCCAAGGTCGTTTCACTTACGGTAAAGACGGAGAACTCTTTTTCTCCCTATTTAATCCCGATAGCCGAAAGTTTTCTTTAACACTGGACAGTATGGGGGAGCTCCTGCCCCGGCAGAAGTATACTATTGATATCAGTGATTAGAAACCTGAAGAAAATACCGGGAAGTTAGGTGTTTGGAAAGAACTAACCACGGTTGAATTTATGAGTAGATAGGTCACAAAAAGGAGTTTTAATTATAGATATTGAATTACAATTAGAACAAGTAAAGGTAGACAGGCAATTGGTTAATAGGTTTGAAGAATGTTGAAATTATATAGTTTGAAAGGAGCATTATATATGAGAGTTGCATTGATACATGCTACTACCACAGCAGTACAGCCTATTGAAAAGGCATTTTCAGAGATCGCGCCTGAGGTAGAATTACTTCATTTTATGGATACTGGATTGTTACCAATGATACAAAGTAGTGGTGGTCTAACTCCTGAAATTATTAATAGATTTTCCAGGCTATTAAATTTAGCAGCTGAATCAAATATTAATTGTATTCAGTTGACTTGCTCGGCGTTTAATGAAGTGACAGATATTTTACAACCCTTATACAACGTTAAATTATTTCGCTCTGATGAGGCTATGCTGGATGGAGCTCTTATTTATAATAAGGTTGGATTAGTCTCTACTGTGAAAGAAACTCCTATTGCATTAACAAGCTATTTAAAAAGGAAAAAGCCTAATATTGAAGTAGAAGCTTTAGTGAATACGGAAGCTATTAAACTTTTATTTAAAGGTGAAGTTGATAGGCATGACATGATGGTAAAAGAGATGATAGGTCGTCTTGAAGATAGAGTCGAAGCTATAATTTTGTCTCAATATAGTATGGCACATATAAAAGATATCCAATGTAAGGTTCCAATACTTACAGGACCAAAGGCCTCAGCACAAAGGTGTTTAGAGTATATGTTAAATAGTAAATAGGGTTAGATATATATATTTAAGTAGAATTAAGGAGGATTGTATGAGAAGAAAAGAAAAACAGGCATCAGACATAAAAGTCTTACACAAGGTAATTTATAATGCTAAAGTGTGTAGAATAGGGCTAGTTAATGATAATCTACCATATGTTATCCCCCTGAATTTTGGCTTTGATGGGACATACATTTATTTTCACTCAGCTACAGGTGGGGAAAAGGTAGAAATACTAAAGAAAAACAACCATGTTTGTATAGAGTTTGAACAAGATATTAGTATAATTGAGCATGAAAAACCGTGTAATTGGGGTGCCCATTTTTTAACAGTTGTTGTCCATGGTACAGCAGATATAATGGTTGACCCAGGGGAAAAGAGTTATGGTTTGAATCAAATAATATCCCATTATAAAGGCGATTCACAAAAGTATTTGTTTTCTGCTGAAGAATTAAAATCTGTATTGGTGTATAAGGTAACTCCAAAACAGATTATTGGCAAAGCTTCAGGCATGGAGATTTAAATCTACGGGTAAATTTCACCATCAGGATTGACCTTTGTTCCTAATGGTGCTGATAGCTTAATTAACCGGCTTAGAATCCGTTCTTCATCCTTCCCCTCGACAATTGTGGGCTTATTCATAATAATCTCAAAAGCCACAGCTTGGAGAGAGATTACACCCTTTTTATCTGCTTCTACCAGAAGGAGGACGGTATCTTCGGTGGTCTGCAGACCTCTATTGGTAAAAACAAAGTTACCTAAGCTGTAGACGATAGGTACACCACGATAATACTCAATACCTTGTAAGACATGGGGATGGCTCCCGATTACCAAATCAGCCCCGGCAGTGACCAGCTCTCGGCCTATCTCTTGTTGGGCATTATTAGGGGTATCCTGTCTTTCGATACCCCAATGCATATAGACAAGGACAAAGTCGGCAAGTTTGTTGGCATTTTTAACAGCTGTCAGCATTTTATCTTGTCCATAAGCTACAGCGACCCCAGGATGATCGGTACCGGCTTGCCAGCCTGGAGGCACTATCATACTGAAAGATAAAAAAGCAAATTTTGCACCATTTACATCTCTGATTACAGGAGCATAGGCAGATTCCTCATTAGGACCTGCTCCTGCATGCTGTACTTCATGTTGAGCAAGGTAATCTAAGGTTTCC
Source organism: Peptococcaceae bacterium BICA1-8 (assembly GCA_000802045.1). Taxonomy (GTDB): domain Bacteria; phylum Bacillota; class Peptococcia; order Peptococcales; family BICA1-8; genus BICA1-8. The sequence goes on from JUEF01000067.1 coordinate 5,598, forward strand.
TCAAGTCCCTCACGACCATAATCAAGGACATGATTATTGGCTAGTGCTACTATATCTACTCCAGCGGCTTTAAGTCCCTTCAGGGTTTCCGGTCTGGAGCGAAATGTAAAGGTTTTGTCTTGGGGTTTACCGCCTTCGGCAACTGAGGTCTCCAAGTTAACAATGGCCAAGTCTGCCTGTTGGAGAAATGGCGCTACATCATACCAAGGATAATTAACACCTTGGGTTTTAATCCTTTCTCCCACAGTACTGGCTAGGAGGACATCACCACCGATGGCCAAGGAAAAGGTAGATGAAGGCTCTTCTGGTACTGTCTGTAGGATGGGTGAATCAATCACAGATATGGATACTAAAGTAAGAATAATAAGAATACTAAGTCTTGAAATCATAAGCTCACTCCAAATAGTAATAAGATATTTTAGTGAAGGTTCAGCCATACATCAGCATTATATCATGGAATAATTAATTTTTTACAGGGTTCGATGTTGATCTATATAATTGCAAAAAGCAGGAATCGAACGGGGTCATCCTTTCCATTAAACAAAGAATGTGCAAAACCGCGTTTTTTTGCTGTCTGCCTCTCACTGAGCATATGGTCATTTTGTTTTTCCTCAATTCTTTTTAACCAGTTAGAGTCTAATGTGATTTAAGTCACTGAAAAAGTTAAATTTTCATGCTAACCTAAGCTTAATAAAGCTTTTAGGAAGGGACTGAGGAACTTGATTAAAGGTGATTGCCAAACAACAGCCATGGGCATCATGCCCCATACAGACGTTAATGAGGCAATAAAACTTGCTTTAAGTTTGGATATACCATTTTGGCCTCAACTGCCAAGAGTCAGTTTTTATGAAGATATGTATGTGCAAATTTCTGAGAACTTTCCCGGAATAATCGTAAATGAAAAAGAAATGAGGGTAGAGTGGGGGCAAGACAAGTTTTATCAGGAGTTGGATAACTATGCTCTAAATATGGAGAATGACCAGTTTTATACCTTATCTCCTGCCTATTCAAAAGTTTATAATAAATTTCTCCAGCAAGACTTAACAAACTATGAAATGATTCGGGGCCAGACCATCGGTCCTATTAGCTTTGGTCTGCAGATAAAAGATGAGCATAAAAAGCCCATTATCTACAATGATGATATTAGGGAAATGTTCTTTGACTTTATTGCCAAGAAAATTCAAATACAGTATCGGGAGCTAACCACTAAAAACAAAAATGCCTTTGTTTGGATTGATGAACCTGGGTTAGAAATGTTGTTTATGTCCTTTACTGGTTATACCAGTGAGAGGGCAAAACTTGATTTAAGTAATTTTTTATCAAAACTACCTGGACCCAAAGGAGTTCACTTGTGTGGTAACCCTGACTGGTCCTTTCTCCTGACTTTAGGCCTGGACATATTATCCATAGATGTATTGCTATGGGGGCATATATTTACTAGGTATATAGACCAATTAAAAGAATATTTAGCTAGGGGGGGAATAATCTCCTGGGGCATTGTCCCGACGACCACAGGGGAGCTTCAAGAGGAAAATATCCTTACTCTAGTGAACAAGATTGAGGAAATGTGGGATTACCTAGTTTCCAAAGGTCTTACAAAAAAACAACTGGCACGTCAATCTTGGTTTGCCCCAGCTAGATGCTGCTTAATAAACCAAGACGGACATGAAACCGTAGAAAAATCCTTTACCTTGCTGACAGAAGTTGCTAAAGCTATCAAAGAGAGGCACCTCTAAAAGATTGGGATGTACTATTAACTGAGTTAAGTATACAATATTATATAAAAATTAATATTGACAAGCATTTATAGTATTCTTTATAATTAAAAATAGACAACTTATAGACGTACTCAAAGTTGGGAATGGAGTTTTAGAACATTCATTTCTTCATAGAAGCAATAATTAAAACTATAATATTTGGAAATAGTAGAAATGTATCAATTATGATACATTTTTTTTTACCAAAGGAAATAGCTTTAATTACAAGGAATTATAAGGGGAAAATTTGTGTAACGGATAAAATCTAAAGGAGATGACGTAAATGGTTATAGATAATGATCTAAAGCAAATAACACAATTGATATTAGAGGCTAAGGAAAAAGCCCATCAAGAAACCAGTTGGGAACCAAAACCAGAATTCACTCAAAGCTTAAAGTGGCCAATCAATTGTAGTATTGGTCCTGGTCTTGAAGGAGCTATCGTGTGTGATACCAAAATCGGCTACGTTAATGGTTCAAAGGGGTGGCTAATTTACCAAGGCTATGATATTTTTGATCTTTGTGCCCATTCATCCTTTGAAGAAGTATCTTATTTATTATTTCATGGTAGTTTACCCACAAAAGATGAGTTAGCCTCTTTTAAGCAAAAGCTTAACCTCTACCGGAATATTCCCCAAACTATTAGACAACTGGACAGCTTTAATATAGAAGGAATGAGTCCTATGGCTTCTTTACGCCTAGGTAGTGAACTGATGAGGCAGCAGAAAGGTAACCTTATTGAGGAGCACATGCAATTCTTATACCCAGGAATTTCCGCGGATGAGGATTCCATTCCTATGGAGAAAAAGCCTATAGGAGAAGAAAAAGCTATCTATGAATTTGAAAGTAATGAAAAGGAATCTACTGAGTTGCTAGATAGTTGTTATCAATGTATAGCAGGACTATCTAGCATTATGGGAGCCATTGTTAGATTACGCTCAGGCCATCTACCATTAGAGCCTGACCCAGATTTAGGCTTTGCTGCCAATTTATTATATATGATGAGTGGGAAAAAACCTACTCCTTTGGAAGAGCGAGTTATGGATATTTGTCTTATCCTCCATGCTGAGCATGGTATTAACGCTAGTACTTTTGCTACTATGGTTGTAGCTTCTACTTTATCGGATATATATTTTTCTGTAGGGGCTGGCATTGCTGCTTTAAATGGCCCATTGCATGGTGGAGCTAATCAACAGGTTATCAGTACTTTAGAAGAAATAAAGTCAGTAGATAATGTTAAAGCATGGTATAAAAAGCTCAGAGCGGAAAATGGTAAAGTAATGGGATTTGGTCACCGAGTTTATAAGGCATATGATCCGAGGGCAAGGATTTTAGAGCCTCTAGCAAAGTTGCTGGTAAATGACAAACCTCAAATGCAGGAAATGTATAGCATCGCAAAAAGTATAGAGGCAGAGGTCATGGAAGATATGGGTAATGAGAAAAAGATTTTCCCTAATGTTGATTTCTATTCTGGAATTGTGTATAAAGCTTTAGGAATTGAGCCAGAATATTACACTCCTATTTTTGCTGTATCCCGTGTTTCCGGTTGGACTGCCCATGTAGTTGAGTATCTTAAGAAAAACCGTATTTTCAGACCTCGAGCAATTTATGTAGGTGACTATTTAAATGAATTTATCTCTATTGAGAAAAGAAAATAAAAATGGGGATAATTCAAATCCTATTAATCACACCTAAAGGGGCTGTATCAAAACTAGCCCCAAAAGACGCTTAAACTAATAAGTTTAAGCGTCTTTTTATGTCAAAAATCATCAAAATTTGGTATAATTAGGGGTGAGGAAACCATTCAAAATAATAGGTTGGAGG
>JUEF01000068.1 GCA_000802045.1 Peptococcaceae bacterium BICA1-8
AGTGGCTAGTGGCTAGTGGCTAGTGGCTAGTTACTGGTGACTGGTTACTAGTAGTAAATCGATGGTCTTAGACATCATAAAATAAAGACCCAAGGTCTAGACGTATATTTAATGCGTCCCAGACCTTGGGCTTTTTTTGGTTTAGTTTAATTCTTACAAATCCATTTTATTAAATTTCCGTAAAGCCAGAAAAATAAAGAACAATATATAACCTATCGAATAAAATACCATCCATATACTAGGCGGGTGACCACTACCAAAAGGGCCATTTGCTAAAATTGCGATAGGAGATTGTCCTGCATCGTATAAAAAACTGAAAAACTTTCTATAGATACTATCCACTGGGCTGAATAGGCTCGCTAAAATACCCATATCTACTAACTCCAGCTTATTTATAACCATTCCAATTTGTTCTAAGAAGCCACCTATTATACCCAACATAAAATTCATGATAACAACTATACCAGTAGCCAAAGGCTTTAGTATCGTGCTTAGATAAAATACTAAGGATAATAAAGTCAAGGGGATGAGAAAATAAATAAGAGCACCTTTAATAATACTGATTACCTTAAAGTCATAGAGAACTTCACCTGCCATTATTAGGTTAAGACCCAAAACTGCACCTATTAAAAACAGACTAAAAATCATTAACATTAAAGCTAATCCTATAAATTTTCCTAACATATATTCTGTTCTAGTTATTGGTTTTGAGAGAATACCATATAATATACCGGTTTCTAATTCATAAGTAACCATACTCACACTACCTAAGACAGTCAAAAAAGCTACTATAAATGTAGAAAAATATAATCCTGCACCTACAAGTTGACTGGAAATACTAGCCCGAATCAATAAATCAGTCGGTGTACCTCCCCGCTGAAAAACCATATAAAGGGCTCCTCCATACAAACCTAAATAAAGTAATGCTAGTAACAAGGTAGATATAAATATCTTTTTGTAAAGCAATTCTTTAAAAGTATATTTAATTATAGTCAGCATCATTATTTCCTTTCTTTAAAGCCTGCAAAAACAACTCTTCTAGGGATCTCTTCTTGGTTTCTATCTTAGTAATAATACCGCCATTATCAATAATAATTTTAAGAGCTTTATTTATTTCTTCTTCCCGAGCTATTTTTATAACTAGATTATCATTACCTTTGTTCTCTAACTCAAGAACAGTCAAAGCAAGCTTCTCTATAATATCTTTCGATAAATTATTAATAGTAAGTTCTAACTGCAAATCCCCTAACTGCAGCTCCCGCCATGAACCGTTCACAACTAATTTCCCGTTATTAATAATAGCTATTTCATCACAAACGGTTTCTACTTCACTTAATAAATGACTATTCAAAAATACTGTTTTCCCCTGGTTTCTTAGTTCAATGATGATATCCCTAACTTCTTTCCTGCCGATAGGGTCAAGAGCTGAAGTAGGTTCATCTAAAAACAAAAGGGTGGGATTATTGATTAATGCTGCTGCTAAACCTATTCTTTGCTGCATGCCCTTACTATAGGTACCTACTTTTTTCTTTTCTTTACCCATCAACCCTACCAAATCTAAAATTGTTCCAATCCTTATTTGATATTCACTTTTTGTAAGCCCACAAAGCTGGGCATGGTATTTTAATAATTCTTCACCAGTCAGCCAATCTTGGTAGCGAAATAACTCTGGCAGATAGCCAATATGTTTTCGCACCTTTGTATCACCGATAGACTGTCCTATAATCTTAGCTTCTCCGCCGTTTGGAATCAGTAGCCCTACAAGAGTTTTAACGAAAGTACTTTTCCCAGCACCATTAGGTCCTAAAAAACCAAAGATATGCCCCTCGATAACCGAGAGGCTAATATCCTGGCACCCGCCTGATCCATTATAATGTTTTGTTAACTTATGTGTTTCAACTATCATTTAACATCCCTCAAAGTATTTGCAATTTCTACCAAGTCCGACTGGCTAGGGCCATTAAGAGTGTAAATAACACCACTGCTTTGCCAGATTAGATGGCTAGAATGTGGGTTTTTTGTTAATATTCCTTTTTCCCCTTGAACCTTGACGATTTCACCGGATTTATCGGTCGGAACAAGTAGTGTATTTTGCCAGTCATTAACTGACTCTAACTTATTCTTCAAATCATAAGGTAAAATGGGGATATTTAATAATATCTGCCGTAGTTCAAAAACATCTACTCCTGCGGGAACGATAATTTCCGGGCTAGCAATCTGCTGGAGACTCAGCCAGTTATTTTCATCTAGTCGGTAATGCAAATCAACCTGACCTTGAGTGTTAACAGTAAAGGATTTACCGTTTAGCTCCTCTGGCAGTAGCTGTTTAGAACCAAGCTGTTTTAATATCTTATTTACTTCTTCTGTATTAAAAGTAAATTCCACTCCATTTTTATCAGTTACATTAACCTCATGGTTTAAATCCAAATTAGCTGGATATTTAATCTGAAAGGGAACTTTTTCTTGGGCCTTAGCTAAGGATATCTGTTCAAATTTAGGCTGACTAATTACATTTGCCTTGCCTAATTGTTTAAGGTCAATTTCCCCAACCTGATTCATAAAATCATTTTGCATTTTATTTAAGTCTTCCATATTAAGCTGAATGGTTTCAATCTTTTGGACCCTAAAAACATGCAGAAAGTCTGCGGCTGCCTGGCGTACCGGCGGCACAAAAATAGTAGTAGTAAAAATGGCTACTGCAGCTATTCCGACAGCTAATTTTTTATAATTTATCATCTTTTTCATCAATCCTCTCCATTTGCTTTCTTTTAATTTTCGTTCAAATCTTTGATATGCATCTTTCGAGTTATAAGAATCAATGCTAAGCGAATTATCGTATATTTTTACTTTACTAGTGATGAACTGGTCTAAATTCTGCAATTCTTCCAATTTATTTCTACATATAATGCATTTATCTAAATGAGTTTCAATAATCTTTATTTGAGCATTAGTTGCTTCACCATCTAAATAGGCTTGCAATAGTCCTTCATTAATATGCATTTAGTTCACTTCCTTTCTTATCCAAAAGGATTTCCTTGAACTTCTTTTTAGCCCGTGCCAACATTGTCCCAACTGAGGCTTCCTCAATATCTAAAGTTTGAGCAATTTCGGTATAGGAATATCCGGTATATTTCAAAAGAATTAATAGCTTATCTCGCTCAGGTAGCAAACTTATAGCATCCTTGACAATCTGCCCTTGCTCCTTTTTTATAACTACTTCCTCAATATTGATACTTGATGGAAAAATAATATTCTTTTCTTCTCGCTGTTTCCTGTTTTTCTCTGATCGCAGGTAATTATAGCTGCTGTTAACCGCGACCTTGATTAACCAGGCCTTTGGATGACTTATAGTATGCTTATCAGTATAATAATATTTAATTAGAGTATCCTGTACTATATCTTCTGCCTTATTTTGATCCCCTAATATAAATGTTATTTGTTTTAGTAAAACCTGATAGTAAGAATTAAATTCAATAGAAAAATCATATTTTGGTTTGCTAGTATCCATAGTAGCTACCACACCTTCGATTTCTACCACCTCCGTCATTGATCGATCAATTTCAATTTTCACTTATAAGACACAGTGAGTCAAAAATTTGTGACAGAGAAAAGCAAAAGTATTTTATAGTGTAAACAATTTCTATCATTATCTTAACATAAATCCTTTTTCCAATTCACAAAAAAAGACTTGCTAGTTATATTAACTAACAAGTCGTGCAAGATGCAAGAGACAAGAGACAAGAGGCAAGAAATTATAATGCTTTATCCTGCTTCCGGCAAGGCAGGTGTGTCCCACTCGTTGGGGACATTCCTGGCCCAATGAATTGCAAAAGCCTCGGCAGGTGTGTCCCCTTACCAATTTACCCGTTTATTTTCTTAATTAGCTTAGCAACATTTCCAGCGAATTTGGTAACAGTTGCAATACCTTCTTCGTCTTTTAAAGCTTCCCCTTTTGTTTTACCGCCAAAAACTATGTTCCAATAATTGGAGCCCGGTACAATCATATCATTAATAAAGAATACCATAAGCATTTCCTGAAATGAGTTCGTTATACCACCGCGGCGAGCTACTGCAATAGGTCCCCCTACTTTCCAAGTTAAAAACTTGTCAGTGCTACGAGAAACCATACCGATCCTCTGTAAAGCATTCATTAAATCACCTCGGGGGGTTCCGAAATAAACGGGCGAACCAACAATAAACCCTTGAGCTCCTCTAATTTTATCAATTATTTCATTTAGACCATCATTTAATGAACATTTTTTTAGTTCACCACATTTATAACAGGCAATACATCCTTTAATATCCTTTCCTGCTAGAGATACAATTTCTGCTTCTAATCCCTCTCTTTCAATTTCCTCTTTACAAACCCCTAAGACCTGGTAGGTATTTCCCTCCGGGCGGGGACTTCCAGATAATAATATTACTTTTTCCATTTTTTCCACTCCTATCCACCTATTAATGCTGGCAGGATTGACATCCTGTCACCATCTTTAAAAATATAATCCTTATACTCAATTTTACCATTAACAGCAACCAAATAATTTCCTTCATCTCTAACTTCAATACCTAAATCAGCTAATACCTTCTCCACAGTAGTACCATCTGCATAAGAACGGATTTCGTCTACTTCCAATTTTCCCCACGGAACTTTGACCTGTAGTTGGATACTTATCATGTTTAATTAGTCCCCTTATTAAATTTATTATAGGTCTTGGTCGAATATGTCAAAAACTGCCCCATTTGAGGGATTTGCCTCTATGTAGAAAAACTCCGGTAATCTATCATGGGCTTTAGTAATCCCAGCAGACTCGTTAAATTTATGCTCGGTAGCCAGAGTCTCTTGAGCTACTTTTATTAGAATTTCTTCACTGCACTCTAAACCAGTATGAGAGGAAATAAGTCCAGCTAGCAGATTTTTATCTTTTACTGCAGCTCCCACCATTATACATATACCTAATGCATCAAATAAAGTAGCTCCCAATTGAGCATTTTTTGATATTTCTACTTGATTATCTTTGAGATGGTGTTTTATATTTAGCCTAACTGTATTTCCGGCAGTATGGTCTGCACCCATGGGAGAATTAAGATAACTTACACCAAGACCTTTAACCGAACGGGGATCATAGGCTGGCATACCTTGTCCTTTTACAGCAGGTACCCTTATTACCCCAAAAATATGACCGGCGATGACAGAACCAGCTCCGATTATTTTACCTAAATAGGAGCCTTTTTGCATTTCCTCAGCTACTTTAATAATTTCTTTGGTATCACCAAAGTTCATTATTCCCTTTTCCATTAATACACCAATAGTACAGCCAAACTCTATGGTATCAATACCAAAATCATTGCAAATATAATTAAGTTTTGCAATAACATCCAGGTCATCAATATCACAGTTTGAACCAAGCAAAGCAATAGTTTCATATTCCAAGGGGGAAACTAAAAGTTTGCCGTCTTGACTAGGATAACGATTAGAACAGCGAATAATGCAGCCTGGCATACAGGCATGGGTCGGAGTGCCTTCTCCTCCTCGCTCAGTTATTGTATCATATAATGCCTGTCCGTTAATCTTAGCTGCCCCTTCAAAGGTGCCTGTCGAAAAGTTACGGGTGGGTAGTGCACCGATAGTATTTGTGATCTCCATCATACCTGCTGTTCCATATTTGGGGAAGCTTTCCGCAGTCTGGGGTGTGCTTCGGATTAAAGCTGTATATTCCTTTAAAAGGTCCTTAAAGTTATCGGATTCTACTGGTTTAACAGGGTTTGTTCCAGCATCATCTAGCACTATAGCAAGGATCCTTTTGGAACCCATAACAGCGCCTAGTCCACCTCTGCCGCAATAACGACTAGGATTGCCTTCAATATCTGTATTAGTAATGCCTGCTGTTATTGACAATTGTTCACCAGCAGGACCAATTGAGATTATACCAATATTTTTGCCGTATTGTTTCTGAAGAGCATTTGCTTTATCATAATTGCCTTTATTTACCAAATTTTCTCCATCAATCAGTTTTACTCCTTCTTTATTAATATAAAGAATATACCAGTTATCTTTTGTTTTTGTTTCTCCTTCTAGGATAATTGCCCTTATTCCTAGTCGGGCCATTTTATAGGCAGTATTGCCTCCACCATTACTCTCTTTTATTCCTGAAGTTAGAGGGCTTTTAGCACCAATAGATATACGACCTGCACTAGAAACCGGGGTCCCTGCTAAAAGCCCGTTAGCAATGACCAACTTATTAAAAGGACCTAGGGGATGACATGTTCCAGGTACTTCATCACTAATAATCCGTGAAGTTAATGCTCGACCGGAAAAGAGTCTATATTCGGAAGGAATACTTTCTTTTTTAATGTTTAGTTCTGCAAGGTTAATCCTTAATAACTGCACCTTTTCCACTCCCTCAAATCTTTATATATTTATTTTCTGCATAATATATAATTACCCTTTTTAAAACAAAAAAAAACTTGCCAGCTGGTAACTAGCAAGTTGAGTGAGGAGGTAGATTATCTATTAGAATAGTCTACCTTTGATAACTAAGTTAGAGATTTTCAATAAGCTTTGAAGCCAATTCTTCAATATGATTTTGCACTGCTATTTGAGAGCCTTCAGGGTCTTTATTAGTGAAAGCCGTGAGTATTTTCTCATGTCGATGTATTAAGGCGTCAAAAGTCATAGTTGACTTGGCAAAGGTTAGATAGGGTAAATGAGCCATATTTATCAGCGACCAAACCCTATGCAACAAACTACTTCCAGTTGACTTAATTATTAATTCATGAAATGCTATATCCATTTCAATAAATTGCGTACGATTTTCTTCCTCAGCGCTTTTTTTCATTTTCTCAATAAGTTGGGCAAAAGCAGCTAAGACTTCATTATTTTCTTCTCTTGCCACAATTTGTGCTGCATAACCTTCTAGTAAACAGCGTAGCTTATATGCCTCAATGACTTCTTTTTTTTCTATTATCTTAACAAAGGCGCCTTTATGAGGCTGAGTTTCCACAAGCCCCATTTGTTCGAGTTCTCTAATGGCCTCTCTTACCGGTGCCTGACTTACTTTATACTCTTTTGCTATTCTAGTTTCAATAATTCTATCTCCAGGTGCCATTTCTCCATTTAAAATTGCGTCCGAAAGAATTTTTTTGATCTCATACCTTAGAATCTTACGTTCAATAGGCTTGTCACTATTTTGCTTCAATTAGGCACCTCACAAGCTATTGTGAATTAATTAATAATCGATTATCTGTAATTATATTATCTATATTCATTTCAATTGTCAACTTATTTAAAATAATTTATTGTAAAACTATTCTTAACGCAAAACCGCCCCTTTAAGAGGCGGTCACCTTTTTTCCCAATACTGCTTCTCTCCACAAGGCAACTAAACCCTTGGTATCAAGATAACGAGGGTTTATAGACCACAGACGCAAACCTATCACCTCATAAGATAAAAATTAACAATAAAACTTATTAATAGGAAGCAGAAGTATTTTAAAGTAATTATTGCTATGGAATAAGCATACAGCTTTTGAATTCTTTGATAAAAGTAAAATGAAAATATCGATAATGCTATGCTATAGTATATGGGTAAAAATATTAACCCGCATAGAATTAAGGAAAACCCTCCATCTATAAGCCTTTCATAGTTATAAAATAGCTTAGCTTCTTTCAATTTGGGTTGTACATCACGAATTAGTATTTTAATAGTTACCGTTGATACGAAAGTTAATAATATAATACCTATAATTATTTTCACATAACCAATGTCCAAAAACCACGGGTCTTTATTTTTTAAAAAAATTAAGATGACTAGTAAAAGAATCAGTAAGTGAACAAACTGATCAATAATATATAGAAAAAACTCACTTAATAATTTTCCTTTGCTAATATAGGTTTTTAATAAATCAACACCTAAATGGAGAAAGCCGCTAACTAATCCAACCCATATTCCTAATATGCCATAGAAAGAAAGCAAAAAAACCTGTACTAAAGTAATAATACCACCATGGATAAGTAAAGCTTTTTTAGAACTTGACTTTTGTTCTGCAATTTTTTCTGTTTGTAAAACAAAATCACCCAACAAGTGCCCTAATACTGATATTAAAAAAATCCTACCGCCAATCATCTAACTGCCTTACTGTTTTTTTCTTCCATTACCTTGAAAAAAACACTTACTATTTGAGGGTCTAGTTGTGTTCCAGAAACCTCTTTAATTTCATCAATTGCAGCCGAATGCTCTAATCCTTCTCGATATGGTCTATCTGATGTCATTGCGTCATATGTATCAGCAATAGCAATAATTCTTGCTTCTAGTGGAATTTCATCACCTTTTAGCCCCATAATATAACCAGAACCATCATATTGTTCATGGTGGTATTGTACTCCTGAGACTATTTCTTTTAATAAATTAACAGAATTTAATATGTCAGCACCTATTTTAGGGTGACTTTTCATTATCTGAAATTCATCATTTTCAAGTTTACCAGGCTTAATAAGAATTTCATCACTTATACCTATTTTACCTATGTCATGCAATATTCCCATGTACTCCAATAATTCAAGCCTTTCCTCAGTTAACCCCATCTTTTTACCTATAAGAGTTGATAAATTAGCAACTCTTATAGAATGACCTTTTGTATAGGGGTCTCTTGCATCAATAGCATTAGCTAACGAACGGATTATACTTATAAATAATTCACGTAAACCCTCGTATAGTTTAGCATTGTCAATTGAAATAGCAATTTGGCTCGATAGCCCTTCTAAAAGTTCTTGATCTTCTTCGTCAAAATTTCCGTTATTAACTTTATTAATTAATTGTAAAACCCCAACAGTTCTATCCTTAAATTTAACAGGTACAGTAAGCATTGCCCTCTGCTTAAAACAAATTTTCTCGCCAATTTCCCTTTTAAATCTCGTATCATTATTCACGTCATTAAGATTAAGAGCTTTTCCTTCCTGAGCAACCCATCCGGCTATTCCTTCTCCAACTTTTAATCTTATTTCTTTAACTTGATCACCTTTTTCGCCTAATGCCACCTCAAACCATAACTCATTGTGCTCTTCATCAAGAAGATATAAAGAGCTCGCCTCCGCCTCAGTTTCCTTTTTTGTTATTTCCATTATATCTTTCAAAAGGTTTTTTAATTTTATATTACTTGTAATCTTCTTACCTATTTCCATCAGCTTTTTTAGCTTCTGAATTTTCTTATCTTTATTTTTAATAATAAAAAAGAAAACAACTTGTTCTACTATTAATAATATTAAAGTTATTTTAAGTAAAAAAGTATTACCAAAAGCAAGTACCAAGATACAAGTAAAAATTATAACCCATAATACAAACATTAAAGTGCCTCCTAGAATAGTCCTTTTTAAAACTATATCCAGTTTAAAAGACCAGTTCATATTTTTTGCTAAGATAATTAAAAACTACTTTCTTTCGCATTTACAGTTTTCTAATTAGACTCACTTTTTGTTATTTTTACTGTTGCTACTACTGTTGCCGTTATTACTTTTATTATCGCCATTGCTGCTGTTGCCGTTATTGCCGTTATCACTGTTATTATTGTCGTTGTTGCCGCTATTTGCTTCTTTTATTGCCTTATTGTTGGCTTTTTCTATTCCTTTTAATATCTTTTTTTCTTTGATTACTTCATTCAATTCATCATAAATGTATTTATAATTATCCTGTTCTTTCATAGCCTCTAAAAGAAAGAGATTTGCATTTTTTATATCAATATTTTTTACTTCTGGTTTTGCATTTTTCCTAATTTTTTCTTTTACTTGAACCGATTGATTTGGCTCTAATAAAAGCTCTTGTTTTTCCTGAATTAATTCATTATTATTTTCAAAAGAAGTCATAGATGAAACTGATACTGTTCCCTCTAAAACAGATGTAGTAGTGCCATTTTGATTGTATCCAACAACAAATTCTGTGCCTCTAACCCCCATTAAAGCTGTTGGAGTACGAATTAAAAAATCAGAACCTGAATTTAATTTTTTCTTAATACTGGACCATACTTGTCCTGCAGATAAATAAAAGTTTGTCTTTTTATTCTGTTTTGTATTATCTTGAGAAAGTTCATTAATATTAATCTGGGTATTTTCATCAATTGTAATATTTGTTTCATCATCGACTTCTATTATTACACTTGCCCCTTCTTTAGTAATAATAGAATCCCCCTGAACTAGACTCATCCCATTAAATGCGTTAAATGTTTTTTCTCCACCAATTTTTTTTACCAAAACCTCGCCTTTTAATTCTTTAATTTTAGCAACTCTTAACTCGTCTGTAGCAAAAACGACTGTGGCATTTCCAATTATAAATGTAAGCATTAGCAAGATTGTTATAGTCTTCTTAAAGTAAGTATTCATCATTCCACCACCTTAATATTGTTTAACTCGTATGCTGAAATACTTTTTGATTTTCCTTTAACACTTATTTCTCCTAAATATGTTACATCAACGTTCTCTTTCACAAAAAGATAGGTTGAACTGCCTAAAAGTATTTGTCCGGGTTTTGCAGTATTCTCTAGCCTAGCAGCAGTATTTACTGTGTCTCCAATTGCAGTATAATCCATCCTAAATTTTGCACCAATATTGCCAATTATTGCAGGTCCTGTATTTATTCCTATTCCAAAAGCAATTAATTTGCCAAATTTCTTTATTATTCTTTCCTCTAAGTCCTTTGCTCCTTGTTTTATAGCCCATGCAGCTTGAACAGCCTTTAAAGCATGACTTTCAATTGAAAGAGGTGCATTAAATACAGCCATAACTCCATCGCCAATAAACTTGTCCAAGGTACCTTCATATTTAAAGATTACATTTGCACATAAATCAAAAAATTCATTTAATATTGCAACAATTTCTTCAGGTTCCGCATTCTCTGAAAGATGGGTAAAACCTCGAATATCTATGAATAAAATAGTAACCTCTTTTCGTAGCCCACCAAGTTCAATGCCATTCTTACCTGTAGCTAATATCTCATGAACTACTTGGGGGGCAACATAACGACTAAACGCATCTGTTACCCTTTTTCTTTCTAATAATTCTTCTAAATATTTATAGATAAGTAATGCGAAATAAATTGTTAAGGTCAAAGCAATTGGGTAGATTAGAGGTAAAATAATACCCTTTTGATAAAAAATCACAGCTAAAAAAATATACCCCAATAGCAGTAAACATATAGCTAATAAAGCTTTTGCTGGACTATACCTGTTGGAAAAAAACAATATCAAACAAGCTGCAAAAATTAATATTAGCAAGTCAATTATTAGATTGCTTTCTTCTTTAAAGTTATTTTGTAGAAGGTTCTGTATTATGTTGGCATGTACTTCGATGCCATACATAGGAGCCTGATAATCAAGTGGAGTAAAATAATAGTCGTCAATTCCCGGCGAAAATGATCCTATTAATATAATTTTATTTTCAAAGTACTCAAAAGGGATTTTCTCATTAAAGACATCAATATATGATAAAACATCATAATCCCCTGGTTCACCATTAAAATCAATGTAAAATCTATTCCAATCATCAAGTGGAACCTTGCTTGCTTTTTGATCAGTAATTCCTTCAAAATCGCACCTTGTAAATATTTCCCACGAAAAACTATGTACTTTCTCCCCATTATACTCAAAAAATAGTAATGACCTTCTTACTACCCCATCAGGGTCTGGGAATGTATTAATATGTCCCTGATGCACAAACTCTTTGATTTCGTCAAAGGGTAAAACTATATTTTTAGCAGAGACTAACCCTTTTTCGCTATATTTGTCAAAGTTGCCATACACAGGGAGAACAATATTATTAAATTTCTTTAGTGTTTCGATTAATTCTCTATCTTCATTTGGGATTCTTGCTTTTTCTGAGAATAATATGTCTAAGCCAATTACCGCAGCTTGTCCCTCATTTAGCGTTTCTACAACCTTTGCATGATAATTTCGGGGCCATGGCCACTGACCTAATTCTTCTAAGCTACGCTCATCTATTCCTATAATTAGAATTTTGGTATTGATTTTACTCCTTTTTTGGTAAATGATGTCCTGGAGAAAAAACTCTATAAAATCTAACTTCCCAAAAAATGAAAATAAACAAAATATTATTACTATTAATGTAATCACTTGTACTTTAGTAAATTTCATACATACTCCATTTTTTTGATAAGTTATATTTATATTCTACATTTTTCTAATTTTTCCCTTTATAATTAATAGAAAAACAAAAAAAGAAAATTATCCTTTTTTTGTGTTTAAATGTCAATTAGTTAAAATCACTATAGACCGGTATTCTGGTACCCATTCAATTCTATAATTTAATTTCTCGGCTAGAAACCTCACATGGGTAAAAATACTTTGATTATAAATCTCTAATGGATCAATATCCAAAAATAAACTTAAGTTTATTTCAGCATTAACTAATTCAATCTTATTTTCTTGTTCATGCCTTTTCAATTGTAGACCCAATTCTTCACAGATATCCATAAGTGGTATCATTGCCTTATCATCAGAGATAAAGGGCTTTAAATCACTGAAAGAAACCCTTCTTTTGTTAATGAATACTTGTATTTCTTCTGTAGGAGGGGGAAAATCTATACCTTGGAAAATATTATTTTTATTTATATTTTTAATTTCGGATATTTCCTCTAATGTGATAGCTACTACACGAATACTATTATTCCACATATCAGAAATAAATAATTGACCATTGGAATATAAAACATCTACAGGACCATTCAGACTAGCATCGGTTCTAGAGCCATCCTGTTCACCTGGTCTTTCAGTACCTATTAAAGTAAACACCTCATTATCAGGGGAAATCACCCTCACTCTATTATTCCATGTATCAGCTATAAAAATTGTTCCATCTTCAGCTATATCCAATCCTTTTGGAAAGTTGAAGTGCGCATTTTGTCCGTTACCGTCAACATGGTCTCCTGCTACATAATTTGTGTCGGGAATTAACGATATTCTTCTACCAGCAAGGGTTAATACTTTATCTCCTGATATTTTCCTTACAAGTTGATTACCACTATCTAGAATATATAAATTATTATCCTTATCTAAGACTAAATCGCTGGGTTCATTAAATAATGCCTCTTTTTGCAGACCATCTCTAAAACCACCATCTATCGAATATATTCCTGCAAGTGTTTTAACAATACCTTTTGAATCAATCTTTCTAATTATATTATTCAGCGTATCAGCCACATAAAGATTATCATCTTTATCAATTACTATTCCTGAAGGAGTATTAAATTGAGCCTCTGAAGGTAGTCCATCAGTATACCCTGGCTCTCCTATACCAGCAAATGTAGTTACTTTATCCTGTGAAATTTTCCTTATGACATGATTATCAGTATCTGTAACAAAAATATTACCTTTAGAATCCACAACAATATCCCTAGGCCTATTAAATTTAGCTTCCAGTATATTCCCATCAATATAACCACCTTGTGCATACCCAAAACTATCCTTCGTATCTGAAAAACCAGCTATTGTAGTCAACTCATCTCCACTGATTTTTTTAATTGCATTGTTATATGAATCTGCTATTAATAAATTCCCGTCTATGTCAAGACTTATTCCATAAGGAAAACTAAGTTTTTCATCTAATCTTTCCTCTTCGCTGGATCCATAATAATGCGTCACAGTAGCCTCTGCAGCAAAACAGTAAAATGGAACACTAGAAAAAAACACAGCTAATAAAAGTAAATATACCTTTCTTAACATCAGATGCCTCCTTATATTATCTATATTTGCCGTCCTGTAAAGCTTGTTACATTTACATATTTCTACAATATTAGAACTTTTCCTGCGTTTTACAAATAACTAGATAATAAATGTTAAAACAACTGCCAAAACATTGTCTTGTTTAGCAGTTGTTAAATGATTATTGCTGTTATATTTTAGTATCCGATCATCCGAAAGAAATCTAATTAGAAAGATGCTATTTTTTATACTCTATACCTAAAAGTTCGTGTACTGGTAAAAATTCATACCCATCCTTTTTTAAGACCCTTATTATATCATCTAAAGCCTCTACTGAGCCGCTTAGATCTTCACCTACTCCACCGGCTGAGTGTTGCAAAATAATTGACCCCTGCTGCATATTCTCAAGAATATTGGTTTTTACCTCTGCTGCAGATAAACCCTTCCAGTCCAGCGAATCTACATTCCAGGCGATAATTTTATAGCCTCGTTCCCTGATAAGCTCCACCTTTTCCCTATCCATAGAACCATAAGGGGATCTGAATAAAATAGGGGTATAACCGGCTCGACTCTTTATTACTTTATCAGTAGCCCTAAGCTCCTCCAAGGCCTTCTTATTTGATAATTTAATTAGGTTAGGATGACTCCAGGTATGGTTGGCTAAAATATGTCCTTCCTTTACCATCCTTTTCACTACTTCGGGATACAATTCACATCTACTTCCTATTACAAAGAAAGTGGCAGGCACATTATGTTTTTTTAATATGTCCAACATTTTAACAGTATAGTTATTATCCGGTCCATCATCAAATGTCAAAGCTATTTTTGCTTCTTTCATTGAACCCTGACGAAAAAATACATCTGGATACTCAGAGGCTAAATCAATTATTTCTCTCTGAGGAAAACCCCGTATTTCTCTTTCCGGTCCCCCTGCCAAATCAAATTTTTGGGGCGCAATTGGCTTTTTAGCTATATTACTTGAAGGGAAAAGATAGCTCCAGGTAACATAGCCTCCTAATAATAATAAGGCTAAAGCTCCTAATAAATATCCTCTTCTCATTTCAAATCACCTCTAGAGTATTTTATCCATTTGTACAATAAACATGCTCTTTTTACCATTGCAATATTATTTTATAACTGGTATTTTAGACGTTGAAGGAGGCGATTTCTATTAACAAAATTATTAAAGCTTTGCTTATTAGCATTATTATTTTCTCATTAATTTTCTCCGGTCCGTTAACTGGAGAGGAGCTAAGTGTAGAGGAAACAGAGCCTATACCAACTGAATATGCTAAGGGTGAAGTAATTGAGATTGTCAAAGAGGAATTAGGCAAAGATTATGGTGCAGGAATGCAGGTTGATTACCAAAAGGTAAAAGTCAAAATTACCTCAGGCGAATTTAAAGATAAAATTATACTTATTGATAATTCCACTACTGGCAATCCTGCCTATGATATCTGGGTTGCGCCAGGAGATAGTGTTTTGTTGATTGTAGAAATTCTAGCTGGTGATATTTTTAATGGGTATATTGTCGATTTTGTACGAGATACCTACATATTTATGCTAATCGGCCTCTTTATACTGCTTCTTATACTAATCGGTCAAAAACAGGGAATAAAGACTGTTTTTACCTTAGGCTTTACCGTTTTAATAATCGGGAAATTTATGCTTCCGCTCTTATTTAAAGGCTACAACCCGGTGTGGTTAGCCTTATTTACTGGCATCCTAGTCACGACTATAACCTTAACGACCATTGGTGGTTTAACAAAAAAAACTATTTCTGCAATTTTAGGTACAACCGGGGGATTATTGGCTGCTGCTGTTATTGCTATTATAGTGGGAATTTTGACTAATCTGCGGGGTTTAAGTGGAGAAGAAGCCCAAATGCTTTTATATATTCCCCAGGAAATAGAATTTGATTTTAGAGGGTTATTGTTTGCAGGTATTATTATCGGAGCACTGGGAGCAATTATGGATGTAAGTATGTCCATCGCCTCCTCAATGGAAGAAATACAAAAAATAGGCACAGATTTAACAGTAAAGGCTCTCTTTAAATCAGGTATGAACGTAGGTAAAGATATCATGGGTACTATGTCCAATACCTTGATCCTGGCCTATACAGGTACATCTATTCCATTACTCTTACTTTTTATGGCTTATGAACAACCTCTTATTAAGCTCATAAATATGGATTTCCTGGCAACGGAGTTTATTCGCGCCTTTTCTGGCAGTATCGGTCTTATTTTGGCTATCCCAATCACTGCCATGATATCTGCTGTTTTATTAGCAAAAAAATAGCACACATCTCTATGAGAGATAATATATAATAGAATTAAACGAAGGTGCTTATGGAGGGAATTCGCTAAATGAAAACGTTGCTAATCTTTATTGCTATCTTTTTTATAGCATTTTATTTTTGGCTCAAAAATAAAAGTAAATGGGAAGAACTTTTAACAACCCAAGATGTAGAAAAATACATGTCCATTGTGGGCAAACTTCAGGGAGCAGGAATAAAATATAAGACTACCTCTGGCGGCGAAGAGTATAATTCCCGAAAAAATACCCTCAATTCCCGAATCGCCCCTATCTCCTACACTATTTGGGTATTAAAAGATGAAATATATAAATCCCATAAAGTAGTGAACTAAAAACGGGCCTATTTGGCCCGTTTTAGGTTTCACTTCGTTAGGCTAAGGTTTCGCTCCACTTTGTTCCGCTAGGTTGAGGTTTAAAACCTTAAATTCAATTGTGCCACGCAATAACATTTTAGTTACCGCTTGAGGTTTGGCCTTTAGTAGGTGCAATTCCTAAATCAGACTTATACCCCATATATCCGCCGCTAATATTATAAACTTCCTTGAAACCTAAATCTTTTAATATCTTATACCCTAAATAGGAACGATAGCCTACTTTACAGTAAAGAGCTGTTTTTTTCTCGGTGTTCAACTCTTTATGCCTTTCCCGCAATTGATCAACAGGAATAAATACAGCACCTGGTATAGATCCCTCTTCTTGATATTCTTGAGGTGTTCTCACATCGATAATCTGCCAGTCATCTCTGGTAACTTTAGCTATAGCCTTTTTAATAGCCTCCGGTGTGATCAAATCAATCTCACCCCTTAGTATATTAGCTGCGACAAATCCCGCAATAGTTACCGGGTCTTTTGCTGATGAGTACGGAGGAGCATAGGCTAAATCAAGATCCTCCAAATCCTCAACCGTCATTGAAGCATGAATAGCTGTAGCTAATACATCTATCCGCTTATCAACACCCTGCCAGCCAACAATTTGAGCGCCTAAAATTTTCCCCGAATGTTCAGCTACAACCAGCTTAATTAATAAGTGTCTAGCCCCAGGATAATAACCGGCATGGTGCAATGAGGGGGTATAGGAAACAAAATAAGCAAGACCAAGCTCCTTGGCTTCTCTTTCCCCGATTCCTGTCTTAGCCGCAGTAAGTTCACCTGCTTTGACAATAGATGTGCCTAAAACACCCTTGAAAAATCTTCGTCCACCAACAACATTAGCCCCTATTATTCTCCCTTGTTTGTTGGCCGGTCCAGCTAAAGGAATCCTAACCTTCCGACCTGTTACCAGGTGAATGGTCTCAATAATATCCCCACCAGCATAGATATCAGGGTCACTGGTCCGTAAAGTTGCATCAACCTCTACTCCCCCTGCAGGCCCGATTTTTAAACCTGCTGCTTTTATTAACTCCAGCTGAGGTCTAGCACCTATAGCTAGGATGACCAAATCTGCTTCAACAGCTTCATCATTCTCCAAAATTATTTCCTGAACCCTTTTTTCACCTTTAAACTCCTTAACTCCATTCTTCAGAATCACTCTTGCACCTAGATTTTCCAGGTGAATAGCTAATGGTACCGCCATATCTTCATCTAAATAAGGTAAAAGCTGGTCCATTTTTTCAATCAGAGTGACTTTTTTGCCTCTTTTCAGAAAGGCTTCCGTTGCTTCTAAGCCAATATAACCCCCGCCAACTATAACGACCTTTTCTACATCTCCCCCTGCTAAAGCCTTTTCAATAGCATCAAGATCAGGCACAGTAAATAAAGTAAAAATATTCTCCAAATTACCACCGGGGATAGGTGGCTTTATTGGTGTTCCTCCAGTGGCAATTACCAGCTTGTCATAGGTATCTGTAAATATTTCTCCACTTTGCTTCTTGATTTCCACCTGTTTTTTTACCCGGTCAATTTTTACTACTTCATGATTTACTTTAACAATTACCCTGTATCTTTCATAAAAAAACTCAGGGGTCATTAAAAACAAATCCTCCCTTTCCTTTATATCTCTGCTAATGTAATAAGGTAACCCACAATTAGCGAAAGACACATAAGGACCCTTTTCATAAATGACTATTTCTGCCTTTTCATTATCCCTTCTGGCTTTAGCCGCAGCAGAAGCCCCAGCAGCTACTCCACCAATTACTACTATTTTTTGTTGACCCATTAATAAAAACCTCCTTTTTATACTTTAAAGCACTTTGATATTTGACATTTTTTCTTTCAAAATGTTTTTTTATTTATTACCTTGCATATATATTACCAGAATATGAGAATTATGAGGTGACTAAAATGGAAATAAACTTAGAAAATAGCTATAAGGATGAATACGTTAGAACGAAAGCTCGTTTTGATTATGAAAAACATCATAAAGAAAATGAATCCAGGAAAAAACAAAAGGAAAAATATCTCAAATCCCTAGTTCATATTTTCTGGGGTGGTGCTATGTTATACCTTCTATATAGAATATACCTTATTTTTGCATAGATTAAACGCATTGTCTTAGTTACTAGTGACTAGTGACTGGTGACTAGTAAAAAATTTAAGGACAATTTATAAGGTTTCGTGTTCCGTGACCAAATTATATCATTAATTTCCCTCAGCCTTAATCTAGCGAACGAAGTGAGTGAAACCTTAACTAATAATGCGTTAGCATTATCTTCGTTGGGGACATTTCTGTTCCCGAAAAAAATTCCCAGATTTTGCAGGTGTGTCCACGTTCCTTGTTGAATTTACTTAATCATCTTAAATTTGGGGGTAAATTATGGCTATTAAAAGATTTTTTGTACTAATAGCGTTCTTAGTTGTTTTACAATGTGTTGCTTTTCCACTAGTTGGACAAGCTGCTGAACCCCACCTAGTCAATGTATACCTGAATCAAGCTCTAGACTATAATCCAAATCCAGTTTACCTTAGTGCTTCTGCACTTTTTAGTGATGGTAGTATTAAAGATGTTACATATTCAGGCACCTGGAAAACCTCTAGCCCCTCCATAGCTTCTGTCTATCGAGGTAAGGTAGAGTTTGGAAGTAACACTGGCAATGTAACAATAACCTTTTCCTACGGTGGCTTTGAAGCATCAGTTGGAACTGAAGTCGTTGATATTACAGATTTGGAGATTACCACCAAAAATATAAAATATAACTTCAAGCCAGTGCAATTAAAGGCCCAAGGGCGCTACAACAATGGTGAGCTTAAAGAAATTAAAGAGCATGTTACCTGGTATTCTACTAATACCGATGTGGCAAGTGTAAATTCCTCAGGTCTTGTCACCTTTCGGGGTAGAGCAGGTGTAGTTACCTTCGGCATTATTTTTACAAGCCCTTTAACACAACAAACAATTAATAATGAAATAACCGTTTACGTAACTGAACAGGAAATTGAAAAGGATGAAGAGCCTGAAGAAACCAAAGCTTTTACAGTGAAAATCGAAGGTGATCTAGACCCTGCAAAGAAAACCAATTCCTTAAAGGCCTATAGACTATATATTGATGATAGCAAAAAAACTCTGGAAAATGACCTAGTGGAATGGTCTAGCTCTAACCCTTTTATAGCAGAAGTATCTGATCAAGGTCAAGTAACCTTTACAGGAAAGCCAGGGAATGTAACGATAACTGTCCGCTATGGAAATTATTCTGATTCGGACTCCGCTTTTGTACCTTATAAAACTCAAGAAATACAAATAAATGAAAGTCTTAATTTTACTTCTTCATTTCTTAATAATCCACCTAAGCTAACTGTAACAGGTAAAGACAATAGTGGTCAGAGCCAACTAGTGCACAGTCTTGAGTGGTCGTCTAGCAATACAAATGTCGCTGTAATAGACAATAACGGACAGATTTCCTTTACAGGTAGATCTGGTAATGTTACTTTTACTGCAGCCAAAGATGGATTAAGTACAAACATAACTATTACTGTCCCGGAGCTCTCTGCCAAATCAGAAAAAAGTATATTTATTAATCCCAGCCTTTTTTACAGTTCCCAGCCTCAGGAGCTAAAAGCCTTTGCCCTGATGGGTGACGGTTCAGTGGAAGAGAGAACTAAAGAAAGCCGTTGGACATCTAGTAATGAAAAAATAGCCTCAGTTCAAGAAGGAATTGTCTATTTTACTGGCTTACCCGGTTCCGTTGAAATAATTTGTACCTATCAAGGATTCACTGATAGAGATAAGGTTTTAGTAAGTGTACCAAGTAAAAATACAACTTTGGATTCGATAAAATTTGCTGATCATTTTCTTACTTACAAAGACAATGGCAAAGAACTTAAGGTTATGGGGATATATTCAAATAACACTTTAAAAGAAATAACTGGGGTTAGATATTTCAGTTTTCAACCCAATATAGCAAAAATTAATGGTAATAGCCTTCAGTTTTCCGGTCTCCCCGGCACAGCAACTATCGAAGCCCAAGCCGGGAGTTTTCGGACTACAATCAAAGCAGAAAATGTTACTCCAACCGGAACTAATCTCCCTTTATACCTGCGCCTAGTTGGGGAGCTGGATAACTATCAAAAGATAAAAGAAATCAAAGCTCTAGCAGTTTATTCCGATGGCAGCGAAACTGATATTACCCAAGAAACAGTATGGAATACTACCAATACAAATATAGCTAACATTCAGGATAAAGGGAAAATAGAAATAGTGGGCAGCGGTCCGGTAAGAATCAGTGCAGCATATAAAAACCTTAATACTTTCTTGTCAAACAAAGCTTACTATCAGTTTAGTAAAATTAATCCCATAAAAACTGAGCTAGTTCCCTTGGCGGATATTAAAACCAAGATCCAGGACAAACTATCCCAAACAATTAACTTGCCGTTACCTAACGATATTTCGAATCACTGGGCCCAGAAGGAACTGGAAATGGCCCGGAAGCTGGGATGGATGGGCGGATATCAAGATGGTACTATGCGCCCAAATAACCCAATGAGCCGAGGGGAATTTGCCTCCCTGGTAGAAAGGGCACTGTATTTAAAAACACCCAACCGTTTTGTCAATTTTTCAGATACACAGAACCACTGGGCCAAAGAAAGCATTGCTATTTTGGCGAATCTAGGTATTGTACCCATTGATAGTACAAGAAGCTATAGACCTGATGAACCTATCACCCGTGGGGAAATGGCTCAAATAATTAATAATCTAATTCAAGTTAGAGCCGATACCTATTATCCTTTTATTGATGTGCCTCCAAGTCACGTATTGGCTACTGCTATTGCCAATACCGCCCAAACTGGAATATTAGCTGGAATGGATAAACTGCACTTTAAACCTAATGATAATGCAACCCGGGCTCAAGCTCTAGCTGTTCTACTGCGTTTTCTAAAAACCGATCCAGAAATGGAAGGAATTTTGAATAGAGGAGCTTAGGTAATTGAGAGTTGAGAATGGAGAATTGAGAAAAGAAAATGTAGAATTTAGAATTATCATTTGTCATCGCGAGAGTAGCGTGGCGATCTCGGAATAACCCGACCACCCGGTTGAGTTATTCCGTTTCTTTTACGGCTCACTATTAAATGTCCGTGTGCAACGAGGGGGCCCGTGGTTAGAAACAACGGAACGGTGGGTGCACCGTTCCCTACGGTTTTAAATTTATATTTCCTGGGCACAAAACCCAAAGTGTTGTCCCAATATCCACCAGTCACTAGTCACCAGTCACTAGTAACTTTCTTCTCCTTAGATATTCCTTCACTTCCTCTACCGACAAAGCGTTAAATACATCCTTCTTTTCTAGCCAACCTTTTCTAGCCATATTTGTCCCAAAAATGGTATCATATAGTTCTTCTTTTCTGTGGGCATCGGGATTAATACTTATCAGTACACCCTTTTCTTTGGCAAACTTTAAATAACGCCAATCCAAATCCAGCCTATAGGGGCTTGCATTTAACTCAATAATTACATTGTTTTCCCGGGCTGCCTCAATAACCTTTTGTAAATCTGGCTCGTAGCCCTCTCGACCTAATAGAATCCGTCCCGTAGGATGACCTAGCATAGTAACATATGGATTCTCCATTGCTTTTATTAATCTTTGGGTTGCCCGCTCTCCCTTGATAGAAAAACCTGAATGGATTGAAGCTATAACAAAGTCAAATTCCTTGAGAATTTCATCAGAATAATCTAAGCTGCCGTCAGTATGGATGTCTGATTCAATACCGTGAAAAACATAAAAATCAGGGTTTTCTTGATTAAATTTACTTATTTCCTCTTTTTGTTTTTTTACTGCCTCAATTTTTAGTCCCCCTGCATAAACAGCAGTCTGGCTATGATCAGAAATCCCCAGGTATTTAAACCCGGCTCTTTTCGCCTCTTCTACCATTTCAGAAAGATTATTTATTCCGTCACTGTAGTTGGTATGGATGTGAAAGACTCCTTGAATATCCTCGTAGTTTACTAGCTCTGGCAGCTGACCCTTCTCTGCTGCCTCAATTTCTCCCATATTTTCTCTAAGTTCAGGAGGAATATACATTAAACCTAGGGTCTTAAAAAAATCTTCTTCATCATGGATATCTATCCTTTTTTCACCTATAAATAACCCATATTCATTTATTTTAATACCCAAGCTTTTAGCTCTATGACGCATTGCTGTATTATGTTCTTTACTGCCTGTAAAATGATGAAGAGCATAATAATATTCATCAGGTGCTACAACTCTTAAATCAATGTTAACACCACTACTTAGGGTTACTGAAGTCTTCGTCTCCCCTTGAGAGACAACCTCAGCAACTTCAGGTAAATTTATTAAGTAGTCCATTACCACTAAAGGATGATAAGAGGCCGCTAATATATCTATATCCTTAACAACTTCTTTAAATCTCCGCAGGCTTCCAGCGATACTAACCGCCATTACCTCCTTACATTCTTTCATTTGTGAAACAAGTTCTTGGCCCCGTGCAAATACATCACCGTAAATAAATTGTCCTTGGTATTTTTTTATATGATCAATGCCTTTTAATATGTTTTCCTGAGACTTAGGGCCAAAACCCTTTAATTCTAAAAGCCTATTTTCCTTACACGCATATTCGAGCTCAGCTACACTGGAAATTGCTAAGACCTCATAAAGCCGATAAGCCTTTTTAGGACCTAAGCCTGATATTCTAAGTACCTCCATAAGCCCTGAAGGGATACTTTCTTTTAATTCCTGATAATACGTCAGGTTACCTGTGGTTACTAATTCGATAATATTATCAGCTAGGGTTTTACCTATCCCCTTTATTTCTTTAATTTTACCGTTTATAACCATCTCCCGAATATCTTCATCAAGGAGTTCCAAAGTACGGGCTCCGTTTTGATAAGCCCGTACTTTAAATTGGTTTTCGCCCTTTAGTTCTAAAAAGACAGCTATTTCATTAAACACTTGGGCAATAACTTTTTTTTCCATGCTTTCACCTGCCAATTCTCTTTATAATATTTATATAGAACTTACCATTTTTTCAAAAGGAATTAAAGAACCTTTAGCGAAAAGTAATTATTATAATTATTTTTTTATTATTTTTAACAAAAAATGCAAATAGGAGGAATGATCATTGTTTAAAAAAATTTTATTTCCCACAAGTGGTTCACCTGTCTCGGAAAAAATTGCTTTAACAATAGTTAACCTTATAAGTGATACAAAGAATGCCGAAATAACCATTGTCTATATTTTAGAGATTACCCCTTTTCATAGGACTGTATCTTACCAGTTAGAAGACAAAGGTATCGATTCATCCAAGCTTGCTTTAGATGAGATTAAAGTAATCCTTGAAAAAGCTACCAAAGTATTTAGAGAAAACAATATTCCTTATAAAATTCGAGTAGAATTTGGTGAACCTGTTGAAATGATTTTAAAAATAGCTGAGGAAACAAAGAGCGATATAATGGTAGTCGGTTTCCACGGTCAAAGCACTTTAAGTGACTACCTCTTCAAAGGGAATATAACTTCAGAGCTAGTTAATAAAACTAATTGCCCCATTTTGGTAGTTAAATAAATGTCAAAGGGACGGAGTTTTTGACATTAGTTATGTCAAAAACTCCGTCCCTTTGACACCGTTGATTAATTCTCCGTACAATTCCGGCCTCCGATAATCTAAGTAATAGCTGTACCGCATGGACTTCCTTTCCTGATAGCGAATTTTATTTATTTCATCTGAAGGCAAATCTACTATCAGCATACCTTCCTTGCCGGAAAAATCTTCGCCGATAACCTGTCCTTTTGGGTCAATAACTAGACAACCACCGCCAAATTCTGAGCCTTGACCATTTATGCCTATGAGATTACAGCTACATATAAATACAGAATTATCATAAGCCCGTGCAGTTAAGTATCTCAACCAAATTTCCTTGCGATCCCCCACAATTGTTGGAGAGGCATGAGGGGCGAAGATGATTTCTGCCCCATTTAAAGAATAAATTGCTGATACCTCGGGAAAATGTAAGTCCCAACAAACTTGTACTGCAAAATTAGCTTCTTTAATATTGAAAACCGGTAATTCATTACCTGGCGTAAAAAAGGGTTCTTCACTTATACCGAGATGAGTCTTTCTATACCTAAAAAGTTCTCCTTTGTGTGTACAAATTAACTGTGTAATATATGGCTTAATAGTACTAGATTTTTCAATAATTCCTGTTATTATGGTAATATTATTTGCCTTCGCTAAGGAAACTAGGACTTCAGATGCTGAGCTTGGAATCACTTCTGCAAGCCCACCCGCCAATTCTCTAGTATAACCTTGAACAGCTAATTCAGGAAAACAGATAATTTTTACACTCTTCTTTTTAGCTTCTTCAATATATTTCCTCATGACATCAAGGTTTCTTGTGATTTCTCCGACTGAAGACTGCATCTGTACTAAAGCTATTCTTACATTTTCCATTGTTTCACTCCATAACTTATCCGATAATTAAATCCTTTAATGACCTCTTTGGAACGTGGTGTACCTTATTCTCATCCCGCCAGTATTTAATATCACCATCTGAGCCTACTTCATCAATTACAATCTCTTCCTTAGGCTTACCTAAAGCTAGAACTATAAGTATCTCATATTTATCTTCAGGTAAGTTTAGAACTTCATGCAACTCTTTTTTCTTAAGAGCAGCAAGCATACAACCACCATAACCCTTTTCGACAGCTCCTAGCAGCATTGTTTGAGCGGCAATACCCGAATCAACCCTGGGATTTACCATGCCAATTGTTTTATCTTCTACGATAACAATATAGCCAGCAGGTCTTTCCCCTTCGTCTGGACCTGGCCATTCTTTAAGATAACCCGCCCATAAAGTATTGGAAAAGATTTTGGCATTTAATTCCTGCTCACAGGATAAGAAGAACTTTATTGGTTGTCGGTTACCACCTGTTCCCGATAGTCGTGCTAAACTTACTAGTTCTTCTAAAGTCTCTCTTTTTATTTCCACATCCTGATAAAACCTACGATAACTCCGATTCTTTTCAACCATTTCTTTTAATAACATTTTTTTACCTCCCGTAATTTAGTAATATTTATTAATTTTTCTACATAACCTTTGGAAACTCCTTCTTCTATATTGAATTAGGTTGAGGTTAAGGCCTAGTTAGCTAAATTTCTGGTCGGTGTGACGTCTTACGCGTAATACTTTAGGTCAGCATGACGTCACCTGAGTTAAATTTTTGGTCGGCATTACGGCTTTAAAGTATATATTTGGGGTCGGCATCTTTTCATCTTAAATCATGCCGTCATTCAAAATATCCCTTGAGCCGTCATGCGGACGTGCAGATTTACATTTAAGTCGTCATGCAGACATTCTGATTATCCCAGTAGACGTCATGCCCACTAACAACTAGTCACTTTATCTGCATATATTTTGCCATTTATAATATTAACTAGTATGATAGTAATTGGAAAAAAATATTACCTGGAGGTGTGCTATGGAAACAAAGGAAGAATACACGTGGGACCTTACCCATATGTACCCCAATATTCAAGACTGGCAGAAGGATGTAGAAGATGCCAAAAAGCTATCCAAAGAAATTACTGCTAAAAGAGGAACAGTAACAAAGTCCGCCGAGAAGTTACTGTCCACGTTAACCTTAAATGATGAATTAGCTATTAAGGTAACCGCGATATATGTGTATGCCAAAATGTACTTTGACCAGGATATGAAAAACTCACAGGCCAAAGAGCTATATGAAATAGCGGATGCCCTGCATACAAAAATAGGTGATGAGCTTGCCTTTTTAGAACCAGAGCTATTAGAGATGGATGAGGCTAAGTTTCAAGGCTATATTAGACTTCAGCCTAAACTCAGGACATATAGTCACATGTTCAAGAAATTATTCCAAAAGAAGGAGCATATTTTCCCAGCAGAAATTGAAGAAATCTTAACTAAGATGAATTCCCTCGGAAGCTCATTTGAAAAAGTATATGATGATATGACCGTTAATGATATTGACTATCCAGAAGTAAAGGATACTAGTGGTGAAAGCATAACAGCTAATAATGCTAACTATTATAAAGTGCTAATTAGTCAAGACAGAACCCTAAGAAAGACTTTTTTTCAAGCCTTACTTGGTACTTACGGTAAGTATATCAACACCATTACTTCCTCATATTATGGTTCTGTCAAACATGATATTTTTCTTGCCAAGACCCGTAAGTATAAATCTTCTCGTCAAATGGCTTTAAACGAAAACATTATTCCGGTTGATGTCTATGATAACCTTATTAAAACTGTAAAAGAAAATACTGATGTTTTACAGGAATACATTACTTTTCGCAAAAACATCTTAAAACTGGATGAAATACATTTCTATGATTTATTTGTGCCTATTGTTAAAGATATTGATAAAACCTATACCTATGAGGAAGCTCAGGAATTGGTGCTGGCAGCTACTTCGGTTTTGGGTGATGATTATACAGCTGTCTTAAAGGAAGCTTTTACTAACCGTTGGATCGATGCCTTCCCTGGGAAAAGTAAGGTTTCTGGAGCTTATGCTATTGAAGCTTACGGACACCACCCATATTCCCTCTTAAATTACACCGGTACACTAGGGGATGTATTTACTTTGGCCCATGAGCTAGGGCATGTTATGCACAGCTACTATAGTTCAAAAAATCAGCCCTTCATAGATTCTGACTATACGATATTTACAGCAGAAGTAGCTTCTACTGTTAACGAACAATTACTGTATCATTATTTGCTAAAAAAATCTTCCTCTCAAGCAGAAAAAGCCCTGCTTTTAAGTAACCATCTGGATAATATCCGTTCAACCTTATACCGGCAAACATTATTTGCCGATTTTGAGAGCCAGGCTCATCAAATGGTGGAAGAAGAAAAACCATTACTGCCAGAGGTTTTATCTAATCTACATAAAGAATTGTATCAAACCTATCACGGTTCTGATTTTATAATTGATCCAGAGTTAGGATATGAATGGGCTCGCATCCCCCACTTTTATAGGTCCTTTTATGTTTATCAATATGCAACCGGAGTTTCAGCTGCCATAAGTATTGCTAACAAAGTCCTAGCTGAAGGAAATACTGCAGTTAAAAACTATCGTGATTTTCTAACTAAAGGCGGCTCAGATTATTCTATAAACCTCTTGAAAATTGCTGGAGTAGATATGGCTTCACCTGAACCAATCCTTGATGCTATCAGCAACTTTGAAGAAACCTTGAAAGAATTGAAGAAACTTATTTAGCAAAGTGTGCCTCTACGAGACAGGTTAAGGTTAAGATTTTACTCACTTAAAAACTCCACTTTTGTCATCCTGAACAATAGTGAAGGATCCAAAAAACCTAGATTCTTCACTAACGTTCAGAATGACAATTTTCTTTTTCAATTCTAAATTCTAAATTCTACATTCTACATTCTACATTTTCTTTTTTCTTTCTTTCTTCAAACGTAAAAATGGCCAATACGGCCATTCTTTTTTTAGCATACCAAAATATGGATAAGGCAATTTGGCCTCTATTTGGCATAATTAAAGGACCAAGTAGCTAGGATAATGAACACAACGCCCATTACCCCTATAACTGTTAAATCCTGAGTGAGGGAGAAGGTAACCATAGATTCATAGGCTGGTGTTCCGGCAAAAAAGATATTTCGTATAGCATCCACTCCATAAGTGAGCGGGTCAAGACGCATTAAAATTTCCATCCAGCCCGGGACACCTTTTAAGGGGAATATAGCCCCACTCAAGAAAAACATGGGCATAATAATAAAATTCATAATAACCTGAAACCCTTGCATTGTCTCCATCCTAGAAGCAATAATAATTCCAAAGGAGGTTAGCGCAAAAGAAATCAAAAATAAAATTAGCCAAAGTTTTATTAATGCTAGAAAAGTTAATTTTAGACCGATAAAAGGGGCTATTACTAATAAAATTGTGGCCTGTATCATGGAAATTGTACTTCCCCCTAGAGCCTTGCCTAAAGCCACCGACCATCTAGGTACAGGTGCCACCAAGACTTCTTTTAAAAACCCAAACTCACGGTCCCAAACTATGGAAACAGCAGAAAAGACAGAGGTAAATAATACTGACATACAAATAATTCCCGGATACATAAAATCTATATAGTCAAAACCTGCTGGTAGTTGGACAGGGCGTAGGGTAGAGGCCAAACCTGTACCCATTATTGTTAAATACAAAAGAGGCTGCCCAATCATCCCTATTATTCTCGGTTTTTCTCTGAAAAACCTGATTATATCTCTTAGCCAAATAACATAAATCCCTTGTATTGCTCTCATTTAAACCTGCTCCTTCTCCCCAGCCTTGCCCTCATTATTTCTTTTCCATCAAGTAATTCTTCCCTAATTTCCCTGCCTGTTAGCTTCAAAAATACGTCGTTCAAGGTAGGTTTTCTAAGACTTATGTATGTAATTTCATTAGGCAGTTTAGAAATCAACTGGGGTATAAAAGTTTCGCCCTTCGCTGTCTCCACTTGAACACCATCCTTAATCATTTCCGCTTCAAGGCCAAATTCATTTATCAATCTTTTGTAGAGTCTATTATTATCCGCCGAAGCCATCGTTACTATATCGCCTGAAACCCTCTCTTTTAGTTTCTCCGGTGTATTTAAAGCAACTATTTTTCCATTATCTATGATAGCAATCCTGTTGCAGTTTTCAGCCTCATCCATATAATGGGTAGTCAAAAAAATTGTTACACCTTCAGTTTTCCTAAGTTGATGAATATATTCCCAGATTCGGCTCCGGGTTTGAAGATCCAAACCAACGGTAGGCTCGTCTAAAAAAATTACTTTAGGATAATGTAAAAGACCTCTAGCTATCTCCAGTCGCCTTTTCATACCTCCAGAGAATGTTTTTACAAGGGTATCTACCCTATCTGTAAGTTCAACAATTTCCAAAACCTGCTGCAGCCTTTTCTGATAAATTTTTTTCGGAATCCCATAAAGCATTGCATGGAAAACCAAATTCTCCTTGGCTGTTAATCGTTCATCTAATGTTGTCTCTTGAAAAACTAGTCCAATGGAGCTTCTTACCTTATTAGGCTCCTTCTGTACATCATAACCATTTAAATAGGCCTTTCCTGAAGTTAATGTTAATAAAGTTGATAAAATCTTAATGGTAGTTGATTTGCCAGCACCATTAGGACCTAAAAAGCCAAAAACCTCACCTTCATCTACAGAAAAGTTAATATTATTGACAGCGGTAAAATCATTATATTTTTTCACTAAATTATTGACTTCAATAACCTTCAAACTTGTCCCACCTTACTATTCATATTTTCCCTTTAAATAATAACATAAATAAAGTAAAGGGATACCCCATGGCATCCCCTCTAGAACCTAATAATACCATATTTCCCTGTAGTACTGTCCATGAAGACAGGCATTTGGGGTGGGTAATAAGTATAATAGAAAAAACCACTTATTATAATTACACTAAGTACTAAAGCGATTTCATTTAAAAAAAGATATTTCTGAGGCATATTTAAAATAAAATAGCTCAGCATTTGTCCGACAATAATTGCTACCAATAGTATTAGAATATCCAAGAAAAGAACATGGGTGCCGGTAATAATTTTATATCCATAATGTAATACCATAATTAAAAGGGGTACTGTCAGAATACTTAACGTCTTACCCAAAATAAAATTCGGAGAAAATCTCCCAATAAAAAAGTATTCTAGAAATGCAAAAATGAAGACTGCCGATGCCGCCATTTTTAGATGTTCCCACACACTTTCATTAACTGGGGCTATTAAAGCAACAATAGGATTTTTCCCTGATATGTCATAAGCTTCATGGAGAATAAAACCTAAAATAAATATAACTGGGATCCCTAATAATTCCCATTTGGCAATATCAGACACAATAATCACTCTCCCAAATAATACTATATTTAATAGTATTACCGGGGTTTTATATCATTACTATAACTTTCAAAGAATTTTCATTATGTCTTCCCTAGTTTTTGGTATAACTATTCCTGGACCACTCCTATTTTTTTCAACTAGATAATCATATATTTCTAAAACCCAGGGCTTAATAAGGTTAGCTTTTTGGATAGTTTCCTGGTTTCGAAATACATCTTCGGGAACACCTTCAGAAATTATTTGACCACTGTGCATTATTAGTACATAATCTGCCCAGGCATAGACCTCATCAATGTTATGACTTGATACTATAACCGTTCTTTCACCTTGGTTAAACTCATCCAGTAGCTGCATGATGTTATTTGAATACATTGGATCTAAACCTGCTGTTGGTTCATCTAAAAAAATAACCTCCGGTTCCATAGCCAAAACTCCGGCTATAGCAACCCTCTTTTTTTGTCCATGACTTAGCGCATGGGTTGGTTTATCCCTTAATTCCCAAGTTCCCGTTTGTTTCATTACCTCTTCAATTTTGTTGCGTATTTTCTCTTCTCCCCACCCTAAATTGTTGGGTCCAAAGGAAACGTCCTGATAAACACTAGCAGAAAACAACTGATTATCAGGGTCTTGAAATACTATACCTATATTCTTTCTTAATTCTCTTAATTGGTTCTTTTTATAATTTACTAGTTCACCCTTATAAAGGATTTCTCCTTTTTGGGGTCTATGTACACCGTTAAAATGCAAAAAGAGCGTGGTTTTGCCAGCACCGTTATTTCCTAGTACTGCAACCTTTTTCCCTTTTGGTATTCTTATAGATAGATTATTAATTGCTTTTGTTCCATCCATATATGAGAAATCTATATTGCGTGCTTCTAATATTATTTCAGACATAACCAACCCCCTATTTTAAGCTGCAATAAGAATAAATATATCAATAATTACAAATATAAAAAAACTCCCAAAAGAAAAATAATAATTTTGATTAATTACTTTTAACTCTTTTTCATATCCTCTCGATAGTAAGCTAATAAATAACTCCTGCGATTTTATAAAGGATTTCCCCCACAGATTTGCAAAAAGAATACCGAAGGAATTAATAGATCCCCTAAAATTACTGTAACCCCAGCGTGAGGACTGAGCGGTATAAATATTAAAAGCCGTCTCCATAAATATAAATATAAATCTATAAATTAAGAGCATTAATTCTGTAATAATAGCTGGCGTCCGAAAAATTTGCAGTACATAGATGATATCCAGCATTGGAGTAGTTAATGCTAAAAAGAATAAGCAAGAAACCGAGCTTAAAGACCGCAGCAATGTGGTTAGAGCTAAAAACATGCTTTGAATAGTAAAACCCAGGTAATAACCGCCAATAGGAATAAACAAGACCATTTCATTTGTATCGGTAGTAAAATTAACCGCTATAGTAATGACACCTAAAGCTAAAAATCCAGCTGGAATCATCATCATTTTGAAAACTACAAAAACGGGAATTCTTGCCCAAAAAATTAATACCCCTAGCATGAGAACAATAATTAACACATTAATTGCCGGATTATTAACAACTAATCCGATTATCATTGTTATTATGGAAAAGAGAAACTTTTCTAGAGGATGGATTTTTCGAAGCTGATTAGTATACACATACTGATCCACATAAAACATTATCGATCCCTAACCTTTTTTTGCCCCTTTTTGTATCCGATATAATACCCAAGAAATCCCGCACCAAAAGCAGCTTGTAGAGCAAACAAAAGACTTTCCGTTTCCCCGCCGGGAGGTTGCCAAAAAGAAGTAAACCAGGGCTTGTACTCTTGGTTAGTTTCCTTGATTGCTTCCAGCGCAATACCATCAGCACCACTAAAATCCGAATCAACCAGTAGTAAAGGCAAAATAATTATTAAAAATACGGCGCAGAGTAAAATTAGATTTTTGTATTTGACCATTATTTTACCACTCCTTTCGTGCTAGACTTTCGAGGTTCGAAGTTTGAAGTTCGAACCTATATTTTGGTAATGCTTCGAAGTATGACATGATTCCAACTTCCAATATCGAACATCTAACCTCTAGTAGATGTCCACTTATTCGTTGGGGACATTCCTCGAGAGAGGTGTGTCCCCTTTCCTATTTAGTTGAGACAGTTCACTTTTACTGTATTGAGCTAGGAAATTATAGATAACAACCGTGAGCATTCCTTCACTTATGGCTAAGGGTATCTGAGTCAAAGCAAATATTCCTAAAAATTTCCCTAAGGAAGCCAAAAAACCAGTTGAACCGGGGAAGGCTAATGCTAGTTGGAAGGAGGTCGTAGCATATGTCATAATATTAGCAAGAGAGGCTGCCAGAAAAATTGCTATTCCTTGGGAAAAACCAATCTTTTTACTTAAAGTGTATATACCATAAGCTACAAAGGGTCCTATCACAGCCATGGAAAAAGTATTAGCACCCAAAGTTGTTAGTCCACCATGAGCTAGTAATAAGGCCTGAAAGAGTAAAACAATAAAGCCGATAACACTCATTGCTAATGGTCCGAATAGTACTGCACCCAGACCAATCCCAGTTGGATGGGAGCTGCTCCCTGTTACCGAGGGTATTTTAAGAGCAGATAATACAAAAGCAAAGGCCCCTGAGACTCCTAAAAGAAGCTTTAGTTCGGGGTTTTTATTTATTGATTTAGATATAGAAAAAAAGCCAAGGATAATGAAAGGCAGGCTGGTAATAGTCCAAAAAAGTGCCCATTTTATAGGTAAAAACCCTTCCATGATATGCATGGCGGATGCTGGTTTTGGTATGACTACTATTATCATCAAAATAAGAAAGGTCAATAAAATTCTTTTAAAATACACCATTATCCCTCCATCTTTTCGCTTGTGCATTTTTTCATGGGCTTATTTAAAAATAAAATCCCTCAGCTTTTGCTGAGGGACGGCACCCGCATACCTTCTCCCTGTTGCCTGTCCTTCCCTGGACGGCAGCTATTCTAGGCAGGTCTTCTGGCTCACGGGTCATCCTCCTCCCACGCCTTCCCACCGGGACTCAGTAAACTAAGTCTGGGGCAGTGACATATTGGGGATTTGTATCCGTTTACAGCGACGGGTCCGCACCGGATTTAAACCGGTTTTCCTATTCTCCCGAAAGGGCACCTAGAGTATATATGAGGTTAAGATTAAGATTTCGCTTCGCTAGATTAA
>JUEF01000069.1 GCA_000802045.1 Peptococcaceae bacterium BICA1-8
TCTAGCGAAGCGAAATCTTAATCTAACGAAACAAAGTGGAGGGAAATCTTTTTCTCTTTCACTATTTCTCCTAGAAGGGGGGATAGCCCTTTGTCCATTCTTTCAATAATTTCCGAGCTTATTTTCCCTACACCCCGTATCTGTCCCCTGTGTAAAAGCAAACAGGATAAGCTAATGGTATGTGAACAATGCAAAGAAAAATTAGATAA
Source organism: Peptococcaceae bacterium BICA1-8 (assembly GCA_000802045.1). Taxonomy (GTDB): domain Bacteria; phylum Bacillota; class Peptococcia; order Peptococcales; family BICA1-8; genus BICA1-8. The sequence continues at coordinate 210 of JUEF01000069.1, forward strand.
ATTTAGGCAAGCTGCCGGTCAATGCAAGGGCTGTGGTTCCTTCGGTAGTAGAGCAAAGGTCTGTAATAACTGTAGGTCTTGGCCTAAATACATTAAATCTAATAGTGCCGCTGTCCCCTATGAAAAGGAATATCGGGAAGTACTCCATCTGCTGAAATTTCGAAAGCAGGGGTGGCTGGTCCCGATACTAGCAGAACTAATGTTTGATGTAGTTACTACAGAGCCTATTGACTTAATAATTCCCGTTCCTCTACATAAAAATCGTTTCAGAGAAAGAGGGTTTAATCAATCTGCTTTAATTGCTAAGGAGCTGGCTCTACGAGCAGGCATCCATTATAATGACCAAATACTAATACGACAGCTGGATACTCCCCATCAGACTGGCCTTGATCTATACCAACGCCGCACTAACCTCTTAGGTGCCTTTAGACTTGATAATAAAAGTGAGCTTGAGGGAAAGTCTATTCTTCTAACAGATGATACCTTAACCACCGGGGCAACACTTTTAGAATGCGCCGCGACCTTACATCAAGGCGGAGCAAAGTTTATTTATGGTATTACCTTTGCCGCTGGAATAAAATAAACTGAGCCTAAGCTCAGTTTATTGCGTTAAACAGACGTTAATACGTGGGCGAGTGAGCGCGAAAGAACCCAAATGGACATAGACTAATGCGCCCACGCGCTCACGAATAGACGTTTTAATTGCCTACTCGCCCACTTTTCTTGTTATATTTGGGCTAGTTCTTCGTACAAATACTCATTCAAAACCTTAATATATGTCCCTTTCATTCCTAAGGAACGGGCATCAATTACTCCAGCACTTTCTAGCTTCCTTAAAGCATTGACGATCACTGAACGGGTTAGCTTATACTGCTCAGCTAGCTTACTTGCTACTAAGAAGCCTTCACTACCTTCTATTTCATTGAAAATATATTTCACTGCTTCCAGTTCCGAGTATGACAAGACCTCCAATGCTAACTGAACAACAGTTTTCTTGCGGGCTTCATTTTCAATCTTTTGGTTTACGATACGCATAATCTGCATTCCTGCAACTGAAGAGCCATACTCTGAAAGAATTACTTCTCCGGGGCTAAAGGAATGCCCTCTCCTGGCATAAACTAAGGTACCCAACCTTTCACCACTGCTTAAAATCGGAGCTAAGATCACATAATAGTTATCCCGCTTAACATTTACTTCTGTTTGAGTATAGCCAAATATCCACTGAGTACATTTCTCGGAAAATTGTTTTCCTTCTAAATCTTCAGGTCCAAATAGACTATCAACTTCAACTTCCGATTGCCCCAATATTCTACCTTTTCTACCTACTATGTAGACATTGCTAGTTATTACATCTCTTAATTCGTTGGCAATAGCTTCAAAATCTAGGACATTACTTGACGCTTTTTGTAATAATTGATGCATTACTCTGGTTTTTTCTAATAGGGTTTGAATCTCCATACTAATTAAAATACCTCCTCATTTTATTGGATTTGTTAGTAGTATTACCAACAATTTGCAATTTATGCACTTTAAGTTAATTTTTCGTCAAAACTTTAAGCACAGATAAACAATTTTCGTAACCGGTGTCCAGTGACCAGTGCCCATGATAGAATTTTAGATAGGCCGATGGTTTATAGCCAGTGGCAATTTGTAATGATTTTTAATTATTCTTTTTACCGTGTGTATCCGTGTGCTCCGAAGGGGCCCGTGGTTAAAATTATCCTTTCTTACACACTAAAAAACCGGCCCACTTAGGAACCGGTTTGATCTAGATATCCATATAGTAACTTTTTTAAGTCGCCTAAAGTGCTCATCTTATTTACTATATCTCTCATTTTAGCCCCATGAGGCAAACCCTTAAAATACCAGCCAATATGTTTTCTCATCTCTTTTATAGCTATTTTCTCCTCTTTATATTTGACACTAAGTTCAGCATGTTTGATAGCCATTATTATCCTGTCTGCCAGTGAAGGAGGCGGTATTTCTTTCCCCTTCAATATTAAGGCGGTTATCTGAGCAAAGAGCCAGGGGTTGCCCATAGCTCCCCGTCCTACCATTACTGCGTCACATCCAGTTTCCCTAAACATTCTCTGAGCGTCCTTTGCGGAAAAAATATCGCCATTGCCAATTACAGGAACTTTAACTGCTTCTTTGACAGCTTTGATAATACCCCAATCGGCAGTACCGGAGTACATTTGACACCGGGTACGACCGTGAACAGCTATCAAAGAAGCCCCAGCAGACTCCATCCGTTTAGCGAACTCTACTGCATTGATATTATTCCCATCCCAACCCCTGCGTATTTTAACCGTCACCGGCACTTTTACACTTTGTACTACTTTTTCAACAATGGTATAGGCCAACTCAGGGGCAAGCATCAAGGCTGAGCCTTCTAAATTTTTTACTACCTTAGGTACAGGACAGCCCATATTAATATCGATTATATTTGCTCCATTTTCTTCAACAATTTTAGCCCCTTCAGCCATAATCGAAGGTTCCGATCCAAAAATTTGGACACTAATGGGAGGTAATTCATCCCCTAAATTAATTAGCTCAGAAGTCCGTTGGTTACGATAATTAAGAGCTTTGGCGCTGACCATTTCCGTATAGATCAAACCACAACCCTGTTCTTTAACTAAAATCCGAAAAGCCTTATCGGTAACTCCCGCCATAGGCGCCAAAACTACTGGATTATCTATTGTTATATTACCTATCTGCATTTAATTACACCCTCTTTGTGCGTCGGTGCGTCTATTCGTCTGTAAAATACGTCTACAAATCCAAATCTAGAAGAACACTATTATGCTTGTTATTTGCGAAGGCTTTATCATGCAAAATCCTGGAAGGAGATCGCAACGCTACACCCGCGAAGACGAGGAAATGATAACTATTCATCCGTGCACCCAAAGGGCCGGTGGTTAAATACATGCCTTTAGACGAGTTAACGAGATGACGAATAGACGATATACGTCATTTGTTTCTCTCATAAATCATTCTGAGCCCGTCTATAGTTAAAAGCTTATCAACCTCATCAATTGTCTCCGTATCTTTAGCAATTAATTCAGCTATACCGCCGGTGGCAATTACTTTGATACTTCCGCCACCTAATTCTTGTTTCATCCTTTTAACAATTCCGTCAACTAAGCCACTGTAGCCATAAATAATTCCTGATTGAATTGCATTAACTGTGTTTTTACCAATAACCTTTTTAGGTGTAACTAACTCTACTTTGGGAAGCTTAGCAGTTTTTTGAAACAAGGCCTCGGTAGCTATATTAATACCAGGAGTAATAGCGCCACCTAGATATTCGCCTTTGGCAGAAATACAGCAGAAGGTTGTTGCTGTACCAAAATCCACAATAATCAAAGGACCGCCATATTTTTCAAAACCAGCAACAGCATTAACAATACGGTCGGCTCCAACTTCTCTGGGATTTTCATAGAGAATAGGCATACCTGTTTTAACGCCAGGGCCCACAACTAACGGTTTGACATTATAATACCTAGCGGCCATCTCCTCCAAAGCACCAATTATCGGGGGCACAACAGAAGAAAAAATGATATCTGTTACTTGGGCAGGATTAATTCGATGATAATGAAATAAATTGTGGAGTAATATCCCATATTCATCAGAGGTTTTCTGTCTATCGGTGGAAATACGCCAATAGGTTAAGAGTTCTTTTTTATCATATATACCAACAACCATATTAGTATTACCAATATCAAAAGCTAACAGCAATCAAAACACCTTCCTTTTATTCGTCAAATCGTCAAGTTGTCTATCGTCTATCGTCTATCGTCTATCGTGATTATAATTGCATGAATCCAGGGAAACTAGCATTCAAGTTACTTAAACTGTGGTCGTACAAACTGTTTGGTTACTCTTTCATACATAGCTTTGCCTACCACAGCGGCAATTACAGCTTTTACAAAATCCAGCACTATATACAGACTCATCATCATTAGCACTTGCATAAAGGTCATAGCTTGACCAACGTAAAAATTAAACATTAGATACATCCAAGGTAATCCTACAGCATACATAGCTACCGTACTAGTCAACATAGCCCCCAAGAAAGTAACCCAGCCGGGGTTTTTCTTTTTGTGAACCAATAATCCAGCCACATACGCCCCTACTATAAAGCTTACTAAAAAGCCAAAGGTAGGCTTGAAAATATAAGTAAATCCTCCATACGGCGGTGAAGCAAAAACAGGAATCCCCGTTAAGCCCACCAATAGATATACTGTCATGCTCAAGGCTCCAAGCTTAGGACCAAGGATAACACCTGCTAGCATACATAATAAAGGCAGTAGGCTAAAGGGTACAACATCAGGAGGCCATATTTTTGAAACATAAGCACCAACAGCCATCAGAGCAGCAAAAAATCCAGCTAAAACCATTTCTCGTACAGAAATTTTCATAGTTCACACTCCAAAGCGTCTATTCGTCAATTTAGTCTATTCGCCAACTCGTTCACAAAAAAAATTAAAGAAATTCTCAAGATTTTATTTAACAACAGATAAACACTGCTTAGGCTAATGGACGATAGATATACCTAATTTGGAATTACTTGACACCTAAACGGATTAACGAGTTAACGACTGACGAATTGACGTATTATTATTTGCTACTCTGATTATATTAAGGGACTATAGCCATTGTCAACCTATTAATTTTTATGGTTAACAATAGCCGATAACCCCCTCCTATCAACCCTGAAAATCGTTACATAACCTCAAGCTTAGCCTTAGCGAAGTGGAACCTTGGGTTTAACTATTTAGCCTTACCATTTTTCCACTAACAAAAAATGCCTTCCGGACAAAAAATCCGGAAGGCATTTATACCCAAACTAGTATCCTTCCGTCCTGGTCCGCAATGGGCTCCAAGCGGGTATTTTGATCTATTAAAATTTCTTTATTCTATCACTTCATATGGGGCAGAGCGCTCCCATTGAAATTCGGCTCAATTTTATCCTATGTTAGTCTTTGAAGCAAGCAAGAAACCTTCTAAACAATGTAAATATAGTCTGGTCGGAAGATTGCGACAATCCATTTTTCTTCTGCTTGACCACCTGTCAATAGTACCTCATAACCCTTGCTTTGAAGGGACATAATATATTCCTGCATAATAATGATGTCGGCAAATTCTCCGCTAGACAGGACAACAATTTTATCCTTAAACTGACCCTTCTCAATCAGAGATAAACTAGCCATGTCCTTTAAAATATCTCCTGCAGGTTTAAAATCCAAGGCTAAGCTTTTTATCTCCTGATATTTACTATCTGATACCCCTTCAGGTATTAGCCTTTGGGACAACATAATATTATTGATAACAATCTTAAGCTCCTGCCCCAAATCTTTAAGCTTCCAGTGCTGAAGGGCCAATTTTTTATAAAGAAGCCTATATTGCTTATAGGTTCCTAAAATGAGAACATCACTAAATTCTTCTTTACAGTTAATTGCATACTTATGAATAGATAATTCTCCGCCAATTGAGAGTAACTCCTGCTTCAAAATGTTGGCAGCACCACAGTATATTTTTTCTACATAAACAGGCAGAATATTAGCCTTTTTCTCCATAATGGCAATTCCGCCTAGATCAGATTTTGTCCGCTGAAACCAAGGACGGGAATTCCAAAGCCTACCACCGCAGTAAAACATATTAAAGTACATTATTGTTTTCCTTTTTCTTGCATACGCAGCAGGAATTTGTCGATCTGTATTATATATCGAGTATGGATGCCTTCACCAATCATTTCTTTTTCATCAAAGGCCTGGACATAAAAGATAAGCTTCTTATTGTCAATTTCCCGCAAAATAGCTTTAGCTCGAACACTCATGCCTATAGGTGTCGCTGCTAAATGCTTAATTTCAAGGTTAATGCCAACAGTAGCAAATCCTTCAGGAAGTTTAGGGTCTACAGCCTTAAGACTGGCATTTTCCATCAGCCCTACCATAGCGGGAGTGGCATAAACCTCAATTTCACCACTACCATACTTATTGGCAGTATTCTCTTGGGTAACTAGCTCCTGGGCCTCACCTTCCAGACCAATAATGACATTAAAGTCCATAAATTAACCTCCTAATAAGTCCTTGGCTTCCTTTATCTTAGTTGCCATACCAGATAATTTTTCGGCTGGGATTGCGCATACAGCAATTCTTACGCCCCTGCCAAGTGGTACGATAAAGATATTGTCATCCTGGAGTTTTAGTCCAATTTCATCAGGCTTACTAGTTGGAACAGTAATAAAGAAACCGGAATGATAAGGGCAGACTTCTAGACCTACCTCCTTTGCTTCATCCAGGAACGTTCTAGCTCTATCCACTAAACTTAAACGGAACTCCTCACGTTCTTTATTAACCTGGTCCATAAGTTCAGGGTTTTTCCATAGCTTAACTAAGCACTGCATCCCAGAGCGGGTACCATTAGACCATGTTCCTCTGTTGGAGTACTGATTTATATTAAAGAATTCTTCAATAATATCCTTATCTGAACTAATACCAAGCATGCACCCGGTCCTATAGCCATACATGGTGTATCCCTTAGACATACTAAAAGCTACAATAACTAAAAAACTGGCAGGTAGTTGACTGAACAGTTTAAAGAACTTCCTGCTGCCGGGAGGTGCGAAATCTATGTAGGCTATATCTACAAAGAGAATTATATTATTCTGCCCTTTTTCAATCAGTTCTTTTATTCCTGCTATTACCTGTTCCCACTCTTCATCGGTTAAGCTAAATCCTGTTGGATTGTGAGCAGGGGAGTTGATTATCAAAAGGACATTTTTCTGCACTTTAGCGAGCTCTGCCACTTTTTCCAAACAGGCCCTGACATTAAAATTCCCCTTTTCGCTAAAGGAAGTGAAGGTATCAATTTTCCTTCCCATCTCTTTGGCCATTGTCTGATAAGGGCTCCAAAACCAATCAGAGGTCAGAAAAGTATCACCCACCTCTGTATAATTCCAAATAGCATGGTGTATACCTCCGGAACCACCCGGTGTAGCCACACCGTTGATATAAGCATCTGGCTTATATTCTCCAAAGGTTACATCAATAGCTGCTTTAATGAAATCTGGTAGACCAGCTATTGGTGCATAATTTGCAGCATCTTTGAAGTCCAAGCTGTACATAGTTTTTGCTACTGTCGGCAGAGTTATCAGCTCTCCTTGAGGATCTAGAAAAGCTCCGATAGAAGCATTAACGATATTTTCCTTGCCTACTATCTTAGCTTTTTCATTGGCTGCTGCGTTTACCCCGAAAATATTATCGGGTTCGTGTTTGCCTCGGGAATGGCTTGCTGCTAATGACATACTCATAATATCGACCTCCTAAATTTAGTGACTGGTGACTGGTGACTGGTGACTAGTGGCTAGTGGCTAGTGGCTAGTGGCTAGTGGCTAGTGGCTAGTGGCTAGT
>JUEF01000070.1 GCA_000802045.1 Peptococcaceae bacterium BICA1-8
TAACAGCTTTCATTAGCAAAAAAAAATCACGCCGTTTAAGCGTAATTTTCATCGGTAAAACTATATGTACTTCTAAATAAGTTAGAACACAGCTTCTGGTACCCCCGCACATTAGCAAATTGAGCACCTTTTATCAATTCCATATTACCAAACTTAGGTAAAAGATATTTGGAAATTGCCTCTCCTCCACCACCGGTTAAAATAATTCTATCTAAATCTCTTTTCTCCCAAATGGAATTTATTTCAGTAGCAATTTTATTAGTTACAATAGAGAAGGCTTCGTTGATATGTTCTTCTACATTTATTGATTCCCCTGCAACCCTTAGAATGCCGGTTTCTACAACTTTATCCAGCTGATAGCTTTCTTTATTAATTAAATATTTTTCACGGAACTTCTCTGTTAAAATGTTAAATGCTGTGCTCATAGCTATATCAGTAGAACTACTAAGCTTATCAATAAATTCCAAACTATCCGCTACAGCAAAATCAGATGTTTTAAAACCTATATCAACAATACCAAGCTTTAGCTCACCGAATGTTTCATCCTTTATTTCGCCCTCATCATTGAGTATTTTATCATACAGAGTACCAAAGGGCTGTGGAATAATTTGGAGTTTTTCAATTTTTATTATTTTACTTTTTTCCTGTTGACCATTATCAATTTTAACAGCATGCATTCCCAGCATTAACTCAGACCAATCATCTCTAAAGTTGGAGTAATAATCAACGGGTAGACCTGTAATTACATTAAAGCTCTGATCTTCCTTGTCAGCATATAAGGCTAAAGCCGCTAACAATAATATCTTAGCACTGGTGTCTTCGATTCTATTTCTACCTAAAGAACGCGAAACTACTTCGCTTTGTTTAATAGCCAATTCTCCAACAAAATATTTTTTGTTATCAACAGTTATTGCCAGATTGTCAGTAGGTTTACTAAAACTGGTTAATAGGCTTTTAAATCTAATTTTCTGACCGATACCTACAGTACTAGGAAATACATGTGCCATTTGACCATCAGTTACTTTAACATAGCCATACCCTAAATCAATTCCAATATTTTTTCCTAACATAATATCCTCCTCCTTTACGCCCTATAACAATTATAGATTATTCCCAAAGCTTGTCCCAGTTACTTTAGACCCAACATTCCAGGACTAGAGTCCTATTAAATTGTAATTCCAATAAAAAAAGCCCTACTAAGGGCCTTTATTTAGCTTTCATCGTCATCTTTAGTTGTATTCCCTTCAGATAAAAGAGGCTTATCATCTTGCTCATCGTCTTCAATTACTTGGCCAATGGAAGTTTGCAAAAAGGTAATATTTACGCCTTTTGCGACATCTAAGACAATTCTATCCTCATTAATAGTCTTGATAACTCCTTCAATCCCGCCAATAGTAATTACTTTATCGCCTTTACGCAGGTTACTTAACATTTCTCTCCGTTTTTTTTGCTGTTTTTGCTGTGGTCTGATCATCATAAAATAAATCAGAGCAAAAAACATTGCTAATAGAACAAAATTATTCAACTAAATACCTCCTAGAATTCATTAATTTGTTAGGATAACTATATTATTCTATAAAGCTAGATTAAATCCTTTAAATTTCGCCATAATGCTCATAAAATTCTTCTCGAAATTCCAGAAATCTATTTTCCAAGATAGACTCCCTAATTTCTTTAACTAAAGCAATAAGGAAATGGAGATTATGGATAGATGTTAGTCTTAGCCCAAAAATCTCGTTAGCTTTTAATAGGTGTCTTATGTAGGCCCGGGAGTAATTTTGGCACGTATAGCAGCTGCATTCTGAATCTAAGGGACTCAAATCTTTAGCATAGCCTGCATTCCGCACTACGAGTTTACCCCTTTTAGTCATCACTGTCCCATTACGGGCAATTCGAGTTGGCAGTACACAGTCAAACATATCAATTCCACGCATTATTCCCTCGACCACATTATCTGGTGCACCTACGCCCATTAAATACCGTGGTTTTTCTTTTGGCATTAAAGGGGTAGTATATTCTAATACTTCATACATAATCTCTTTGGGCTCACCCACACTTAAACCACCGATTGCATAGCCTGGAAAATCTAAGGAAGTTATTTCCTTTGCACTTTGCTCTCTTAAATCTTGATAAGCACCGCCTTGAATTATTCCAAATAAAGCCTGATCTTCCCTTTGATGTGCTGTTTTACAACGTTCAGCCCAGCGTGTAGTCCTTTCTAACGCTTTTTGAGCATATTCGTAATCACAAGGATATGGTACACATTCATCAAAAGCCATAATGATATCTGCCCCTAAAGCATTCTCAATTTCTATAACCTTCTCTGGGGTAAAGAAATGTTTTGAACCATCAATATGGGAGCGAAATTCTACGCCATCTTCTTTAACAGTTCTTAAATCACCTAGGCTAAATACCTGAAAACCTCCACTGTCAGTTAAGATAGGTTTATTCCAATTCATAAATTTATGTAAACCCCCAGCCTGTTTAATCAGTTCATGACCGGGTCGCAGGTACAAATGATATGTATTACTTAATATTATTTGTGCACCTAATGTCTCTAACTCCTCAGGACTCAATGTCTTGACTGTTGCCTGAGTTCCAACAGGCATGAATACAGGAGTCTCTATAATCCCGTGGGGAGTAAACAATTTCCCTACCCTTGCCCCTGTATCTTTACATTCTTTAATTAACTCAAACTTAAACGTCACCCGTAAAACCTCCTAGATTATAAGCATAGCATCTCCAAAACTAAAAAAGCGATAGCCTTTATTTATTGCATAAGTATAGGCTTTTAAAATGTTTTCCTTTCCTGCTAAAGCACTAACCAGCATAATAAGGGTAGATTTTGGTAAGTGAAAATTTGTAAGTAAGCCAGAAATTACTTTAGGGTTATAGCCTGGATAGATAAATATATCTGTCCAACCTTCTTGGGCTTTAATATATCCATTTTCATATACACTTTCTAAGGTACGGGTAGATGTAGTACCTACTGCTATTATCCTCCTTTTTTCCGCTAGTGCTTTGTTAATTGTAGTGGCAGCCTCTTCTGTTACCTGAAAATACTCCTTGTGCATTTCATGTTCTTCAATATTTTCAACCTTAACAGGTCTAAATGTACCCAAGCCAACGTGCAGAAGAATTTCAACTATTTCTACACCGTGGTTATGTATTTTAGCTATAAACTCTGGTGTAAAATGAAGTCCTGCTGTTGGTGCCGCTTTAGAACCCTCATTTTTTGCATAAACGGTTTGATAACGTTCTTTATCCTCTAACTTAGCTTTGATATATGGAGGCAGTGGCATTTGCCCTAATTCATCAAGTATCTCGTTAAAAATACCCTGGTAATTAAATTTAACAACTCTGCCTCCCTCTTTGGTAGAATCAATTATTGAAGCCTCTAGCTGACCCGTTCCAAATATAATTTCTGTCCCAGCTTTAACCTTTTTGCCTGGTTTAACAAGAACCTCCCAATAATCTTTCTCTACACAGGGATTTAATAGAAAAACTTCAATTTTAGCACCTGTACCTTTTTTATTTCCTAAAAGCCTAGCTGGTATAACTTTTGTATTATTAATTACTACTACATCCCCAGGCACTAAAAACTCTAATAAGTCAGTGAATAATCTTTCTTTTATTTCGCCTGTATTTTTATCTAAAACTAGCAGACGGGAAGCATCTCGTTGTTTTAGAGGATGTTGAGCTATTAATTCTTCGGGTAAATTAAAATCAAAATCATCTATTTTCATTATTTTCTCCTACTTCGACTGTCCGGTGTACATGCCGATTGTTAATTTTCCGTCGTAATTATTATTGTTATAATAGTATTTTAATATCTGCAAATAATTATAACCCTGAACAGCCAAACCTCTAGCTCCCCACTGGCTCATACCTAATCCATGACCATAACCTTTACCATGAAAAGTTATATTCGAATATTTCTTTGGGATAGCTTTCATTCCATCAATATCCTGCACATAATAATTAGAATTATTTCCATTAATTTTTTCGGAGAGTCCATCGAGTCCTAAAGCAATAAGACCCTCTCCAGAGTTAGTAATTTTCAAGCCCGCCGCTGAAATGATTTCTACTGTTGAGTCAAAAAAGACATCAAAAAGGGAGCTGCGTAAATTAAATACACTGCGAATACCATCGCGAAAAAATGTTTTCGTTCCTTTTGTTCCCACAATTTCTAACTCCGTAACCCTTGATGAGAGCGTCTCATTTTGCATATACTGTCTAGGTGAAGTATTAGGATCTACACATAAACGACTAATTCTCATGTCAATTATATTTCCTACTTGTAAAGGGTTTTCAGGGTAATCCTTATTATATGCAATAATTTGCTTCTCTAGTTCAGGCGGATTAAAGGTTTTAGTCCACTGATAGGTATTGGCTGGCCATCCGCCTTCCTGTACGGGATAGTTAAGTGCATATAAATCACCGGGTGAAGGCACGGCACGTATATATGGAATAAATGCCCACCAAACATTTTCACTATTTTCTGTAAAACCACCGGAATTAGCATGAAAAAATGCCTGAATTAATTTGCCTTCATAAGTTATTACCTGACCTTTCGTACTATCTACAGCATATATCACCCGTTGTCCTGAGAGAACCTCCATATCATAGCCCCCATAAACCTGCCAACGGGTACTTATACCTACATCATAGCCCATTTGAGGATTTTCTTTATAGTAAAGGGCGTAAGATCTGGAGGCTACAGCTTGGGCTTTTAGAGCCTCATCTGGAGAATTTGCACCTATCTCAGCACCAACTACTCCATATAGATACTTCTCAACACTAATTAAATTTATAACGTTTAATTTACCGTTTACATTCTCAATAACTAAAGTGTCTCTATATCGCTTCCCTTGAAACTTAAAAACATTTAGCTCAGCAGGATTTTTAGGTCGTAGTACTAATAAATGTCCGCCCAACTTAGATACAGGTTGCCCATTTCTAGAAATTTGCAAACTTGTTTTGCCAACAGGAGTGATTAACCACGAGGTAGCTTTTGATGCTTCCCCAAGGTTTAATTGGCTTAAAAGGTCAACCATCTCGTAATCTCCCTCAATAATCACAACTTCTGCTGAATTAATATTAGTATTTAAAGCAACTCTAAGTTCATCCAAGGTCATAGGTAAATTAGCTGCATTTAGTTGTATCCCTAATGTCAAACTGATAAAAATAATAAAAACTACTATTTTGCTTATAGCTTTCAATAATAACAACTCCCCGGATTTGCTTTAAATTATTTTTTCGACAATTTCTCCCATTAATCCTGCTTAAGATAAAAAGTAATCCCATCATTTTCATCTAACAAACAGCCGAGTAATCTTTTTACAAATAAAAAGAAGGAACCCTTAATATAAAAGGTTCCTTTCTTTTTATTTGTTCCTTTTTTGCATTAGCTCCATTAGCATTAATCTAATGTTTTCAGGTAATTCGTTAAGATTAAACCCCTTATATCGGGCTGCACCATTTGTCTTTGACCTAAGATTATTTGGTTCATTACTATTACTATCTGGGCTTATTTTATCTTTTGAATAATTATTAAGCTCTTGATCCTTATCTTGATCCTTATTTTCTTCGATTTCTTCATTCTTTTGTTTTTCATCTCTGTTATCATTCTTATCTTGTTTGTCGTTTGTTTCTTCATCTTTTATCACTTTTTCTCTGTTATTGTTGTTATCTTGCTTATCTTCAGCTTCATTTGAAGAAGGATACTTATCTTTACTACCTGGTGCTCTATTTTCTTGTGAATTATTTTCTTGATTACCATTATTTCCAATCTCTTTATCAGTGCCTGGCTTATTATCATTTTTTTCTTCAGTAATATTGTTCTTGGAATTAGAATTATTTTTATCCATTTGATTTTCGTTTTCCACTTTGGCTTCATCACGCTCTTTGTCATCATTTTCAACCGGTTCTTCCTCATCCGTACTATCATTAACTTCAAGAAAAGCTTCATCTTCGGTACCTATTCTAAAAGATTGAGGTTTCTGAGTAGTGACCTTATTTTCTGGTTTGTTAACGCTGTCGCCTTGACCATCCTTTAGAATCTCATTTTTATCCTTTATTTTCAGTTCTTTAAGTTTAGCTTCATATTTTAAAGTTAGGTGTTCTAGTTCATTAGCACTATGATTTTTTTGTTTTACTTGACTAATAAAATGACCTGGATTAGCTCCATTTTCTTTAATTGCAGTGAAAATATTATTTGCCTTAATACTTTCATGGGAAATTTCTATGCCTTCGTCCCATGCCTCTAACATTAATGTATATTTACCCGTAGATATTCCTAGCTCACTAGCCTCAGAACGGGCATTGTCGCTTACATTAATCAATTCGACAATAGCCTTCTGTTGATTACGCTCGATAACCTCGATTACTTTATCTTCTAATAAATTCTGTTCAAATTTTGTTTCTGTGTTGGTAATTGTAGAAGATAGTTTTTCATTATTCTTAATGGGTTTTTGGGGAGAATAGCTTATAATAATAGCGTTTTCCTTATCGATATTAATGTATCTTTCTTTAATGGCTTCCTCTGTAACAATTTCTAGAGCTTTATCAACAGGAAGCTTCTTAATCTGTATTTTATTTAATAAGTTTATACCTTCCTGATTTAAACCTTGGACAGTTGTAACTTTGTCATACTTATTTAAGCCTAACTCTATACTTGGATTAATATCAACAGTAACATAAGCTACTGTCATTTGAGGATAGATGAATAATTGCAATACTAATAGTGGGATAAAAACCAGTGCAAATATGGCTGCTATCCCTATTTTTGACCAAGCCACCCAGTTAACTTGAAAAGGATTTAAATCTATCTCTGAGCCAATTTGAGGTGATTTCCCGGCAAACTTCCTTTCTAAAAACTGTCCATCATTAGTTAAAACTATTGCCTTATTCTTATTAATTTCTAAAACCAGTCCTTTGGATATTTTCACTCTATTTCCCTCCTTTCGATAGATTACTAAGATAAGTTTGTAAATACTCAAAGTTACCATTTAAAATTATAACTAAAGCAATAATATACTTTCTCTGTCGTTCTAATGTTTTTCTACTTACATCTACCCTTTCTTCAATCTTCTTTAGAGGTAGCGACCTTTTTTCCAATAAATTATGAAGTAATTCAGGGCTATCAAAAATAATTTTGGCAACCTCATATGCTCTAGTGCGTGCATCATAATGCTTTGGCGATAATTTTACAATTTCTGTTAGTGATATATCAAAATCCGCCAAGGCTTTTGTGAATTGAAGAATTTCTTCCCTTTTATAAAATGATTCTTCTTCTATTTGATATGCCTTACAGGCTTCTTTTACTTCCAGCAGCACTTCTTGTTCTTGATTTTCAGTATCTTGAAAATTAGATAAAGGGACAACATTATTGGTGAATCTGCTTTCTTTACGATAATAATCAGTTAGGCGCCTCTTAATAACAATTTCCGCAAATGTTAAGAATTTTGCTCCTTTATCCTCGGAATATTTATCTATAGCCTCATTGAATGCTACTAGGCCAATACTCGCTTCATCATCCTGCCCCATAACCAAATAACGGTTACACATATTAGATGCAACACGCAAAATAAATGGAGTGTACTGTTTTATTAGAGTTTCTCTTATGTTTTCATTTCCAAGCTGTGCTTGAATTACCATGGAAGTCATTTCATCAAAAATTTCGGTTCTTTTCCGGAAAAGAAACCCCAATTTTTTCACCTCACTTATACAAAATATATTTCGTCAAAACTTTAAAAAATTTGAGGGTATTAAACTTTTTCTAATGCAAAAATAAAGAGCAACTGTTGATGCAAAAAAACAGTTGCTGATATGTATTCAATAAAAATGGAATACACCTAAAATTAGCGCTTAAAAAATAAATTTAAGATGACAGTTAATATTATACTAATAATAATTGAAGTAACTATAGGGAAATAAATGGTAAAGTTCCCTTTAGAATAATATATGTCACCCGGTAGCCTTCCGATACCGAGAAATTTACCAAGACCCCAAATAACCAACCCTAAAACAGCAAGAAATATACCCACACTTACAAGGGTTTTCCCAAAAGATGACCAGTCTCCCATGAAATGCCTCCTAGGTTAAAGTTTCGCTCACTTTGTTCGCTAGGTTAAGGTTAAGTATTTTTTAACCTCAACCTTTGCCTTAGTCATTAATAGACTATCTGTATACCCCGACGGGCCCGTGGTTAACAAAAAGCTTAAAATAGTTTTTCTTGTAAATCACTCTCAACATTTAAGCCCAAGTGGTTATATGCTAAAGGGGTACAAACTCTACCTCTAGATGTTCTATTAAGAAAACCTATCTGCATAAGATATGGTTCAAAAACATCCTCTATAGTATCAGCTTCTTCATTTATTGCTGCTGCTAAGGTATCTAGTCCAACTGGACCACCATTAAATTTTAAAATTATAGCTTCTAGCACCCTGCGGTCTATTTTATCTAAACCTAACTGGTCTACCTCAAATAAATCAAGTGCCTTAGAAGCAATTTCCTGGGAAATCGTACCATTTGCTTTAATTTGAGCATAATCTCTAACTCGCCTTAATAAACGATTAGCAATACGAGGTGTTCCCCTAGAACGGCTACCAATCTCTCCTGCACCATGGTTATCAATAGGCACTCCTAATAAATTAGCAGCTCTTTGTACAACTTTAACTAATTCTTCCTCTGAATAAAATTCCAACCGGTTTACTACCCCAAACCTATCCCTCAATGGAGAAGACAAAAGACCAGCTCTGGTTGTAGCACCAATTAGTGTAAACGGTTGTAAATCTATCCTAATAGAACGGGCGCTAGGCCCCTTGCCGATAATTATATCCAAAGCAAAATCCTCCATAGCAGGGTATAGAACCTCTTCTACACTTCTATTAAGCCGATGAATTTCATCAATAAATAAAACATCATGGGCTTCAAGATTGGTAAGTATAGCTGCTAAATCTCCAGGTCTTTCTATTGCTGGTCCTGAGGTTGTTTTGATTTGCACATTCATTTCATTAGCTATAATATTAGCCAACGTAGTTTTTCCTAGCCCTGGCGGTCCGTACAGTAAAACATGATCCAATGCTTCTCCCCTTATTTTAGCTGCCTCAATAAATATGGAAAGAGTCTCCTTGATCCTTTCCTGTCCAATATATTCTAATATGGTTTTAGGTCTTAAATTTACAACTTCTTCATAATCTTCGTTTTTATACTGGGGCGAAACCAATCGTTCTTCCATTAGTAGCCTCCTATATTTTGGCCAAAATTTGTAAAGCTTTTTTAATTAAAAAAGCTTCATCGGAATTGGGGTAATCTTTTAATAGTAGGGGAATGATTTTTTTAACCTCTAGAGGCTGATACCCCAATGATACTAAAGCTGCTAATATCGCATTGCCCGTGATAGTAATTTCGCTTTTTACTTCTTCAAAATTATAAATAGTTGTAGGTATTTTATCTTTTAGTTCAATTATCAGCCTTTGTGCTGTTTTTTTCCCAATACCGGGTAGTTTAGTTAATACATTTATATCTTCTGTCACAATTGCTACCTTCAACTCTTCAATAGAAACATGAGATAAAATTGCTAGAGCTCCCTTGGGTCCTACCCCGGAAACATTAATAAGTAATAAAAAAATTTCTTTTTCATCCCAGCCTGAAAAACCATATAACTGGATTAAATCCTCTCGAACATGTAAATATGTCACCAATTCTATTTCTTCACCATCTCTGTACTTATGAAAACAATTTGCAGGAACATAAATCTCATATCCCAAGCCGTTATTTTCTATAATTAGACTTGCTGTATTTTTCTTTAATAATTTCCCTTTAATATAAGCGATCATATCATTTTTCTCCTTGTGATCGTTTGATTAAAATGTGCATGACATATTGCAACAGCTAAGGCATCTGCTGCATCATCGGGTTTCGGAATTTCCTTCAAGCTAAGGAAAACCTTTACCATTTGCTGCACTTGTTGCTTGTCTGCCCTACCATAACCTACTACAGACTGTTTTACCTGTAGTGGAGTATACTCGCAAATCGGAATCCCTCTCAAGGCCCCTGCTAGTAAAAGAACACCTCTTGCCTGTCCTACACTTAAGGCGGTCTTAATATTTTTATTAAAAAACAGTTCTTCTACTGCCATATGATCCGGTTTAAACTCATCTAGCAAAGCACAAGTTTCTTTATATATTTTTTTTAGTCGTATTTCACTATTATTCTCCGGGTCAGTGTAAATACAACCATGGTTTAAAGAATAAAACTTATTTCCTTCAACTTTTATAATACCATAGCCTGTTATTGCAGTGCCCGGGTCTAATCCTAATATTATCATAATTTCACCTCAACATGTTTATTTCTACCCGAACATAAGTTTTCCTCTTTTAAAAATTATAGTTAAGAGAGTAAGTCAATTTTATAATTTCTTTGCCCAATATAAAAGAACCAACCTAGGCTGGTTCTTAACTTCCATCTTAATCTAAGTTTTCACTAAAACTATCTAGAGTGGCAATTAATTCCTCTTCTTGATAAAATTCCATTGCATGTAGTCTTACCTTCTCTTGATATTGTAAGGGAAGTTTAGCTATAGGAATTTCCGTAACTTTATATATACCTCCTTCATTCTTTACCTCACTAGGACCATGATAGATAGCAACATAGTCACCATTATTATTATCACCTAAATGCAATATTTTTTTATGCTCGGAACAAAGCCCTTCCTCCCATGATATAATATTAATTATCTCTTTATTTTTTTCAACGGTCTTGTCTTCTATCGCATATTTCTTTTGCAGTTCTTCTAAACTTAAGCCATTTAGCCCACTTCTTTCTTCAGCAGTCATCTCTGTTTCCTTTACTACACATTTTAAAAGATATTTTTGACAAACAATATTCTTTCCCAACAAAATCACTTTTGTTTCTTCTGATACTTTAAAAATTTCTTCTCTAGGCTCTTGTAATACACTAATTTTCGGTTTATTTTGAGGCTGCAAATTTGCCACCCAGTAAAAAGACAAGCCACTACTTAGTACAAAAATAAATAGTAAACCCAAATAGATATATTTGTATTTTTTCCAAGCCATTTTGTCCTCCCCTAGCTTCTAAATAAATAAGCTAGATGTTTTTAGAATATTATTTCCATTTATGCCCATTAATATACTTAATAAATTAGAAGCATAAATAGTGGAAACTATATAATAAACAATTAAAATGGAATATACCTTTCTACTAAAAAAACGCCCTAAGGCGTTTCTTTTTATAATTAAAGTTTAGGCGGTTGGGGAGGCATCTCTCTTTTATGATAAGAAATTTTGTGCAGTTTTTCAATAATTAACCTGTCTTTTTCAGGAATTTTTTTTCCTTCAATAAAGTCATCTATCATGTCATATGTTGTTCCCATTTCTGCTTCATCGGTTTGGTTTAACCATAATCCGGCAGAAGGCTGCTTCTTAATAATTTGCTCTGGCACACCAACTTCACGAGACCATTGACGAACTTCTCTTTTGGTTAAATTAGAAATAGGCAGAATATCTACACCACCATCTCCGTATTTTGTAAAATAACCTGTATAGGCTTCGGCCGCATTATCAGTTCCTACCACAAGATAATTAAAAGCATTAGCTACTGCGTAAAGAGTACTCATTCGGAGTCTCGCTTTTAGGTTAGCTTTAGAAATGTTTAGATTTAACTTTTTATCATTAAAACCTTCTAGATTATCTTTTATTTGCCCAAATAAGTGGCTGTGAGTCTCGCATAGATCAATTGTTAGATATTGTAAACCGCAGGCGGTAGCAACCTTTAAAGCATCTTCCTTATCTTGAGGATTACTATCACAGGGCATAATTAGTCCTAGGGAATTATTCGGAAAGGCTTTTTTAATTAAAAAACTGCACAACGCACTATCTACCCCACCACTGATCCCAACAACTAACCCTTTTGTTCCCGAATTTCCAACCTGCTTTCTTAACCATTCAATTGTATCTTGTACTTTATCAGATATCTTTTTCATAGCTACTCCTCCCATATGCCTAATAATTAATTATAGCATATTTTTAATTCAAAATATAAACTCTGACGGTCCGTCGGCCCCATCTTAGAGCTTCACTTTGGGAGTTCATAAATAAGTCGATTCTATCTCCTTTTATTGCACTGCCAACATCTTGAGCAACAGCAAAACCGTAACTATCAATATATAGCTTGCTGCCTAAAGGAATTACCTTAGGGTCCACAGCTACGGAACCCTTTTGAGGCCACACACCTGTATATGTTTTGTTCCCCGTATGGGAATAAGCAGTCGCCTTCATAACTAATGTTCTCGCAATGTCTAAGTTTTTACCCGCTCTCTGAACTATTTTCCTTGTACCTACAGCAATAACTTCAGGTAGCGGCTCCACAACAACATCATTTTTTATCAATTCCCGATTTGTTTCGATACTGTCATGATATGTAACTAAATATGTCTTGGAATTAATCCCCTCTTTACCCTTTTTGACGACTTTATTTTGTCCTGTCGAGAAGGAGTTATCATTAATATATTCTTTTTCATAAGGAATATTTTCTTTCAGGATAACATTTTCTTCTTTTATTCTAACAATTTTAATTATTAAATCCCCCCCAGTACCTTTAAATTCCTTTAATTCCGCACTTAATGGTGGGCTAATACTATCTCTTTGATTAATTACTAATTTTAGTTCCCGAATTGTTTCCTCTACAGTATCGGCTTTAGTCCAATATTGGATTGCTTTATTATCAACCATAATAAGTAATTTAGTAAAACTGCTAAACCAACTAACAGAAATAGCAATTATGAAAATAACCACAATTAAAAATAAATACTTACTATTTTTAATCATTTATGCACCCCGGGATTTTAGATTTTACTAACTATATTCGGTATAATGATAAACAAAACCTTTGTCAGCTTAATCCATTTCTTTTTAAAAAATCATACATTTATAATATTTCTTTTAAATACTATAAATGTAAAAACACAGGCTCGAGAGCCTGTGTTTTATCCACTACATTTTCAACATTTTTTATTTTATCCAAAGCTTTTGCAAATTCAAAATTAAAAACTTTCAAAAAGTTTTCTTCACCGCTTTCACAGTATTCTATCAGTTTAACATATGTAGTAGCTAGCCTACTTAGTGCTTCAGAGAGTTCTATATCACCTAATTCATTTGCCTTTACACTATATTCAGTAACTTTACTCCATGTTTCTCTAGCTAATTTTCCATCCTTTTCTAAAATAGCCTTTTGAGTATCACCTACAATTTTATCTACAAGCTTGGGAAGTACCTCTCGCTTGACTTTTTCTGAGTCACCACTGCAGCCGAAAGTAAATAAGGAGAAGCTAATTATAAAAAGGATAATTAAAAACTTGTTTACACGTAATTTCATTTTACACACTCCTTTTTACCGACAGGCAATTAGTAAGTATTATTATAATTATTCGCTAAAAATTTAAAAAGACCTGCATTCAATTATGGATTTATCTTAACTTCTTTGGGATACTTGTCATAATTTAGGATTTACTATTATTTCTTGTGATTTACTATTATTTCTTGTGATTAACTCTCTATTCTAGAACCAGTCTAAAAAAAACACCCTTTAGGTGTTTTTTTCTAATCCATGCAAATGGATAAATGAAGTTCCTGGCAACGACCTACTCTTCCGGGACCCTGCGGTCCGAGTACCATCAGCGCTGGAGGGCTTAACTTCTGTGTTCGGTATGGGAACAGGTGTGGCCCCTCCGCTATTGTCACCAGGAACTATTTACTTTTGGGTTGAGATTTGAGGTCCGTCTATTCGTTTTTACGTCTATTCGCCTTTCGTCTTTTTGTTTTAGACGATTGACGAGTTGACGAATAAGCGAGTAGACGGCACCCTTCGGG
>JUEF01000071.1 GCA_000802045.1 Peptococcaceae bacterium BICA1-8
TAGATTAAGATTTCGCTTCGCTAGATTAAGAGCAAAGATTAATAGCATAGATTAAAACGGTGCCTAGTGCACCGTTTTTTAAATATAGCAATAAATTAGAAATTAGTGCTACGCGAGCGAAGCAATCCCTGCCTGTGTCAGACGCAAAATTATGCCCCCAAAGTATGTCGGACCCATAATTTTCACCCAGTAGTAGTTATCAGACCAACATTTTAACCAAGGAGCAAAAAAAGAGCAACCTAAGAGATTGTTTGATTATATGTTGTGATATTTTGGTAAACTGTTATATAATAAATATAATTTATATTGTTGGACATTATTGAGAAGAGGTCAAGTTATGAAAAAAGCAGTAATTAAGGCCTATGCAAAGTTAAATCTTATTTTAGATGTTCTCGAAAAAAGAGAAGATGGTTACCATGAAGTTGAGATGATTATGCAGGCTATCAGCCTTTATGATCTAATAACTATAAAATCTGGAGAGGGGATAAATGTTACAACAAACCACCCCTTGGTGCCGTTAGATGAGAGAAACCTGGCTTATCAGGCAGCAGCTTTATTGATAAAAAAATATCCTGATATACCCGGTGTAGAGATAAATATCGAAAAAAATATTCCAATGGAAGCTGGTCTTGCTGGCGGCAGCACAGATGCTGCTGCAGTGCTAATAGGGATGAATAAACTGTATTCCTTAAAGATGGATAGTGCTGAGTTATTAGAAAAAGGAGCTCTATTAGGTTCTGATGTTCCTTTTTGTATCTTAGGCTCCACTGCTCTAGCTAAAGGGCGGGGGGAAATAATAGAGGAAATCACTCAATGTCCAAAACTGTGGGTAGTTTTAGTTAAGCCTGACTTTGGAGTTAAGACAAAAGAGGTATATCAGAATTTAATTTTGTCGGACATAACAAGTCGCCCCGATTTAGGAGGATATATTAATGCTTTACAGGTTGGAGATATTTCTCACTTATTTAATAAAACCGCTAATGTGTTGGAATATAGTACTTTCAAGCTCTATCCTAAGGTAAAAAAATTAAAAGAAAATCTACAAGCCATGGGCGCAAAAAGTTTATTGATGTCAGGAAGTGGCCCTACAATTTATGCTTTATTTACTGCTCAAAAGGATGCAGATACCTTTGCTAGTGATGTAAGAAAAGGATGTACTCATCAAGTCTGGGTAGCCCATACTCTAAATAAAGAAATATTAAACGAAAGGGTGGAGATATTATGAACTTGGGAAGAAGACTTATTCCGGTTAAACTAGATGGGTATAAACCATTAAGAGAAATTGTCTTTGAAACTTTAAGAGATGCAATAATTAATCAGGTTTTAAGGCCTGGTGAAAGGCTGATGGAAATTCAACTAGCTGAAGAATTGGGGGTCAGCAGAACTCCGGTACGGGAAGCTATTAGAAAGCTGGAACTTGAGGGGCTTATAGTAATGGTTCCTCGAAGGGGAGTTTATGTTGCGGGCATTTCTATGAAAGACATTCATGAAGTATTTGAAGTGCGTTCTGCTCTGGAAGCATTAGCAGCAAGCCTTGCGGCAGAGCGCATTACTGAAGAAGAGCTTGAAGAAATGGAACGGCGGCTGGTAGAAGAAGCAGAGGAAACAGAAGCCAACAATTTGCGCAATATCGTAGAAATTGATACTTCCTTCCATGACCTTTTGTATAAAGCAGCCCGTAACGAAAGACTGGTTAACTTTGTTAACCTTCTACAGGAACAGCTGCAGCGTTTCCGTTCAGCTTCTTTGGCGCGGCCAGGCAGGGGGAAAGTTACCCTGGAAGAACACAGGAAGATTGTGGAGGCTTTAGCTGATCGCAATGGTAAACTGGCTGGGCAGCTAGCCCGTGAACATATAGAAAGTGCCGAACATGCTATGATGTTATCTTTGGAGAAACAAGGGTTATACTATGAAGAAGATTAACAAAGGAGAGGGGTCCTTGTTTTGGCCAAGGCAATTGTATTGGCGGGGAGCTCTAATAAAGAGAGTTTAAAAAAGTGCAGCAATGCTCTCCATGAGTCGCTAATAAAAATTGGCAATAAGTGTATGGTTGAGTATGTAGTTGACGCATTAAAGGAGTCCCATGAAGTGGACGGTATTATTGTTTCTGGTCCAAGAAAGTACTTAGAGGGGATATTGCTGGAAAACCAGGGATTACAGTTAGTTGAAAACGGACCAACAATCCTGCAAAGTCTTCTGAATGCTTTAGAACTTTTAGAGATAAAGTCAGATTCCAAGGTGCTGGTGGTTACCGCTGATATACCTCTAATAACAGGTGAAATTATTGATAGTTTTCTAAAAAATTGTGATGGAGAAGATGCCGATTTTGTTTACCCTGTAATATCTAAGGACATAAATCAGGCTAAGTTTCCTGGGGTAAAAAGAACTTATGCCAAGCTCAAGGATGGAGTATATACAGGAGGCAATATTTTTCTAATAAATCCTCAAATTATCGGATATTGTGCACCAAAGGCAGAAGAACTGGTTATCCTTAGAAAAAGTCCGTTGCAGTTGGTAAACTATATCGGTGTTAGGTATTTCTTTAAATATATTTTCAGAAGCTTATCCATAAAAGATGTAGAGCAACGCATCTCACAGCTTTTCAATATCAAAGGAAGGGCTATTGTCGTAACCTATCCGGAGATTGGTGTTGATGTGGATAAACTTAGTGATTTAGAGCTGGTGGAGAAGATATTAGGGTAAAAAACTAATATTTAACCACGGGCTCCTAAAAGAATTATGTCTCCAGCCGCCCACGGGCGGTTTTGTTTTTTTACTGTAGGGGGGGACTACCCACAGAGTACAGGTCTCGCTACGTCAAATAAATTTTCCAAGTCTCGCCTTGACGCCATCCAAGTTTTCTTTATAATGAAGGATAAGTGAATAAATACGAGGGAGATAGGGATTAATATTCGGGAATTCGTATTTCAAATATAAATTTGGGGGTGAAAAGAGTGGATAAATGGCGTAGAAGTGAACGAATGGTGTTGATAACTAAAATGCTTTTAGAAAATCCCCATCAGTTATTTACCCTTGGATATTTTGCGGAAATATTTCAGTCAGCAAAATCAAGTATTAGTGAAGATTTGAGTATAATTAAGATTGCTTTTCTAGAGACGGGGCAGGGAAATATGGAAACCGTTTCTGGTGCAGCAGGTGGTGTTAGATACTTACCTTACAATAGCCCGGCTATTGAAAAGGAATTTTTGGATGATTTGGCTCGGAGATTATCTGACCCAAGAAGGATTTTGCCTGGTGGATACTTATATATGACAGATATAATCTATAACCCAGCAATTGTGGCTAAAATTGGTACAATATTTGCGCACCGCTTTGTAGGAAAAGAGCCTGATTATATAGTAACTGTTGAGACTAAAGGTATTCCCTTAGCTTTTATGACTGCTAAGGCTTTTAATGTATCACTGGTTATTATTAGAGATGATAGTAGGGTAACAGAAGGTTCAGCTTTGAGTATTAATTACTTTTCAGGGTCTTCAAAAAAAATTGGAACTATGTCATTGGCTCGACGGGCATTAGAGCCAGATGCCAAGGTAATCATTATTGACGATTTTATGAAAGCTGGTGGCACAGCTAAAGGTATGATTGATTTGATGAAAGAGTTTAAAGCCGTAGTATTGGGTATGGGTGTTTTAGTTGATACTAAGGAGCCGGAAAATAAACTGGTAGAAAACTATTTAGGACTACTTGAACTAAAAGAATTAGATGAAAAGAACGAAAAGGTGACCATTCATTCAAAAAAAACAATTGAGGATGTATAAAAACTATATTTATTGGTAAATTTCTTATAGTAAAGAAGGATTTTCCATATTATTGACGAATATCGTCATTGATGTCAAAATGTTCCGCATATCAGGAAGGTGGTGAAGCAATTGAATATTACAGATGTACGGATTAGAAAGATAAATGTGGATGGCAGAATGAAGGCGATAGTTTCCGTTACTTTTGATGATGCCTTCGTAGTTCATGATGTTAAGGTAGTTGAGGGTCAAAAAGGGCTATTTGTTGCTATGCCTAGTAAGAAGATGCCTGATGGAGAATTTAGAGATATTGCCCATCCAATCTCTTCTACAGCTAGGGATGTCATTCAGAGTGCCGTTTTAAAGGCTTATGAAGAAGCAATGTAAAGGACTCTAACCCGAAAAGGAGCGTAAAGAGCTCCTTTTTTATTTAATTTTTTTAAAATATGTGGTATAACTATTAATAGTTGAAAACTGGGGGTTAGGGGTGCAAATTAATGGATTCTACAGCAATAGTTTTAGCAGCAGGTCAAGGTACGCGGATGAAGTCCAAATTACCAAAGGTTCTCCATAAAGTAGCAGGCATTCCAATGCTGGGCCATGTACTTAATACTTTGGAAAGAGCAGATGTAAAGAGGAAAATTGTAGTGCTGGGACATGGTGCGGAACTGATTGAAAAATGGCTGCCAGAGGGGATAGAAGTTGTTTACCAGTGGGAACAGTTGGGCACAGGTCATGCTGTCCTGCAAGCTGAAAAATTATTACAAGGCGTAACCGGGAATGTCATGGTCGTCTGTGGTGATACCCCTCTTTTACAGAAACTTACCTTAGAGAATTTGCAACAAAGGCATATTGATACACAGGCTCAAGTTACTATATTGACCGCCGTAATTTCTGATCCCCAGGGTTATGGTAGAATTATTAGGGAAAATAACCAGATACAAGCTATCATTGAAGAAAAAGATGCAAAGGACCAGGAAAAAGCTATCCGGGAGATTAATACAGGTACATATTGTTTTTCTGCGGATTTTCTAATAAATAGCTTAGCTAAATTAACAAATACTAATGCTCAAGGCGAATATTACCTTACTGATCTTATTAAATTAGCAGTTAAGGAAGGGCTGAAGGTTGAAGCATTTGTTTTAGATGATATAAAAGAAAGTTTAGGTATTAATAACCGGATTCAATTAGCCGAGGCGGAAAAGGTGCTGCAGCTAAGGGCCTTGGAGAAGTTAATGTTAGCCGGTGTGACTATTATTGACCCATCTTCTACTTATATAGGTTGCGCTGTAGAGGTGGGGGCTGATAGCATAATTTACCCAGGTACAATTTTGGAGGGCAAGACCGTTATTGGGCAGGATTGTCTCATCGGTCCTGGAGTAAGGATTGGAGAAAGCGCTATCGGTAATAACTGCCAAATCCAAAATGCGGTTATTTTAGAAAGCAAGGTTGGTAATAACTGCAGCATAGGACCCTTCGCCTACTTAAGGCCAGGGACAATCTTAGAGGACAATGTCAAAATTGGTGATTTTGTGGAGATTAAAAAATCAGTTATAGGCAGAGGCAGTAAAGTACCCCATTTATCTTATATAGGTGATGCTTTTTTAGGGGAAAAAGTGAATATAGGCTGTGGTACAATAACTTGTAACTATGATGGGAAAAATAAGTACATAACTCGGATTGAGGATGATGCTTTCATAGGTAGCAATACCAATCTTATTGCGCCTGTGACGGTGGGGAAAAATGCTGTAATAGGTGCAGGCTCGACCATAAATAAGGATGTACCAGCAAACGCCTTAGGCATAGCCAGAGAAATACAGAAAAATATCCCGGATTGGGCTAAAAGTACTAAGGATAATTAGGAGGTCTAGACAGGATGTCAAAAAGGCATAACAACTTAAAAATTCTTAGCGGTAATGCAAATATTAAGCTAGCAGAAGAAATTTCGGAGTATATGGGTTTGGAGTTAGGCAGCAGTAAGGTAGGACGTTTTAGTGATGGAGAAATTAATGTTAATATTGATGAAAGTGTAAGAGGGGCAGATGTATTTATCTTGCAATCCACCTCAACTCCAGTTAATGATAATTTAATGGAGCTATTAATAATGACTGATGCTGTGCGAAGAGCATCAGCCCGGAGGATTACCGCTGTCTTACCTTATTATGGTTATGCTCGCCAAGATAGAAAAGCTAGAGCCCGTGATCCTATTACGGCTAAATTGGTAGCAAATTTGATCGTTCAAGCTGGGGCTCGCAGGGTTTTGACTATGGATTTACATGCTGGACAGATTCAAGGGTTTTTTGATGTTCCCGTGGACCACCTTTTAGGTGTCCCTATTTTAGCAGAATACTATAAAAATAAAGGCTTAGAGGATGTAGTTGTGGTTTCTCCGGATATGGGCGGGGTTACCAGGGCGAGAAACTTAGCAGAACGTATTGGTGCGCCCCTAGCTATAATTGATAAACGCAGACCAATGCCAAATGTGTCAGAGGTAATGAATATTATTGGAGAAATTAAAGGCAAAAATGTTATTATGACTGATGATATTATTGATACGGCAGGAACTATTACTAATGGTGCTGAAGCATTATTAGAGCGGGGTGCAAAAAGTGTTTTTGCCTGCTGTACCCATGCTGTGCTCTCTGGTCCTGCTATTACTCGTTTGGAGAAGTCGCCTATTACGGAATTAGTGACTACAAATACGATACCTTTAACTAAAGAGAAAAGTCTTGATAAATTGAAAGTCCTTTCAGTTGCACCAATCATGGGTGAGGCAATTATCCGTATTCATGAAGACCTCTCGGTGAGCAAGCTTTTTGACTAAATCTATTATTTAACCACGGCTATATTAACTAATAACTAAGGCTAAGGTTGAGGCTAAGAAAAAACTTAACCTTAACCTAGCGTAATGAAATGTAGCGAAACCTTAACCTTCAATAAATAGCCACATGCTATGTGGCTATTTATTGAATGCATGTTTTCCTTCCTTTCTTGCTGGGCATACTACCTAGATGAAAGGAGCGGATGAAATATGAAGTCAATTAATTTGGAAATTACGGAAAGAAATGCCTCCCTAGGCAGAGGTGCCTTAAATAAGTTGAGGAAACAGGGAGTTCTGCCGGGTATTATTTACGGAACAAAAATTGGAAATGCATCGGTTTTAATGGCAAAAAAGGATTTAATAAATGTGCTCAACTCCCATGGGCATAATGCCATAATTACGCTTAATATTAAGGGGCAAACTATCCAAGCCATGATTAAAGAAATCCAGCGGCATCCAGTTACTGGACATTATTGGCATATAGATTTTGGCGAGATTTCCATGCATAAGAAAATACGGACAGAAATCCAGATTCATTTTGAAGGTGAGCCGGAGGGTGTAAAAGACGGTGGAATTGTCCAGCATAACGATACAGCTGTAGAAATTGAGTGTCTGCCCCATGACATACCAGAAAGGGTTATTTTAGACGTAAGCTCATTAAAAATAGGGGATAAGCTTACTGTAGCAGATATAATGGTTGGTGAGAATGTACAAATCTTGTCAGAACCGGAAAAATTGTTGGTTGCAGTAATTCAGCCAACTATGGATAATGAAGAAGAGGAAGATCAGGAAGCTAATGAAGAAACAAAGGCGGAGGAAACACCTTAGACTGGAGTACAAGAATAGATAATTTTAGAGACGAGTGGTCAGTTGGGAGGAAGCTGAATACTCGTCTAAACTCATTTTCTTATACTGCTAGACTGCGGGTCAGTGGGCGAGTCTAAAGCTTACGAGATACTTAAGTGGTCAGTGGGCGAGTGGGCGAGCTAAGAGTACGAAAAGGCATCGATGAATGGCAGCATTTTGGGATGCATCTGCTTTTTGGTTAAACTGCATGATGCATCAGATGAATGGCAATTTATTTTGATGCATCCCGTGATATTGACCTGTAAGCAAATACACTTTAGAGAGATGGGGGGGAATGGGAGTGTTCATGATTGTTGGTTTGGGTAACCCGGGACGGAAATATGATAATACTAGACATAATATAGGGTTTTGGGTTGTAGATAAAATTGCTGAGCAACTAAATATAAAAATAGATAAAAAGCAGGCTAAGGCTCTGGTGCAGACTACTTTTTGGGATGATAAAAAAATATTATTGGTAAAACCCCAGACTTATATGAACTTAAGCGGGCAATCAGTAATGCAGCTAATAAATTTTTATCAGGATCAGGTGGAGAATTTTATTATTATCCATGATGACTTAGATTTACAAGTGGGGCAGCTTCGCTTTAAAAGTGGTGGTGGCACAGGCGGTCATAATGGATTAAAATCCATTGTCCAGTATACCAACTCTCAGGAGTTTGATCGCCTTAAAATTGGGATAAGCAAGCCTGAATACCATGATGTCGTGGACTATGTTTTGACGCCTTTTACAAAAGAGGAAAAGGAAACTATGGACCTTGGAGTCAAAAGGGCCGTTGAAGGTTTAAAAGTTTGGATGGACAGTGGTATTGAAAAGGCTATGAATAATTTTAATTAAGATCATAGCATTAATATTATTTAGATAAACAGGAAATTTAATAGTAAATAATAGGTTTAAACGGGAGTTTATTCATGGTTGCATTCTTTGCGGGTTTACTAGCTGCGTTTGTAGCTTGGATTTTTAATCGCTATGTTGTAAACCGTTGGGGAGATTTGGCGGTCGCCTATATCGTGCCTATAGCTGAAGAAATATTAAAAACTTTTATAGCAATAATATTGGGTGCATCAATTTTTTATGCTCACTTTAGTTTTGGTGTTATTGAAGCTATCTGGGATATGAAGGCTAATACTAAAGGCTTTAGGCCAGCCATATTAAGCCTATTAACCCACAGCTTTTTTGGGCTTATTACAATTTATACCTTTCAGCTTACCGGGCTTCTCATTTTGGGTATTATCATAAGTACCACTACCCATATTATCTGGAATAGTTATATTATAAGGAGAAGCTCATAGGTTATACTGGATGTCAGTCTATAGTTCTACAGTTTTACAGGAAAAAGATTTCACTTCACTTCGCTGCGTTAGATTAAGATTCCGCTTCGCTAGATAATATTAAGACGATAGACGATAAACTAAAGACTAAGCTTAGCTTTTTTTGGACACTGGACACTGGACACGAAACGCAAGAGACTGCCCCAAAATAACTAACAACTAGCCACTAATAACTTACTGCCGTGGAGGTCCCCTCATGAGGGATGTCCACTTTAGCGTGTTTGGCATAACAAGGAGGTCCGTATGCAAGCAATACCGCCTATTCTATCTTTTTTAAGTAAGGGAAATGATATAAGCCTTATTCTTAATTCTTTAACAAAAAAAGAAGAACACCTGATTTATGGATTGACTGGGGTGCAGAAAACAATTGTCGCAGCAACAATTGCCCAGGAAAAAAGTAGAAGTATGCTAATTATCTGTGATAGCCCTAAACGGGCAAAAGAGGTCTGGGATGATCTTACTTACCTCCTGCCCCATTATAGTGTTTTGTATTTTCCGGCTTTAGAAGTAATACCTTTTGAGGTTTTTGCTCAAAGTGCTGAGATACAAAGGCAGCGTTTACAGGTGCTAGCAAATTTGGCACAGGAAAATAAACAAACTATTGTTGTTTGTCCTGTGGAGGCCTTGGCGAAAGGCTTGATACCTTCACGAATATTTACGCAGACAATTAGGAACCTAAAAGTAGGAGACCTGGTTAATTTGCATGAATTGCTGGAATATTTAGTTCAGTATGGTTATGAGAGGGTTGAACAGGTAGATGGACCCGGTCAGTTCAGCTTAAGAGGTGGTATTTTAGATATTTTTTGCGGTCTCTATGAAGAGCCTGTTCGCTTAGAGTTCTTTGACGATGAAGTAGATTCTATCCGCCATTTTGACCTAAAAAACCAAAAATCAATAGATAAAGTAACCGAAATTAAGCTTGTGCCTGCCCGTGAATTTTTTATAACACCGGAAAATACTGCAACGGGCTTGCAGGAAATACAAAAGGAGTATGAATTACAAAAACAAAGATTTGTGAAAAGAAAAGAGCGCAATGCTTTAGACAAACTAAGTTCTAAAATAAGTGAAGTAATAGAAAAGGTCAATAACGGATTATATTTCCCTGGCTTAGACCAGCTGCAGCCATTTTTCTATCCTGAACAGGGCACGCTTATAGATTATTTCCCCCGGGAGAGTTATTTTTGCCTAGATGAGCCGGTTCGACTGCGAGAAACCTTAGACCACCGAGATAGGGAACGGAATAATAGTTTTGCTGAATTATTAGCGGCAGGCTCTGTTTTACCAAGCCAGAGCGGATTCTTTTTTGAGTTTAGTCAACTTATGCATATTTTAGAAAAAAGAAAAAGAATATATTTGTCCCTACTTCCAAAAAAAGGCTTGCCAGGTTCTGTAGAAAATTTAATAGGCATAGAAACTAAATCCTTGCCGCCCTTCTTTTCCAAAATTAGGCTTTTGGCAGATGAAATTAAGGAATGGAAAAGAAAAAAATATGCAGTTATCCTTTTACTTACCTCAGAGTCAAAGGCTCAGAGGTTGCAGCAGGCTTTAAGTGATTGCGGGGTAGAGGCTCCTTGGGTGGGTGAAAATTATGAACCTATGCAGGGCCAGGTTTATATTGCCCACGGAAATTTAAGTGCAGGGGTAGAATTCATCAAATCCCAGTTGATTCTTGTTACAGAAAATGAAATTTTTCAGCAGCCAAAAAAACGCTCTCCTAAAAGAATGTTTCAGCAGGATGGGCAGCACATAACCCGATTAGATGATTTAAAGGTAGGTGGCTATGTTGTTCACTCTAGCCACGGAATAGGCCGCTATATGGGTGTAGAACGGCTAAAAGTAGGCAATGTAGAACGGGACTATTTAATCATAAAATATGCCGGTGAAGATCGACTATATGTGCCTACTGATCAAGTGGAGCTTTTACAGAAATATGTTGCCGGGGAAGGCAGTCCACCTAAGGTCCATAAGCTAGGAGGCGCGGATTGGCAGAAAACGAAACTGAAGGTTACTGCCTCTGTTAAGAAATTAGCTGAAGGCTTGTTGGAGTTATATGCTAAACGACAGGGTATGCCTGGAAATGCATTTGGTCCTGATGATAACTGGCAGCGGGAATTTGAAGATGCATTTCCTTATCAGGAAACCCCTGATCAGCTTAAAGCTATCCATGAAGTAAAGAAAGATATGCAAAAAAATACTCCTATGGACCGCCTTATCTGTGGTGATGTTGGCTATGGTAAAACAGAGGTAGCTATTAGGGCTGCTTTTAAGGCGGTTAATGATGGAAAACAAGTCGCTGTATTAGTGCCAACTACTATTTTGGCACAACAGCACTATAATACTTTTCGAGAGCGATTTGCCAACTATCCAATAACGATTGAAGTGGTCAGTCGTTTCCGCAGTGCCAGTGAACAAAAGAAAATAATGGATGGAGCTCAGGAAGGTACTGTTGATATTATTATTGGAACTCACAGATTATTATCAAAGGATGTCATGTTTAAAGATTTAGGCTTATTAGTTATAGATGAGGAGCAACGGTTTGGCGTCACCCATAAAGAAAAGCTTAAAAGGTTAAAATCTCAGGTAGATGTGCTTACTTTATCAGCAACCCCAATTCCTAGGACACTACACATGTCTTTAGTAGGCATTAGGGATATGAGTGTTATTGAAACGCCACCAGAGGACCGCTATCCCATCCAAACATATATAGTAGAGCATAGCCCTGAACTAGTTAAAGATGCAATTAGGCGGGAAATGGGGAGGGGTGGGCAGGTCTTCTACGTCCATAATCGGGTGGAGGATATTGAAAAAATCGCTGAGGATATCAGAATGCTAGTTCCCGAAGCTCGAGTAGGCATTGGTCACGGACAAATGAAAGAGGATTTTCTGGAAAAAATTATGATGCAGTTTATGGAACAAGAATTAGATGTGTTAGTTTGTACTACAATAATTGAAACTGGCTTGGATATATCCAATGTAAATACTTTAATTATTGATGAGGCTGGTAAAATGGGCTTGGCTCAGCTCTATCAGCTTCGTGGCAGGGTAGGCAGGACAAATCGGGTAGCATATGCTTACCTAACCTATAAAAAAGACAAGATATTAAGTCAATTAGCAGAAAAGCGGCTTCATGCGATTAGAGAATTCACAGAATTAGGCTCAGGATTTAAGATTGCCATGCGAGATTTAGAAATTCGAGGTGCAGGAAATCTCCTCGGTCCAGAGCAGCACGGTCATGTAGCTGCAATTGGTTTTGACATGTATTGCAGGCTCTTAGAGGAGGCTGTACGGGAATTAAAAGGAGAGAAAAAGGCAGAAAATATCAATGTAGAAGTGGATCTCCAAGTAAGTTCATTTATTGCAGATTACTATATTACAGAGGCAGCTACTAAATTAGATTTTTATCAGCGTATCCGGTTGGTTAAGACCTTAAAAGGCGTACAGGATTTGGAGGAGGAAATGGAGGATCGCTTTGGCGACCTGCCTGTAGAAACTAGAAACTTATTATACTTGGCGCGATTGAAGGTTCTAGCTGCCGGCTGTCTGGTTGATATGATTAAACAAAAGGATTCCCTAGTAACTATTAACTTTGCTGGAGATCCCGGTCTAACGGGACAAGAGTTAATGGAATTAGCTCAGAAGTTCCGTCGCAAGCTTACTTTTTCTTTTGATAATGGCCTGGCTATAAAGCTAAATGTATCCAGGTTAACCACGGAAGACTGTATGGAACTTTTAGAAAAAATGCTAATGGAAATATCCACCCTTGTTTCGAACTAGAAAAGTCTGTTATAATGTGCCTGTTATGTATTTAAAATCTTAAACAAGGAGAGATAGCATGCAGAAAAAACGAATTATTTTATTATTATTAATTATATTAACTTTTACCGTGGTTGGTTGTAATAAACAGGATAATTCACAGTATGTAGCCAAGGTTAATGGCCAAATAATAACTGAAGGGGATTTTAGTTTAAGGGTAGACCAGGCTGCCGCTATGAATAATTTTGATCTAAGCGACCCACAATATGCTGGATATAAGGAAATGTTTGAGCTTCAAATCATAGAACGGATGATTGATGAGGTTCTTTTAGAAAATGAAGCCCGAAATGTTCGTAAGTTGGTAGTGAATAAAGAGGATGTTGAATCTGAACTAGCTGCTATTAAGGAACAATTTGAGTCAGATAAAGAGTTCACAAGTTATTTTAAAGACCAGTTAAAAATGGAAGAAAAAGATATTAAAGTAGCTATTGAGACACAGCTTTTAGTACAAGCCTTATATGAAGAGGTCACTAAGGATGTTACTACAACTGGTGTGGATATAAAACAGTATTATGATGATCATCAGGAAGAATTTTATCAAGAAGAAATGGTTAGAGCCCGGCATATCTTAGTTAAAACAAAAGAAGAAGCTCAAGAGATTATCAGGTTGATAACAGAAGAAAAACAAGAGATGGCAGATCTAGCTTTGTTAAAATCTATAGAGGAAGCAGCCAAAACGACCAAAGGTGATTTGGGTTATTTTGGTAGGGGTCAAATGGTTAAGCCTTTTGAAGATGCAGCCTTTGCCTTAGGTATTGGTGAACTTAGTATGGAACCTGTTGAGAGTTCTTTTGGCTGGCATGTTATCCGCCTTGAAGACAAATTAGGAGATAAACAGCAAACTTTTGATGAAGTTAAGGATGAACTAGAAGAAAGATTTATCTTCGAGGAAAAAAGTGAAGCTTTTGCTGTATATATGGAGGATTTGAAAAATAAAGCTGAAATTGAAAACAAACTTCAGGAAAGAGTAGAAGCAGAGCAGGAAAAGGCAGCCCAAGAGGCTGAAAAGGCACTAGAGGAAAACGGAGAAAAAGCCCCAGAAGAGAAAAAACAAGAAACTAAATAATAGAAAAAAAGGAAATCACTAAGGTGATTTCCTTTTTTTGGTGTGGAAAGATTATAATCCACCTCGTTGGTTAGATTAAGATTTCGCTTTGCTAATAACCTCAATGATTTTGTCTTTCCCGTCTATGTTCATGTACCAACGAGTAGATGCGTAACTGTCATTCTTAATGTATATATTTTCTTAAATAACAAATACTTCAGCTACAGGGCAATGTTAACTTTTCATTATGTACCATGGGAAAATAATGAATAAATGTTTGCCTCAGGCTATATACTATCACTGAAAGGTTTTACCTTGCCCAGCAACCTATAAAGGAGGGAAGGAAAAATTAATGAAGGCAACAGGAATTGTAAGGCGTATTGATGACTTAGGAAGAGTTGTAATTCCCAAAGAAATTCGCAGAACTCTACGTATTCGTGAGGGCGATCCATTAGAAATTTTTGTTGATCGTGAAGGCGAAGTAATACTGAAAAAATATTCCCCAATAGGTGAATTAGGGGAGTTCGCTAAAGAGTATGCTGATTCACTACATGAAGCCATGGGACATATTGCGTGTATTGCTGATAGAGATCAAGTTATCGCCATAGCCGGGGGCCCCAAAAAAGAATATTTAAATAAAACGGTTGGTACAGTGCTTGAGAAGATTATGGAAGAAAGAAAAGTAGTAATGATAAATGACCTACAAACCCACCCTTACTTTAAGAATAGCGAAGGTGAAGAGTCGGGAATTGAATTTAGATTTACTGCTGAAGTTATTGCACCAATTATAGCCGAAGGGGATCCCATCGGAGCAGTTATTATAGGAACTAAAGAGCCTAATGTGAAAATGTCCGAACTGGAGCTTAAACTAGCAGAAACAGCAGCCTCGTTTTTAGCAAAACAAATGGAACAGTGATAAAAAGGTGGTCAGAGGCGGCCACCTTTTTATTTGCCATTTATTACATGCTAAGCTAATATAGAAGAGTAGGGGCGCGCATCGCGCGTCAGCTAGCATAGGAAGAGTGGAAGCGATGAAGAAGATT
Source organism: Peptococcaceae bacterium BICA1-8 (assembly GCA_000802045.1). GTDB lineage: Bacteria > Bacillota > Peptococcia > Peptococcales > BICA1-8 > BICA1-8. The sequence continues at coordinate 14,677 of JUEF01000071.1, forward strand.
AAGATTAAGATTTCGCTTCGCTAGATTAAGGTTTTTTAAAGTTCTTAAATTTAGCACTAAACTGTTCTGGTAGGGATATTTGTATTATACACTGGACACTGGTCACCGAGCACTGTGCCAAGAAACTGGCCCAGATCATTTACTAGCCACTAGCCACCAGTCACCAGTCACCAGTCACTTATCGATGTGAGGAGATATTACGGTGGAGCAGAAATCATTTTTTCGGGGTGCGTTAATCTTAAGTTTAGCGGGTATTATTAGTAAAGTTCTAGGGGCAGTATACCGTATTCCTTTTGCTAGGCTAGTAGGCGATGAGGGTGTAGGCTTATACCAAATGGCGTATCCCTTTTATACGATGATTTTAGCTGTTTCTACTGCAGGGATTCCCCTAGCTATTTCCAAGTTGGTTGCGGAACGCCATTATAATAATGATCGAACGGGTATAAAACGAGTATTTAGACTTTCCATGGTCCTGTTAATTATTACCGGAGCATTGGCATCTTTTGGATTGTTCACAGCTGCCGATTATATTGCCCTAAACATTCTTAAGGAGCCTAGGGCCGCGCTAAGTTTAAAAGCTATTGCTCCAGCCATTTTATTTACTTCCGCTATGTCATCTTTTAGAGGCTATTTCCAGGGTTTTCAAACCATGACACCTACCGCTTTATCACAGGTTTTTGAGCAGTTGGTCAGGGTAGTGACAGTTTTTTTTGCTGCTTTTTATCTATTGCCTTTAGGTGTGGAATATGCCGCAGCCGGCGCAACTTTTGGTGCTGCTAGCGGGGGATTGGCAGGATTACTGTTGTTAATAGCAATCTATTTTGGGAGGAAATATAAGCTCCGCGGATCTAATTTTGATCAACCCCAGCTGCTTGAGCGAGAAACAAACCGAGATATTGTGAAGCAAATTATTTTTCTAGCTGTACCCATTTCCATTGGTGGATTGGTGCTTCCCCTTATGCAGACTATGGATACCTTTTTAGTACCATTAAGGCTCCAGGCGGCAGGATTTACAACCGCAGAAGCAACAGGTCTTTATGGTCAATTATCAGGTATGGCAGGTGCTATTATTAACTTGCCTTTTATTATAACTACAGCGTTAGCAGCCAGCTTAGTGCCAGCTGTGGCGGACTCCCTGGCCTCCGGTCGAGTAAGTGCTGTTCGGGGTCAATTTAGTTCTGCTATGCTTTTAGCGTTAATTATAGTTTTACCTGCCTCAGTAGGTCTTTTTATTCTAGCCGAACCCATCTGCCAGCTGCTTTATAATGAGCCTGCTGCGGGGATACCGCTGGCATGGCTGGCACCTACCGTTTTAGCAATAGGACTCTATCAGACCTCAACAGGCACTCTGCAGGGCCTAGGCAGACCGATTATTCCGGTAATAAGCCTTTTATTCGGGGCGTTAATTAAAGGGGTGTTAACCTTTATATTAACTGCAGTACCTACCCTAGGAATTAAAGGTGCGGCGTTAGCGACAGTATTGGGCTTTTCGGTAGCAGCCTTAAGAAACCTCTTTATTGTTACTAAAATAATTGGCTCCAAGTGGTTTAGGTTCAAAGATCACTTTCTTAAGCCTGTTGTTTCTGTATCCGCCATGGGAATAGTAGTATTAATGAGCTTCCGGAAAATGCTAGAATTAGGTGTTCGGGAGGAAGTTAGTACTTTGCTGGCAATCTCTTTAGGTGGAGGAATATATTTTTTGGTGCTACTCCTAATCGGGGGTATAAAAATCCAGGATATAAGAAAGGTCCCGAAGATAGGTATAAAATTAGCTCAAATACTGGAAAAGTTAAGAATAGCCAGGGATTAATTAGAAATAATTGAGAAATGAGAAATGAGAAATGAGAAATGAGAAATGAGAAATTGAAATATTACTAGGTTTTGTGCCTTGAGTATAGAGAATGGGAGGGTAGCTAAGATGTCTAAAAGTCAGAAAGCTTCATATCCCCTTGACCCCCTTATAGATGTAATGGACAAGCTATTAGCACCTGATGGGTGCCCTTGGGATAGGAAGCAGGATTACAGCACATTGAAAAGGTATTTGTTGGAGGAGACTTATGAGGTATTAGAAGCTATTGATGAAGGAAATATGTATAAACTCTGTGACGAATTGGGAGACTTATTACTACAAGTGGTATTCCACTCCGCACTTGGTGCTAGAGCAAATCACTTTACGATAAATGATGTCATAAATGGAATAACGGAGAAAATGATCCGCCGCCATCCCCATGTTTTTGGTAATGTTACAGTTTCGGGCGCCGAGGATGTTTTACATAACTGGGAAGTAATAAAGGCCCAAGAAAAGGGTCGGCAAAAGGAAGAAAGTTTGTTAGGCTCTGTTCCCAAGGAGTTGCCATCCTTAATGCATGCTTATAAGGTCCAGGAAAGAGCTGCTAAAGTAGGCTTTGATTGGCCGGATATCAAGGGCGCATGGGATAAGATTTATGAGGAATTGGAAGAATTAGATGCTGCAGTTAGAAAAAAAGAGGAAATTTATGAGGAATTGGGGGATCTGTTGTTCTCAATAGTTAATGTTGCCAGATTTCTTAAGATAAATCCGGAAGAAGCCTTACTGGCTGCTATTAGAAAATTTCGTTCCAGATTTGCATTTATTGAAAATAAAGTTAGTGAAAATGGTAAGAATATAGATGACTATAGTATGGAAGAACTTGATGCGTGGTGGGAAGAAACTAAGGTTATTAAGAAAAATTAGGAAAATATTTTATTAAATTGGTATTTATTGCAGGATTTTAGCCAACATACCACGAATTATGGTGAACGTGAGAAACTCATTTATTTATTGTAGGAGGGATTCATTATGAATAAGACTGAACTCATAAGCAGTGTAGCTGAAAAATCTGAATTAACCAAGAAAGACGCTGAGAAAGCTGTTAACGCTTTATTTGCATCTGTAGAGGAAGCATTAGCAAGAGGGGAAAAGGTACAATTGGTAGGATTTGGTACCTTTGAAGTAAGAGATCGTAAAGCTCGTACCGGCCGTAACCCTCAAACAGGGGAAGAAATTCAAATTCCCGCTGCTAAAGTTCCCGCATTTAAAGCAGGTAAGTCATTAAAGGACGCTGTTGAAAAACTGTAAGTAGGCTAAAAGAGTCAGGTTCATTTAATGAGCCTGACTTTTTTAAACTGGTATTTAACCACGGGCCCCTCCGGGGCACACGGATAAACATAGTCTATAAACCCATGACTAGTCACTAATATCATATAAACGTATAAACGAATAGACGTTTAAAACCAGAAAGGAGCGAATTATGCGATTAGATAAATTTCTAAAGGTTTCACGAATAATAAAAAGGCGTACTTTAGCTAAAGAAGTTTGTGATGGTGGAAGGATAAAGATCAATGGAAACGTAGCTAAAGCCAGTTCAACTGTAAAACAGGATGATATTTTAGAAATAGGCTTTGGAGAGCGCCTTTCCCGATATCAGATTTTGAAGGTTGAAGAAAATGCAAGAGCCGATGCAGCCAAGGATTTGTATAAACAACTTTAATTAGATGAATGGCAATTTGCATCCCATGCATGTGAATATTCCATGAGGTATCTGCACCTGGGTCAAGCTTAAAGGATGCATCAAAACAAATTGGCAATCATCTGATGCATAATGCAGTTTAACCCAAAAGAAGATGCATCCCGAAAAGTTGTCATTCATCGAATGCTGACCTCCAGTCTAACTGTATGAGATAAAAATGTATATTCTGCTTCCTCTCGTTTAATACTAATTTTACCAAAGAATGAGGAGGCATTTTATGTGTAAAAGAATAGCGCTTTTTATAATTTTGCTTAGTTTAATTTTACTTAACGTAATCGCCTGTACCTCCCCTCAGAAAAAACCTGCTCCTCCCCAACAAGAGCCAACAAAGGAAGAGCCCACGATTAGCCTATATGTTGCTGAAACAGGGAGCACTAAGGAAATTAAAATGGAGTCATATTTAGAAGGCGTAGTAGCGGCTGAAATGGATGTTGACTGGCCTATTGAGGCCCTGGCCGCTCAGGCAATTATTGCCCGGACCTTTACCTTAGAAAAGATCCAAGAGGGTGGAGTAAAAGAACGAGGCACAGATGCCTCTACCGATATTAATGAGTTTCAGGCCTATGATAGGGAAAGAATTAATGACCAAGTAAAAAAGGCAGTGCAAATGACTAGAGGCGAAGTTGCAAAATATCGAGGGAAACTAATTAAGGCCTGGTTTTTTGCAGATGGGGGAGGTAAAACCTCAGCTTCAGCTGAGGAGGGGCTGGGTTTTAATAGAGCACCTACTCCCTATATCAAAAGTGTAGATGACCCAGGGATAAATATTACTGTTGAGGAAAATAAAAGCTGGCAGGTGTCTTTTCCCCTTAATGCTGTCCAGAATGCAATTCAACAGGTCTCCGGTAAGGCTGCGACAAATATCAGTTCAGTGTCAATTGCTGAAAAGGGACCTTCTGGAAGGGCTACAAAGATAAAAGTAGGTGATGTAGTAGTAAGTGCACCTGCTCTAAGGCTAGCCCTGGGAAGTGATAAGATGAGGTCCGCATTATTGACTGGCATTAGCATCCAAGGTGGTAATTTAGTAATGCAGGGAAAAGGTTATGGTCATGGGGTAGGCATGAGTCAATGGGGAGCTAGAGCTTTAGCAGAGGACGGTAAAAGCCCTGAAGATATCGTGCGATACTTCTTTAAGGATGTAGAAATAGTAAAAGAATATAAATAATGAAAAAACAACTCCGCTGATGCGGGGTTGTTTTTTCGTGGAAAGGTGAAACAGTGATTGTAGGGAACGGTGTCCTCACCGTTCCGCAACGTCGGGAGGAACGACTGGGTCGTCGTTCCTCTCAATATTATTGTAATGAAATACCAGTGAAGAGCATATATGTTAGCAAGGATTTATTTTAAGGGGGGCTCTGCATGGAGGACAAAATGGGTGAGTGTATTTTAAATTTAATAAATAGAGAAAAAATGCAGATTACCGGTGTAAATAATGTTGCTTCTTATGATGAAGCAGAAATAGTAATACAAACAGTTTTAGGAATTCTTGTTGTTAAAGGAGCGGGTCTGCACATTACTAATCTAAATCTAGAAGATGGAAAGCTTGCGGTAGACGGTTATATAAACAAAATTGAGTTCTCGGAGGACAAAGGAGCAAAGTTGAGAGATAAAAGTAAAGGCATCTTTTCTAGATTAATAAGGTAGGGTGTGCTGTAATGCAATCAATATATGACCAACTATTTGCCTTAATAGTTACTATGTGTATCGGCTTTTTAGCCGGTATTATTTTTGATGTTTACCGTGTTTTTAGGGGATTATGGCGGCCTAGAAAGCTGGGAACCTTTTTCGGAGATATTATATTTTGGCTAGTTATGACATTTTTAGTTTTTGCTTTATTGTTATTGGGAAACTGGGGGGAAATGCGTATTTATGTTTTTCTAGGGATTGCTTTTGGTGCTTATCTATATGTGCATTATCTTAGCAAAAGATGTCAGAAATTATTCCGGACTATTTTTCTTTATATTATAAGAATTTTAACTATTTTGTGGAGGGTTATTTCATGGCCATTTAGAATTTTATATAAAATTATCCTTGTTCCTATAGGATTTATTGTTTCCGGATTAGAGAGTACTTTTGGTTTTGTGAGCAAAGGAATTAGGAAGGTAGGACAAAAAATTTGCAGAATTAGAAACAAACAACCCAAGGATGATGAATAAAGTTGTTGAAAAATTATACCTAAAAGGCTATAATTATAATATGGAAATGTGAAGTAGGTACAGGGTAGTAGGTGTGGTCAGTAAGGTTTGGCATGTCCTGTGATAGGTCAGATGCGAACTGACAAGCTTATGAAATGATTTAGTACATATCCGAAACCTGTTACTGAAAAACGTTAATTATGAGCTGGGGCTTCTTTAGGTTCTATGGGACATAAAGTAGGCTACATGTAAGCATGTGGTTTAGGGTGAGTCGAGAGGCGAAACCCAGGCACTCTAACTCTACTAAATGTAGAGTTAGAGTGCCTTTTTTATCAAAAAATCCATAGTGGGGCTTCTAGCCAAAATCAGGGGGAAATGTTGTATGAAGAGTAGTAAAAAGGTTTTGATGGTAGGAATGTTTTTATTAGCTGTTACCTTAGTTTTTTCTGGGTGTGGTCAGGATAAGGGTGATGCTTTGGTACGAGTTCAAAAAGCAGGGGAGATCAGTTTTGCCATGAGTGGAGGTTATCCACCATTTAATTATTATGACGACAAAAATGAATTAGTAGGTTTTGATGTAGATGTCTCCACTGAAGTGGCTAAGAGGCTGGGCGTAGAATTTAGCCCTGTTACTACTGATTGGAGCGGTATAATTGAAGGCTTGCGTTCAGGCGTATATGACGGGATTTTAGGAAGTATGGCAGTAACAGATGAACGTAAAGAGAAAGTTGATTTTTCTGTGCCCTATTATTATTCTGGAGCGCAACTGGTAGTAAAGGAGAATAGTCCTTATAACGACCCAGCTGATTTAAAAGGCAAGATAATAGGTGTTGTTACAGGAACAACCTTTGAATCCGATGCGGAAAAGCTAGGAGCAGGTGAAATTAAGCTTTATAAAGATGATAATCAGACCCTAATGGAGGTAAATAGCGGTGCGGTTGATGCTGTAATTACTGATAGGGTGGTTGGTGTAAATGCCATAAACAGTGGAAAGTTCAAGATCAAGCTTCTTGGTAATCCGCTGCGTAGCGAAGATATTGCAGTAGCCTTTAGCCAAAGTGACGATTCTCTGCGAGAGGCCGTTGATAAAATCTTGAATGAAATGCATGAGGATGGAACGCTGAAGCAGCTAAGTGAAAAGTGGTTGCAGGCTGATATTACTAAAAAATAAGCTATGAATTAGTTCGGCTGAATAAAAATCAGGTGGGGTTTTAACCCCACCTGATTCAGGTTTTTATAACGTTAGGCACAAAATGCCAGAAGGCATTATTAAACGAGGAGTGAAGGAAATGGATTACGAATTTTCAGCATTGGTAAAATTTTTCCCGTTTTTTTTGCCGGCAGCCTTAATGACAATCAAAATAACTATTGCCGGAATTTTAATGGGGTTAATACTGGGGCTTTTAGCAGCCTTTTGTCGAATTTCCAACAATAGGCTTTTAAATATTCCGGCCGCAATATATATCTATATAATTCGTGGTACACCATTGTTACTACAATTGCTTTTTATCTATTTTGGTTTACGGGGTTTATTTGGTTTCAAAGCCTTTACCTCTGCTGTTTTAGGTTTAGGCATTCACAATGGAGCCTATATTTCTGAAATTTTCCGGGGCGCTATTCAGTCTATTGCTTTAGGACAAATGGAGGCAGCCCGTTCTTTAGGCATGACTTACCAAAAAGCTATGCTGAGGATTATTTTACCCCAGGCTTTTAAAAGAGCAATACCTCCCTTGGGTAATCAGTTCATTATTGCCCTTAAGGATTCTTCCTTGGCAAGTGCGATTACCATTAATGAACTGCTTTTAAAATCACAGCAGTTATATTCGGCGAATTTTATGATGATGGAAATGCTAACTGTGGCCGCTTTATTCTATCTGCTTTATACTAGCATTTTCACCTGGATGTTTAATAAAATCGAAGCAAAACTGGCAGTCAGTGGCAGCCGTTAAGGAGGAGTAAAATGATTAAGGTTAAAGGTTTGGAGAAATGGTTTGGTGATTTGCATGTTTTAAAAGAAATAGACTTGATTATCAATCCAAGCGAGGTTGTAGTAATTATTGGTGCTAGCGGCTCGGGAAAAAGTACTCTTCTTAGGTGTATCAATTTTCTAGAAAGATTTAAAAAGGGCATTATCGAAATTGACGATGTAGTAATTGATAATAATAATGAAAAGATGATTAATAAAATGCGGACTCATGTGGGTATGGTATTTCAGCACTTTAATCTCTTTCCTCATATGACTGTTTTGCAGAATGTAATCGAAGGTCCAACCCAGGTTAAAGGTATGTCAAAGAAAGATGCCATAGAAGTAGGAAAATATTATCTAGACAAGGTAGGACTTAGTGACAAAGAAGAAGCATATCCGAGTATGCTCTCAGGTGGTCAAAAGCAAAGGGTGGCTATTGCTAGAGCTTTGGCTATGGAGCCATCGGTAATTCTTTTTGATGAACCAACATCAGCATTAGATCCTGAACTAGTAGGTGAAGTACTTGCAGTTATGAAAAACCTAGCTAAAGAAGGAATGACGATGGTAGTAGTAACCCATGAAATGGGTTTCGCCCGTGAGGTAGCTGATCGAGTTATTTATATGGATGAAGGCAGGATAGTTGAAGAAGGCTGTCCGACTAAAATATTTGATAATCCCCAAACGGAGAGGACTAAGGAGTTCCTTTCCCAAATATGGTAGTTATATGGGTTGTTTGATATCAAATATTCTTTAATCTTTTAACCGTGTTCATCCGTGTGCCCGGAGGGCACGTGGTTAAATAATACTCTTTTTCGCCCTTCGGGGCTATTTTTTTAGTCTATTTTTGCTCTAATAAACATATAATTAATTTGGAAAAAAGAAGGATTTTAAATAATAGAGGAGAACTAAGATAAATACAAATATTGTACAAAATTTGTCCACAATCTGTGGATAAGGCTGGGGATAAATTACCAAAAAATGGTGAATATATGAAAATAGAACTAAGAGGAATGGAAAAACTAAGCTTCCGGGAAAGACAAGTAGTAACTTTGAAGGAGACAGGCCTCTCTAATGACACTATTGCTAAGAAGTTAGGAATTAGTGCAAGTACAGTTGCTACTTTGTATAATAGGGCTCGGAATAAGGGCTATGAAGTGGTTATTATTTTACCAGGCTCTGTTTTAGGATTGATGGAGGATGATGAATAATGGCATTACCTCAAAGACAAACTAGATTTAGTGCTGAAGGGCAAGAACAAAAAAAGAAAAGAATTAAAAGAGGCTTTACATCTCGGAAGTTGAGCAGGCTAATTTTATTTAGTATATTAGTCTATATGTTGTTTTCTTTTTCTTCAAGCTTCTATCAGGGATATCAGTTGAAGGAGGAAATTAAGGTTTTAGAGGCGCAGTTGGCAAAGGTTCAAGAAGAAAATATAGAATTACAGGAAGAATTAGAATACAATTATACCTCGGAAGCTATTGAAAAAATTGCCAGAGAAAAACTAGGTCTTATTAAACCAGGAGAAATCGTGATTATGCGGGCTAAAGAGGTACAACCGTAAATTGGTGTCTTGACATTTTAAAGCCCTGGTGGATATAATAAATTATCTGATTTATAGGGAGGATTTAATTTTAGTATGTCCATAGCAAAAGGGCAAATTGTAGAGGGTATTGTTACAGGGATTACTAAATTTGGTGCGTTTGTCGAACTTCCGGGAGGAATTACAGGCTTAGTTCATATTTCTGAAGTTGCGGACAGCTACGTAAAGGATGTTAGTGATTTTTTAAAAGAGCAGGATAAGATTAGAGTCAAGGTGATTAACATTGACTCCAATGGTAAAATCGGATTATCCATCCGACAAGCCAAAGTAAAACCAGATATTCCCTTCGAGGAGAAATTAACAAGATACATGAAGGACAGTGACGAGAGAATTGCATCACTAAACAAGAATATTAATTCCAAGAGAAAAAGTGGAAGCAAATATTAGAGCACCCTTAGGGTGCTTTTTTAACGCGTTGAAGCTTAATTAATGTAGAATGTAGAATTTAGAATTGAGAGCTTTCATGAATTTTTTTGTGCTTTGAACATAGTGAAAGGAATGGTAGTAATATGAGAATTGCTGCAATAGATATTGGTACAAATAGTACGCGGCTATTGGTAGCTAATTATAATGGCAATCAGGTTATTCCCCTATATACTGATTTGGAGGCCACTCGAATAGGTGAAGGTGTAGGTGGCTCAGGGATAATAAACCGCTGCGCTTTGACGAGGACGCTGAAGTGCTTAGAAAGGTATATCAATAAATGTCTTCAGTTTAACGTAGAAAAGGTTAGACTTGTTGCCACTAGTGCTGTCAGGGATGCACAGAATAAACTAGAAGTGGCTGACGAAGTCTACCAAAAGACAAAATTTCAGCTGGAAGTTTTAACTGGAGAAAAAGAAGCGGAGCTCAGCTATCTAGGAGTAGTAAGTGATTTAGAACAGGCTGAGTTAAAAAAATACATTGTTGTGGATCTGGGAGGCGGCAGTACGGAACTTATTTTCCCTACTCCTAAAGGCATAGAATATAGAAGTGTGAATTTAGGAGCTGTTCGCCTCTATGAGAATAAAAAATTAATTGCTGACACATCAACTATCCTTGCGAACCTAATCCCGGAGTGGTTTTCAGTAAACCCTATTTTAGTAGGTGTAGGCGGAACAGTGACTACTTTGGTTGCTATTAAACTGGGTCTAGAAAAATATGACCCTGCTCAGGTGCACGGTTATCAATTGGAGCTCGAAGATATAAGAAGTATTAGTAATAAGCTTAATAGGTTAAGTCTTGAGCAAAGAAAAACAGTAAAAGGACTCCAGCCGGAAAGGGCAGATATTATTCCTTATGGCATATATATTCTAGAGAAGGTTATGGAAATATTAGGGGTCAAAAAAATTACTGCCAGTGAAAAGGATATTTTATATGGAATAATAATTACAGCGTAAGATGGGAAATGCTAATCATAAGCATAATTGAGGAGGTATTTTCTGTTATGGTAGATAATGCTGAAAAAAGCTATAAATGCAGCCAGTGTGGCATGATGTTTACTGATGCCCGAGAAGATTTGGAATGCCCTTTTTGTCATCACCATTGTCAGCAAGGTGAATGTGAAGTACTGTATTCTTCTAATGAAGAATATTAGCGTCTATACGTCTATACGTCTATTCGTGGGTGAGTGAGCGCGAAACCCAAAAAACTAACCCAAATCTAGCCACTAGCCACTAATAACTAGTCACCAGTCACTAGTAACTTTATGAAAAAACCTACCCGTTTGTTTGTAACAAACGGGTAGGTTTTTTCATACTATATTGTGCATTAATTTTAAAGGAGTGTGAAAGCCATGTACCGCCCTAATAATCCACAAGGTGTTACTTATGTCTGGAATAATGCGGAAGGGCTTTTGGGTGATGACATAACTTTTTTAGTTTGTAGAGCACTTGTTAAGCTGCCTTCGGCTCAACGGGATGTAGGGGAAGTAGTTGGGATAAATAGCAGGAATGTAGTAGAGGGTATTTCCTGGGCTTTAAACCCCAAAGCTGTCATAGGCAGGCTGTTAGTAGATTTGAACCTAGAATTACCAGGAGAAACAGAAAATACCGAGCTAGTGAAGCTTGCCCTTCCTTACCGGACTTCAATAAAATCCCTACGTATGGGAGAAGTAATTCCAGAAGTCAAATATGTCTACGCAAAAAAGATAGGCGTGGACAGCATTCTCGTAGAAGGAATAATCACTCTAGCTAGCCTGGGATATCTTCCGTGGCGGAGTGAAGAAGGTATTATCGGAGATTTTCCGGGGATGAGTACGATTAAGGTAGGTCTGCCTTTACCTGAAGTAAAAGAAACGGTTAGTGCCCAGGTCAGGTTTATTTTATCAGAGCATAAATTAGAGGACTCAGTATTAACTGTATCAGGCTGGAAAGAGATCTTTCTTATGTATATCGGCGGAAAAAGCAGGGGAGAACAAGTTATAGTTACTCAGCAGGTAGAACCTTTTACAGAAAGAATAATGTTAAATGCACAGGTACAGTCTATAGGTGCTTTAGAAGTTTCCAGCGGCAGCTTGCGGACTAGTGTTGTGGATAAGCGGGAAGTATTGGTTGAAGGTAATTTTTTTCTTAAGATTAGTCCGGGACCCCATGTAGAGGAAGCATTTGCACCCCAGGAAATTATGCTAAAAGTAAAAGAAATGGTAGAAAAGGTCCAAGAAAGAAAAAAAGAGAAGCAGAAAGTCCAGAAGATAAAAGAAGAAGAAAAAATAACTACACCTCGAGAAAAAGAAGTTTCTGTTAGCCCTCAAGAAAAAACTCTCCAAAGTAACGATAAATCTGAGACCGCATCGGAGGATCACGAAAACGAAAAAAATGAACCTTTAAGAATATCCAGGAAAGATAAGGTCAATAAGCATCTGCGCAAACTGAAGGATTAAAGTATGCTGTCTGTACTGTTTCGTTGATAATAATAGTAGGTAAAATCAATAAGAAGTTACTGATGGTATTCGACATAATTTTCTAAGGGTGCCATAAGCACCCTTTTTGCTTGTGATAGTATTGCTTTTTTCTTAATTTAGTACAAAGACAAGTATACGTGGGGCAATCTTGTGCAGTTTATCTATACTTTAACTTAATCAAACTCCTATTGGTGTGCTTTTTCGGGTAAAAGTAAACCTAAAAGTAATTCAAACCTTAAAAATTAGTATATGTTGTAAAACCATGGGGTAATTTGTGCTAAATAACCTACAACTTTTGACAGATAATTCCAATTACATCAACTATAATTAAAAGCAGCATTATTTTTCTACAAAAGAAGGTGTTTCGTATGTTGGGTAAAATAGTAACAAAACAGCAAAAAGCTAGTTTGACTTTAGTTAATTGGCTCAGGTGGGAAAATTTACTCTTTGCAGTCCTTGGCTATATCCTGTCGCAATCAGTTATTTTGGGGGAAATACGACCCTTTGCTCCAGCTTTAGTAGGGGCTATTTCTGTTTGGGATAAACAAAGAAGATGGTGGGCCTTGGGGGGGGCTCTTATAGGGAGCTGGATGATTAGCATAGGTCTCCTCGGTTTGGCGAGTACCATTATCCTGCTCTTAATCTTTGGAACCCTTTATAAGCAGTTTCTTATCAATCGCCAGCAGTGGTTAATTGTGCCTGGATTAGTTACAGCTATCGTCCTCATTACTAAAGGTGTATTTATTATTTTTGGACAAGGTCCCCTTTATGGTTGGGTTGCTATAACCTTTGAAAGTATTTTTGCCGGTCTGATTACTTTGGTCACTCTTACCGCGCTGGGGGCTTGGGAAAAAAGGAGTCGCAATATCCAGTTGGTTTTAGAAGATAAGATTAGCTGTTTTATTGTTGGTCTAGGAATTCTCCTGGGCTTAAGTAATTTTGAATTGGCATATATAAATATCCAGAGCTTTATTTCTAGAATAGCTGTTTTGTTGGGGGCATATTTTGCTGGTCCTGGTGGTGGGGCAGCTATGGGAACTCTAGTAGGGCTAGTCCCAAGTATGAGTGGAAATATAAGTACAGCCAGCATTGGTTTTTATGCATTATCAGGTTTATTGGGAGGTATATTTAAGGGATTAGGCAGAGTTGGAGTATTAATTGGTTTTGCTTTAGGTAATCTCATGTTATCTATATATTTTTCCGGCCAAGAACAAGTTATTTTGGCGTTGGTGGAAACAGGATTGGCGGGTCTCTTATTTTTGCTGATTCCTAATAAGTATATGATGAAAGAGGAAAAGGTTGAAATAGATAGTTCCCCTGCAGTAGAAGAAAGTACAAAAAAACTAGAGCGCATGTCCAGAGTGTTTAATGAGCTTAGTAAAGCCTTTATCCCAATGAGTGCTGCAGTGGAAGAGGAAGAAAAGGATATTAATCAAAAGGATAATAATCCTTTAACATACATACTTAATGAGGTTGCAAAACAAGTCTGTGATCGGTGCTCACATTGCTCTATTTGCTGGGACAAAGAATTTTATAAGACCTATCGCTCCTTGGTAGAGGTCTGCTCTAAAGGTGAATTTAACGGCAGTATTTCTGAACAGACCTTTTCCGTGGATCTGCAAAGAAGGTGTATGCGCCTAAGAGAACTTAGCGTTGCCTTGATGTATCAGCTAAAGCTTTATAAGCAGGAGAAAAAATATCAGGACAAGCTTTTGGGTTCCCAGCAGTTAGTTGCTCGACAGTTAGCAGGTATGGCGGAGCTTGTTAAAGGCTTTTCCCAAGAATTAAAAATTCGGGAAACCAGTGATGAAGATTTAGCCCAATATCTCAAGGGGTACCTTTTAGATGAGAATATTAAAGTGCAAAATATCAAAGTAATTGAGACACCGGCAGGGGATAAGGAAATTATTATAGTACAAAAAGCCTGTCCTGAGCAAAATTGGTGTACTCAATTTATAGCACCAAAGATATCCCAGTTATTAGACCGGACATATACTGTAAAGGAACATCATTGTCCTACTGCGGGCAATAAAAGCTGCACATATCATCTAAACCCCAGCAAGACCTATTCGGTTACTACCGGTGTAGCTATGGCTATCAAAGAAGGCAGTGATGTTTCCGGTGATAATTGGTCCTGTGTCAGCTTGCCTAACCGCAAATTTCTTATGGTTCTAAGTGACGGGATGGGTGCAGGCCATAGAGCCTCTGAAGAAAGTACTACGGCCATTAACCTATTAGAACAGCTTTTAGGAGCTGGACTCAGCATCAAAATGGCTGTTGATACGGTCAACTCCGTGTTATTCTTGCGCTCTGGGGAAGAAATTTTTACAACAATTGATTTAACTGTAATAAATGAGGTTACAGCATTAGTGGAATTTATTAAAATTGGTGCAGCGCCTTCCTTTATCAAAAGGCGCACACAAGTACAGGCCGTTAAAGCTAAAACACTACCAGTAGGAATTTTTAACCAGGTAGATTCCGAAAACTTTGTTTATCCTGTTCAGGTGGGAGATCTAATTATTAATATGAGCGATGGCGTTTTTGAGGTATTAAATGGAAACATTGAAGATTGGTACCGGGTTATCCAGGCTTTGCCTCAGGATGATCCGCAGAATATTGCTAATTACTTAATTGAATTGGCTAGAAAGACCTTGCGGGGTAAAATTAATGATGATTTAACGGTTCTGGTTGCCCGTATCGACTATCGGGCGGAATAAATGGGAAAAATTTAAGCAGGAGAAAATAAACGCCTACAGAATTAACTCTGTAGGCGTTTACTAAATTCAAGGTTAAGGTTTCGCTTCGCTAGGTTAAGGTTAAGGAAATAGTTCTTCTCAACCTCAACCTCAACCTCAGCCTTAATTTCGGAGGATATAATGGCGAGTTTTTTGGAAAGAGTAAAAAATACAATAGAAAAATATCAGATGCTAGCTGTGGGAGATGTAGTATTGGTAGGAGTATCAGGTGGTCCTGATTCCATAGCCCTTTTGAATATTCTTTTTCTTTTAAAGGAACAGTATCAATTAAATCTTTTTGTTGTTCATGTAAATCATATGTTTAGAGGAGAACAAGCACGAAGAGAGGCGGAATTTGTTGCTGAATTAGCAGAAAATCTGGGGCTAGGATATAAGATATTGGACAGGGATGTGCCGAAGCTCATTAGAGAACAAGGACTTTCTCCCCAGGAGGCTGGGCACCAGGTACGCAAACAAATATTTCTGCAGCTTGGTCGGGAAATCGGAGCGCAGAAATTGGCCCTGGGTCATCATGCTGAGGATAGAGCCGAGACATTACTCCTGCACCTAATTCAAGGTACCGGTCTTGAAGGCTTAGCAGGGATGCCGCCGGTCAACGGATGGACTATTAGACCTCTAGCTCAAGCATATAAAGACGAAATAATTAATTATTGCAAGGAAAATCAATTGACTTTTTATTTAGATCCCAGTAATAAAAAAACTATTTATCTGCGCAATAAAATAAGGCTTGAGCTTTTACCCTATCTTAAAAAAGAGCTTAATCCCCAGATAGTGGAGTCTTTATTAAAGCTTGAAAACATTGCTGCTGAAGATAACCGGTTTCTAGATGAATTAACCGATAAATTGCTGCCAGACTTTTTAATATCCTCTCAAAAGGGTAAGCTTATATTAAGCACTACGAAATTGAATGGAGAACATCCGGCACTAAAAAGAAGGATCTTTCGCAAGGTATATAATATAATGCGCCCAGAAGAACAGGGACTCAGCTTTAATCATGTAGAAAAGCTTGCAGAGCTTTGTCAAGCAGATAAAGGCGCCAAGCAGCTTAATTTACCAAAGGCTATAGTTGTTAAAAAAAAATATGACTATCTGGAATTTCTAGATGAGAAAGTTCACTTTACAGAAAGAAATGAAGGGTTTACAGCTCTATGGGAGATACCGGGGAGGGTTGAACTGTCTAAAAATCATACTTTTAATGCCTTTTATACGGATACCAAGCCTGATGGATTTAAGGACTTTTATCAAGTGACTTTGGACGGGGATAAAATTGGGTCTCCTTTAACAATACGGCAAAGAAAGCCCGGTGATCGAATTAAGCCTTTAGGTATGCAAGGGACCAAAAAACTTAAAGATATATTTATTGACCAAAAAATTGCTAAAGAAGTGAGGGATAATGTACCGATAGTATGTTGGAGTGAAGAAATTATTTGGCTCCCGGGAATTACTCTGAATAACGATTATAAAGTAAGCTCCGACACAAAAATGTACTTGAACTTAGAGCTGATTTGGGATGAATATGTTTGAAAAATCGGGCGTATTATGATAGAGTATATTGGTATTAATTAATCTAGTTTAACTGTACCTTTTTCCGGGTACTGACAAATTTGGCTGACATTTGAGAGGAGGTAAATATTTGAACCGAGTTTTTAAGAACTTAGCTATATATCTATTAATAGTTTTAATAGCAGTTTCTGTCCTGCGCTGGACAAATACCCCCCAAGAGCAGGAAATACCCTATAATAATTTTTCTGAATTTATTACTGCTGTAGAAAAGGGAAAAGTTAATGAAGTAAATATCATTACCGAAAATAATTACCAGGTAATAACTGGTGTGAACTCCGATGGTAAGGAATTTACTATAGAGGCTCCAAAAAATTATCCCTATTTGATTGATACACTGTTGGCG
The DNA here is from genome assembly GCA_000802045.1 of Peptococcaceae bacterium BICA1-8. Classification (GTDB taxonomy): domain Bacteria; phylum Bacillota; class Peptococcia; order Peptococcales; family BICA1-8; genus BICA1-8. Next base: position 31,469 of record JUEF01000071.1, read on the forward strand.
AATAATGTTGCATTTGACCAAGAACCTACACCTACACCACCTTGGTGGACGGGGGTCTTGTCAACATTACTTCCCATACTGTTGTTAATTGGTGTCTTTTTCTTTATGATGCAGCAAACTCAAGGCGGCGGCGGCCGGGTAATGCAGTTTGGTAAAAGTAAAGCTAAGCTCCATACTGATGATAAAATACGGGTTACTTTTGCTGATGTGGCTGGTGCCGATGAGGTCAAGGAAGAATTAGAAGAGGTCGTAGAGTTTCTGAAATTCCCCAAGAAGTTTACCGTTTTAGGTGCAAAGATACCGAGAGGCGTTTTGTTATTTGGACCTCCTGGTACTGGTAAAACCCTTTTAGCACGGGCTGTAGCTGGGGAGGCTGGTGTTCCTTTCTTTAGTATAAGTGGTTCCGATTTTGTAGAAATGTTTGTTGGTGTTGGTGCCTCCAGGGTTAGAGACCTGTTTGAACAAGCCAAGAAAAATGCACCGTGTATAGTCTTTGTCGATGAGATTGATGCCGTAGGCCGTCAAAGGGGAGCAGGCTTAGGCGGTGGTCATGATGAGAGAGAGCAAACATTAAACCAATTACTTGTTGAAATGGATGGTTTCAATGTTAATGAAGGTATAATCATAATTGCTGCTACTAATAGACCGGATATTCTAGACCCTGCACTACTACGGCCAGGACGTTTTGACCGTCAGATTACTGTTGATAGACCCGATGTTAGAGGTCGGGAAGAGATTCTAAGGGTTCATGTTAGAGGTAAACCTCTTGCAGAAAATGTTGATTTGGCAGTTATAGCTAGGGGGACACCCGGATTTACTGGAGCTGATTTAGCCAATCTCGTAAATGAGGCTGCTCTTCTGTCAGCACGCCGCGCTAGAGAGACCATTACGATGACTGAGCTAGAACAGTCAGTTGAGCGTGTCATTGCCGGTCCGGAGAAAAAATCTAGGGTTATCAGCGAGTTTGAAAAGAAAATTGTCTCTTACCACGAAGCCGGCCACGCCTTAGTGGCAGAGCTTCTGCCCAATTGTGATCCACTGCATAAGGTGTCTATTATCCCTAGGGGTAGAGCGGGCGGTTATACCCTGTTATTACCTCGGGAAGATAGAAACTATATGACCCGATCCCAGCTTTTAGACCAAATCACCATGATGCTGGGAGGCAGGGTTGCTGAGGCCATTGTTTTAAATGATATAAGTACAGGAGCTCAGAATGACTTAGAAAGGGCTACTGGTACAGTTCGGAAGATGATTACAGAGTGGGGTATGTCTGACGAGCTTGGCCCCATCACTTTTGGCAATAAACAGGAACAGGTTTTCTTAGGCAGAGATCTTGGTCGAGACCGCAATTACAGTGAGGCTGTTGCCTTTTCTATTGATAAAGAGGTACGAAGGATTATGGAAGAATCTTATCAAAAGGCAGAAAAACTGTTGCGGGATAACATCAATAAGCTCCACTTAATTGCTCAAACATTAATGGAGAAAGAGGTTATTGTGGCTGAAGAATTTGCAGAATTAATGGAAAAGGTAACCCTTTTACCTAAACAAGGTGATGATGAAAGAACTCCTCAGGCTACTATTAAAGCAGACGAAGAGGTAATCAACTTAGATGATAATGGCCCTGAGGACACTACCATAAAGATTACTTTTAGGAGTGATAATGAGTGGAACAGACTTTTGTAATGATAAAGCCAGATGGAGTACAGAGGGGTTTAGTAGGTCAAGTATTACTAAGATTAGAAAATAAAGGGCTAAAAATTAGTGGGTTAAAGCTGATTAAGGTTACAGAAGAAATGGCGGGCTCACATTATCAGGAGCATCAGGGCAAAGGTTTTTATGCTGGGTTGATTAACTATATCACTAGTGCTCCTGTAGTAGTAATGGTTGTAGAAGGAAAAAATGCCGTGCAGGAAGTAAGGAAAATTAATGGTGCAACTAATCCCTTAGATGCCCTGCCAGGGACAGTCAGGGGAGACTTTGCCCAGGATATCGGACGGAATGTAGTTCATGGCTCAGATAGTGTAGAGAGTGCCCAAAGAGAAATTGATATTTACTTTGAACCTCGGGAACTCCAGGAGTACAACTATCTGCCAGAACAATGGCTATATGAATAACTAAACTTGGAGCATCTCCTGCGGGAGGTGTTCTTTTTTAAGGAAAAACTCAGAGAGGTGAGAATAAATATACCAAGAAGATAGATAATAAAAAGTATACATAATTTTTAAAAGGAAAAATTTATCATTTGTCGAAAATAACTTTAATATCATTCAATGCTTGTGTCAGATGCAAAATGTTCACCAAAAAGTAGTATACTATCAAGCGAACCTGAAATAATTTGACTAGCCACTAGCCACTAGCCACTAGCCACT
>JUEF01000072.1 GCA_000802045.1 Peptococcaceae bacterium BICA1-8
TAGGGCATATTCCGTTTTTTGATGTATTCCGATTATTTTAAGAACCATGTTGGGAACGCAAGACAACTCATTACGCCCCCAGCAATATATCGGGATATTGCTTTAGCCCAATCCAAGCAGACGCTTGACCATTTCTTCGTTGCCGTCCCATGTAGCTTCTTCAACTTCCGGACTAACTGAGCCGGTTACAGCTGATGCACTCTCAATGGCTTTGCGCTTCATCTCGTTATCTGCGCGAGCATAGATCAATGTTGTCATCGGATCGTTATGACCCAGAAACTGAGCTAGCAATTCTAGTGGCATTCCTGCCTGATACAGAAGCATGGCACGCGTTTTTCTGACCAAGTGTGGGTGAACACAATCAGGGACTTCTGAGCACTCAGCTTTTGCAGAATCTCCATATTTGCTGACAAATCTGGCCACGTTGTCATCAGATATCTGCCCCTTATTGCCATGCCGAATCGTATAGAACATGGGAACAAATCCGTCTTTTTGGGGATGGAATGTTTTCGCGTATCTGTGAAAATGCTGAATTGTATCATCGCTAATCGGGACACTTCTCGGTTTGTTCCCTTTCCCTAACAAATATACAACTTTTCCTACCGGATCAAAATCACAAAAACGCATGGATAGCATTTCGCAGTCACGGGCAGCTGAGTCATACATTAACACCAAAAAGAATAAATCGCGAATCCCGATTTTCTTGGATGGGTCAGGTTGGCGAAGAACAGCGGTTATTGCATCCTTGGACATATACTCCAGCATGAAGGACTTGTTCACATCTTTTTGCATCGGGATACCCCGCAGGTCATCCAGATAAAAAACAAGTGTTGGTTCGATGCTGGCTACATAACGAAAAAATGAGCGGATGCGTGCCAGTCGGTGATTTCGTGTAGACGGAGTCCATCCTTTTGTCTGCTGCATTTTATCCAGAAAATTCATCACGTTCTCGCGGGAAAGATCCGCAAAGGTGAGACTCTCAACACGCTTGTCGGTTGCGCTACAGACGAAGGAAAGCAGCATATTCCACACCTGCTGCGTGGCTAGGATCGTATGCGAGCTGCGCCGTGCCTGTTTAGGTAGGAAAATGGTAAAATACTCTCGCAGATGTGAGAATAGGTTATCTTTAGTCTTCTTCATAATCACAAACCTCCGGTATGATACCGTCTGAGCGAGTGAAGTCCATAAGCGCTAACCGCTCTGGCAGTAAATGAATGTAGTAGTATGTGGAAGAAAAGTTTTCGTGCCCCATATAAGTACTGAGGTATGGGATCATCGCGTCCAGATCCCTTCCCTCTTCAATCCAGCGCATGAGTATTTGTGTAGCGAAATTGTGTCGGAGAGCATAGGGAGTACAGGAACCACGTCTGTTTTCATTTCCGCTCATCTCCCAGCACATACGGAAAGTATTGCAGAGCCAATCGGTTGTGTAGGCATTTCCCGATTGAGCTTGAAAGAAGTATGTTCTGTGGGGGATCAGTTTTTCCGCTATTCGGTTGTACCTCTTGCACATCTCCATAACTTCTGCGTTAGCGGGCAGGCATCGATCCTTGTGGTGCTTTCCATCGGCGATATAAATGGCATTATCGGTGAAGTTGATATCTACACACCGCAGACACCGCACCTCTTGTGGACGCATTCCGCAGGCATACTGTAAACGGAAAATGACCGGCACCGTAAACTCTTGTAAAACGTTTTTCCTGCTGCTAGAGTAGCAATCCGTCGCCTCAAAAAAGTCCGCTAGTTCAACATGGTTCATGATGATAGGTTGTTTGGCCTTTGGCATAGGAAAGAAGGACGGTGGCATGACATATGCTTCTTCGCCTGCCAGGAAGATATACCGAGCGAGTCCTCGAAGTGCACTTGCTCTATTAAAGCCACCTTTGCCATTGCCTTTGGCATCGTTACACCAAGCGAACGCGATTTTTTTCGTAAGAATGGTTTCGTTCGGGAAATGATTCATACAAAACCGATCAAAGTTCGCAAGGATACTATTGTAATCTTTCACGGAATGCCCCATTGCGGCTCTACGTTTCAGCATTTCTTGGATCTGCCTGGCAAATCCGCTTCTAAATTCATATGTCATAACAGACCAACTTTCTTGGTTCTGAACATGGAAATGTCCAGACAGCATACGCGGAGACCTTCTATGTCTAAGGCAACATAACGTTTGGCAGAGTTCGGATTTGCATGCCCAAGCATCTCAGCAACGGATCGAATAGGAACTCCTGCCCGAACAAGTCTTGTCCCAAAAGTTCTCCTTAATGCGTGGAATGACTTGCCATCCCAAGCTTCATGAGGAATGCCTGCTTCGCAAAGAGATCTGACCATTATGTCCTTGCCTGTGTAATCACTTAACCTGTCATGAGGTCTTCTATGACGTACAAATATGTATGGAGAATCCGTTTCGGGGCGACCGTTCAGAATATAGTCTGCTATAGCGTTGCCTACTCCTGGCGATAATTCCGTTTGAATACCCACAACGGTTTTACCTTGGATTACATTGATCGCCTTACGATTCCAGTCGATGTACGATCTCTTTAGGTCTAAAATATCCACGCCTCGAAGCCCTGTCCAAAGTGCGATCATTAGGATAGCATAATCTCGTTTCCCGATAGGAGTAGTTCTGTCCACACTATCAAGAATGGCTTCCGTCTCTTTGTCGGAAAAGCAAGGTAGCAATTTTCGATGTCTGGGTGCCGGGTTGATAAGGTTCCATTCAGCGTTGATAGATGCAAGTCTGGTATCAGCTAGGTATGAAAGAAATTTTCTTATTGCACCCGTGAACATTGATATGCTGGCTTTATGGTTTGGAGCTGCATTCGCAACAAAGTCCTTCACATTCTCGGACGTTAGTTTGTTGAAACTCTGCATGCTATTTTGCTCAATGAAAACAAGAAACTGCCGTATTATGCATATGTGCCTCCGGATAGTCCTGAGTGCTAAGGATTTAGAGATGTGGGTGCTGTAGTCAGCCAGAATCTCTTCAAAGTAATCGCACAGCTTTCTCTGTTTGAAACTCTTTTGCTTCCAAACAAGCTCCCTGCCTTGCATGCAGTCTGCCAGTAGTACAGCCGCTTTCCTTCGGTGTACCATAGTAGATTTGCTAAACTCACCGTTCTTTACCCTTGACATCTGTTCCTCTGCATAGGCCTGCATTTCGTCATCAGAAAAGCTCTCAATGCAGTTGGCTTCGCAGTAAGGAGCAATGCTACTCCGCAGATAAATCTTATACTGCTTAATGCTACTATTACTGAGAGGGATCTTTCGGAGAAATGCCAAAACACACTCGATTGCTTCCATGATCTTTTGCATAGAAAAACCTCCATAATAGATTCGTCTTGGTTGACCGCCAGATGTCTCTATTATGGAGGAATAAACAAAATAGTAGAATACAATATTCCGATTCTTTTAATCGGAAGGATAGTGACGGTGTTGCATCTACAAAATACTCAGCATGGTTTGAAAAATAATCGGAATACATCAAAAAACGGAATATGCCCTACCCTTCCGATAGATAAGAGCCAACTATAGCCTAACCATAAGTTGGAATATTATTCCTTTGGGCTAAAATTACGAGTTTATCCACTGCACTGAATTTGACAATTCCAGACTGTCGCACCACCTCAGGATAATTATACCAGTTTAAATTTAAACTAAAAGGGACAAGTCACCTGTCCCCTTGTCCCTTCTGAATTGAAATCCAACTGGTCTTGAGAATTATAACATATTTTTAGTACTGCCCATTTTTTGCTTTTCCGTACAAACCATACTTAATAATTTGATAGAACAATTGCAGGAAGCACTTATTTTAATTGAAAAAACAGGGTACTGTCTCTTAAAATCTCTAAAAGACACTACTCCCGATTTGGCTGAGTCATTGTTCCGTCCCTTTTAGGCGATATTATTTATTTAATGCCAATTGCGATAATAAACCAAAAATATTATCGGATGTTAAGATTATTTCTGGAAGTTTGATAACTTTTTCTACGTAGGAAAAATCTAAAGTAAATTCTTGAAGAATACGTGTAATGACTTTCACTTCTTCATCAGGTTCAAAATCATAGTACATGGAAGAAATTTTCATTTCGAAATTAAACATAGAGCCGTTCTTGAGAAGAAACTCTACTCGACAAGAAAAAGGGTTAATATCTGCTGCACTTTCGACTGTTATACGGGTTGCAAGTTCATTTACTTTTTTTTCTTGATAATTTACATAATCTTGCCATTTTAGTTCTTTTCTCAAACATACTAATGCTACACAGTAAGGTACGCTAAGAATGGACTGTCCTTCTTTAGTGAACGGTCCCTGAAAAGTTATACCAGGGAAAACTGTTTCTTGCGGATGCATATAGATAATTACTTTTTCAATATCTTCAGCCAAAATCTGATGCTGAGTTAACATTTTTTGCACTGACAAGATAGGTGTTTGAACATAGATGTTACCGGGATAAGGTTTAAACCCTATTTTTAATATTTCATATTCTTTACCTAAATTATCAGTAATCTTGTCTTCTTGTAAGTCTGCGACTCCAGCAAAAGATGGATAAAAACCTGCTTTTCCAACTAATGCAGTCTCTGCACCATCCCCTGTTTGAGCCAATTTTGCTGCCATGATACCATTCATAGCAGCCATCCCAGCCTGAAATCTCCACTCAGGAGTTCCGGCTAACAAGGAATGAGAATTCCCAAAAGCAAAAGCCGATGCATAACCAAATGCGCTTACTATTTGTTTCTCCGTCAACCCCATTAGTTTACAGGCTGCCGCTACTGCACCAAATATCCCGTAATTTGCTGTCCCTCTAAAGCCTCTACTACTGCTATATTTCACAAAATCTTTTGCTAATGCTAATGCTACCTCATATCCAATTACCAAAGCAGTAATCAACTCTTGGCCATTTTTCTTAAGATCTTCAGAAATCGCTAAAACAACCGGGATTATTATAGGTCCGAAATGTAACGCACCGTAAAAGTCTTCTTGTGCACGGCTATGAAACTGTACAGCATTAGCGAAAGCTGAAAGTTCAGGTGTAAGTTTTTCTTTTTCACCAAGAAGCGTTGCTCCTTTAATATTATTTCCTGCTGTCATCCTCTTTACCATGTCTCTCGCCATTTGTGCATAATGTGTATCATAACCTGCCAAACCTAACCCCACACCATGTAATATACATAATTTTGCTTTTTCTACAACTGGTTTGGGTAGAGCTTGGTAGTTTAAATTAAAAATAAATTTGGCAAGGTTATTGCTTAAATTCATTTTGTAACCACCATCCTATCTTTAAACCTTGAAAATATCATCCTCCAAAAATTCTTTTAAGGTTGCCTCAGCCCAAACAGTTCTAGCTTCTGCCAAGTGCTTGGCAGCTTCTTCCTCCTGTTTTTTTTGATAGGATTCCACCGCGATATCTAAAGCTTTTTCGGCACTAGCGAGTAACTTTAAGGCGTCAGGCTTTTTAACATGCTCTTTCGCTTTTTGAATAATGGAATCTTCCCAAGTAAAAAGTCCATCAGTTAGATTCTCCAAATTATACTGAAATGCATTCCAAGGTTTACTACTATATAGTTTAAAACAATCCTCAACCGTAAACGAAATTCTGCCATCACGAGCATCAGCCTTAGCTGCTTTACTAACAATTTGACCTAACTCTCGTACTGCATTAATGTTTTTTTCTTCACCATAAGCTGTATGCAAAGCAACTCCCATTAAATACTTCATAGAAAATGCATAACTCCATCTACAGATGTCTCTGCGAGCATTAATATGCATGCCCTTATTGCTAGCAACAGAAATTGAAGCTATCGGCATTCCATTCAATAAACCACTCCATAAGAAAGGATAACATCGTTCAAAAAACATATGAGTTTGAGCACTTGCTCCTGATAAATGAACCGGATCTGCAATAATGATAGCGTTTGCTTCAGTAACTTTTTGAAAGATTTCTCCCTTACCGTTTTTGCCAAACTCGTCATTGCGTACACAAGTATGTTGAGGATTACGCAAACAACTGAAACAACTTATACAAGGCGTAAATGCATAATCTGGAAGATAGATAATTTCTGTTTCCACACCATCTGTCTGCGCTGCTTGAATTGATTCTTTAAGAAAAAATGAAGTATAACCGTTTCTTCGTCCTCCACCAATGATCCCCAGTATTTTAGCCAAGGTCTTATCCTCCTCCTTACTAAATTATAGTCTCTCGGAATTCTCCGAGTTAGATGGGACAAAGACTATATTCAAATCTCTCCTAAAGGAATCCCCATCTGTCCAATCGGGAAACAAATGAAACCAAATGGATACAATGTATTCCAAAATCACCGAAAATGGAAATTCCCTCTTGCTTGTGGTACAAAAAACAATTGCAAGAACCCTTGCTCTACTGCCGAATACGGCCATACATTCCACACTTTTTCAAAAGATAATCTACGGCTATTTACCAAAAACCCCTAGATCTCCAGACAAATGGCAGCTCACTTACAAACGGCGTACTTCTGTTGAGCGTTCTAACAAACGAGAAAAAATTGATTTTCATTTGGAGGCTGGTCGTCACCGTTCTACTAAAATTTGGTACATCCGCATTTACTGTATTATGATGTGTCAACACATAGATGCTTGGTACAGCGAACAAAATCAAACTTTAAGACTTCCAGAACTCACTTTTAACCAAACTGCCTAGCTAGCACCATTTATTAAAACTTCACATTGGTAGGTTTATTTGGCATGCCGTTTTTACTATTTGTGTTCAAAGCATAGTTTTCTCTCTAAAATTAGGTAATTCCCAGTGAATTTTTGCCATTTTATCTTTAAGTGCTTTTCTATTCCGCGAGGCTATAATTTAGTGATAAAGCTGGCAAATGAATTGCCAGCTTTACAAAGTTTATATATTTTTTGTGGTAGTAGAATTGGAAATGTTTAAAGAAGTCTTCATTAAGAGCAAATATACTACCCCAGAAATAACCATTGATACAAGTGAAGCCATAACCCAAGGTTGAACGGGTTTTACATAGTGCATAACTAAATAGTAGATAATTCCACCTAATATAGCTGCTCCGTAACCGGCAAGATTGAAACCTTTATGACCCCAATATCTACTTTTTTCTTCATTATATAATTCTTCTGTGATAAATCCATTGCGATGGATAAAGAAGTAGTCAAACAACATAACTCCGAAAATTGGGGCAAGACCAATTCCCAGCCACTCTAGCCAAGGAATAACGAAGAAAATTACTTCCATCCTTGTACTCAAAATAATTGCTGGTAAACCGATAATTAAAGCAGCCTGCCATAAAGTAATTTTTTTACCAAATGACTCTACGACATTTATTCCCGCCATAGCTGTCGAGTATAAAATTAAGACCGCGGTAGTCAAAGTTGCAAAAAGAATTGTAAAGAGAGCAATCATACCACCTAAACCTGTACTACCTAATGCAGTAATTGGATTAGGTACACCAAGACCCACAGAAGAAATCATACCAATTAAGTGCATCGCAGGTGTAACAAAGATGAAAGCAAGCAATATTCCATTGCGGGAGCCAGAAGATGTTTTTCCTAGTCTTGTATAGTCAGCTGCCATAGGAGCCCAAGTTAATGCACTAATAACCATAACGTCAAAAATATAAAGCATATTGCTATTGCCTTCGTTCTTCATATTTAGAAGTTCAAAGAAACTGTGGTTTCCAAGAGCAATGAAGGCAATATAAAGTGTTGCAACTAAAAGTAACGGAACAACAAATAAACTCATTTTTTTAATCGCGACACCACCGCGAGTTGCTATTAAAAGAGTACATATTCCGACAAATAATGCCGAGAAGATTGCTAATCCTGTTCCTTCCCATCCCTTATTCATTACCACCAAAAGTAGGTATAAAGCATTTCCTCCTAAAGCTATTTGAACCGCTGCCCATCCACCTAATTCAACAAAAGTTACTAGAACTGGCAGAAGTGAACCTCTAATCCCAAAACTAGGTCTAGTTGCAACCATAGTCGGAATTCCTTCTTTAAAACCTATTCTCCCAACAAAGCCTACTAATAGACCACCAATAAGTCCATAGCCCAGTAACACAGCAATGAAAGCACGTAATACTGTTTCACCTTGTACTGTACCAGCACCTACTACAAAAAATGAAATAGCAATCTGTGTTCCAGCGAACATTAAAAAGGTGTCTAAAAGATTATAGCTTCTTTTATCCATACTTATCGGGGTTAGACTATCTTCTCCTTCTAAAGGAGCTCCAAAAATTAAAAGTTTCATGCGATCCCAAAATGTTAACATATAACTCCTCCTTAAATATATTTTTTTGTATTGCTAACCTCCAACTAGTGGCGGCATTATAACCAACTGATTATGATTTTTTATTACTTTATCATTGTTTGAAATTTCATTATTTACTAAATAGAGTAAAGATTCTTTTTCCAAGAATGAAAATTTTTTTAATAATTCACCAATTTTTATTCCTTCCTCAGGCACTTGCAACAATATTTCCTTTCGGGGAGCTATTATTCCTTGATCATCTTTCCAGGTCATTATAAAAACTACATTAACCACTAAATCACCTCAGAAATTCCTCCAAATTCCACCTAATTCTTCATTCACTACATCAAATATTGTATTGGCTTCGGGTAAAAGTTCATTCTGGAAAAAGTGAGGTAATCGGTCATCATTTGAAGTAAACCCAGCTAGTAGGTTAAAATCCCTTTCATTACGCAAAACCTCTTTAGCCATTTCCTGCAGACTTTCCATACTCCAATTATTACCAAACCTAGCATTAATCAAATCAACTAATAATTGAGGTTCGCGGCTAAAAGCTGCTCCAACCATGAGACAAAGTCCTAATGAATCATAAATAACTGCATTAATTTGGGCATTACGAGATACTTCAACTTGCCCTTTCGAACTTTTATGGTCCACTGATGCTCTAGAGGTTTGACCTGCTGTATGGTCTGCACCCATTGGTGAAGTAGCATATGTTACTCCAAGTCCTTTTAAACCTCTAGGATCATATCCAGCCATTGCCTGGCCTTTTACTGCTGGGACACGTTGAACTCCTAAAACCCGTCCCGTAATTACACTACCGCTACCGATCAAACGGCCAATAACAGAGCCACTATTTATTTCTTTTACTAACCTAATCGCTCCATCACCGTCACCAAAAGAGACAATTCCTGCTTCCATCGCAACTCCAATAGCAGCGCCAACTTCTATTGTATCGATTCCATAGTCGTTACATAATCTATTAATTTCGGCAATAGTATCAAAGGATGCTATACCTAGATTTGAACCGAGAAGAGCAATTGTTTCATACTCTAGTGAAGGTACCAACACCTCACCATCTTCTTTAGGGAAAATATTAGAACAGCGAATAACGCAACCCGGCATACACCCATGTGTAGTTTTCCCTTTCCCGCCTCTTTTGGTTATAAGTTGAAATAAAGCATCGGCATTTATCTTATCAGCATGTTCAAATTGTCCATGCGAAAAATTTAAAGTAGGTAAACAATTTAATTGAGAAGCCAATTCTACTATTGCCGAGGTACCATATCTAGGGTAAATTTCTGATGTCATGGTAGTATCTTTAATAAGTTCTAATACTCTTTTATTTGCTTTTGTAAATAAATATTTGTCGATGGGCTTTTGACATTTGTTCTCCCTAGCATCGATGACAACAGCTTTTATCCCTTTTGATCCAAAAACTGCACCTAAACCACCTCGCGCATTTAAGCGTGCCGGTGCACCATCTAAATCAATATTGACAATACCTGCTACAGCCATTTTCTTTTCACCAGGTTGACCAATTAAGCTAATAGCAACCTCTTTACCGAATCTAGCACGCAACTTTTCAACTGTATCGTATGTTCCTAAACCCTTTAATTCTTTTGCTTCAATTAAATCTATCTTTTCACCGGACATATGTAGTATATAGAGTATATTCTCTTTTGGTTTTCCTTCGATTATTAGTGCTCTAACTCCTAATTGACAAAGCTTTTGTGAGGTTATACCTCCACTGTTGCTTTCTTTAATACCACCAGTCAAAGGACTTTTACCACCTACAGAAAGTCTTCCTGAACTAGATACTGCCGTTCCCGCCAGTAATCCTACAGCAAATATTAATTTATTTTCTTTTCCCAACGGCTCACACTCAGGTGGAATTTCTTCTAAAGCTAGCTTTGAAGTCAGGGCTCTGCCACCTAACATTTTATGTTCTTCCTTGACCATTTCCTGCGAAGCTTGTAAGTTATTCATATTAATTCTGATAATCCGTTCCATTTATTCCCCCCTTTCCGGTAATCTAACAATTCTAAGTATAGTTTCCAATAATACCCTCGTTGCAATAGGCAGAACTTTTTCATCAAAGTCAAAATTACCTTGATGATGCCCACCCGTTATTTCTGAGCCAAATAATAAATATGTGGCCAGACCCCCTTTGTCTTGAACTAGCCTCATCATATTTGTTACATCCTCAGATGCAGTAAACTGTTTCTTTAAATGAACCTTCTTAACATCCGAAATATCATCTAAAGTTTTTGCTACTAACGAAATTAATTGATCATTACTAACAGCACCATGAGCTGATCCCATTTTGCGGATATTGAAGCTTACATCGTACATCTCCGCTGCCCCTTGAATTATTCGTTTTGCCTTTTCTACCATATACTTATTTATTTCTTCTGTTTCGCCTCGTGTCTCAAGAGTGTATTTAGCCCAAGAAGGAATTAAATTGCGACCATTTCCAGAATTTAATGTACCTACATTAACTCTTGAGCTTCCTTGACCATGGCGAGAAATAGCATGTAAATTTATAATAGCAGTAGCCGCAGCTAAAAGAGCATTTTTACCGTTTTCAGGGTTATGACCTGCATGAGCAGAACTTCCTATGTATTCAACATCATACTTTGAAGTATCAAGAAAACCCTCTGAGCCACATACAATTTCCCCTATATTATTTACACCTAAGCCAATATGCCCACTTATAAAATAATCAACATCATCCAATACTCCGGCCTCCACCATTGATTGGGCACCCCTTACCCCTTCTTCAGCCGGCTGAAATATCAATTTAATTGTTCCTGCCAAGTGTTCTTTTAATTTTATTAATATTTTCGCTACACCTAGGCCAATTGCTAAGTGACCATCATGACCACATGCATGCATGATACCCGGGTTTAAGGAAGAAAACTTTTCTCTAAATGGATAGTGGCTTTCAGCATCAGACTCAGCAATTTCAAGGGCATCTAATTCAAACCTTAATGCAACTGTAGGACCTGGGCGACATGTTTTAAACAATCCTAAAACTCCAGTAAATCCGCCTTGCATAGTATTTATTATTTTGGGGTCAGCCCCCTGTTTTAATGCACGCTGCCAGGACTGTTCTAATATTTCCTGAGGAGGTAAACCCATTCGAGCCTCAGCGCTAACTACAGACGGCCCCCACAAAACTTCATACCCCATCGTTTCAAGGTTCTTTACAACTTCACATGCTGTTCTATACTCTGTCCAGGATGCCTCTGGAAATTTATGAAATTCTCGTCGCCATAATTTTAGTTGTTCTTCAATTTCTGCAACAAATAAGGAGATATTAAACAATTACCGTGACCCCCCGCTATTTTGGGACGTATTAAGGAAATTTCCTTTAATGAAATTATACATTTTTTTGGTAAAACCTTCAAGAATTTTTTTAATATTTTTTATTTTAAGAATAAAAGAAAACAATGTCTTATACCTATTATCTGGCACTTGCGGGCTATATAAAAAAAACTTATAGTCCAAATAATGAACTATAAGTTTAAGTCTGATAAATAAATACGATAAAGAGAACTCGGTCGGCCTTTTTGAGACCGATTTTCTTCGCCGACCTTGGTTGCCTGTCCATGCTCTTCTAAGGTATTGAGTATTCGCCGCGCACTCCTGGGCGTCATTTTTAAATAATGTGATAATTCTTGAGCTGTTATCGTATTCCTCTTCAAGTGAGTTAAAGCAGAATTAATCTTAGTAAGTGTCGAAGTTTTAATTCCGGTTTTTTGCGAAGCCATATTGAGATTTTCATCATCAGTCCTCCACTCAAATTCGAGTGTTTCTCCATTTCCAATAGGGCCAACCGATTTTCCGTCATCCATTATAATAAAAGCCGAATTTCCCCCAGCATCTTTTGCTTGTTGGAGAGCAATACGGGCATTTGCCTCAGCCTCGTTTGCTGTTTTACCAAAACCAATACCGATGCCGATATTTAACTCTGGTAACTCATCACGCATATCATTCAATAAGCTGCTTTTGCTATAGTTTTCAGTTTGGTCTTCAATCACCCCTCGGGTAGAAAAAACAAATATTTCATCACCACCCGGGTAATAAAAAGAACCTTGTGTTTTTTCACTATATTCAACCATCAGCTGGTGAATCTTAAGCTTCAGTTGGGCCATTTTATAACCTGAATAGAAATCTTTAAAAAGATTCCCAAAATTATTTATCTTTATTAAAACTACCGCTATTTGAGTCGCCTTTAAAATTTGAGTACGCCCTTCATTTATGGCATAATTAAGGTTTTCACGAATTAAAGATTTAGTTGGTACGATACGAAATACACGGATTCCCATAAGGTTAAGTTTTTCATAAACTGAATATAAACAGGTAACTGCGGCACAAATTTTTTGTTTTTTCCATAAATCAGCATGGAAGTCAACCAAGTCTTTAACTTGGGAGTTTTCACTTAGTTCTTTTACATAAATTTCTTCACGAGGAAGGCGTAATTCAGTAAATGTCTCAAAGACTGTAGCTTGATTAAATGTATCAAAACTTAGTTTATTTAAAGCTAATCCATAATGGTAGCTAATATCCAAAAGGGTACGATAAAGTCCTGTCCCTGTTCGAGGAATAAATACGGCAGGTTTTTTTAAAGCACCATGATTTTTCGCAATAAAGAAAGGTACTTGGCCTGTAAAAAGATAAACGTCTACTGTATTATCAAATTTTGCGAGTAAATCAAGTGTTTCATCCTCATTTTCATAAACTAAGGCCGTAGTTGAAAACTGTTTGCCATGCTCCTTAAATTCTGCAGCAACCTCCATAATTATCTCAACAGTATCTTTTGGGCCTACCACACCTACACTAAACATTCTTGTACCTACTTTCTTAGCTTGATGTTTTAAAGTTTTCTTGCTAATTCATGTGCGCTTGTAATAGCCATTCTAATTGTACTTGGCTTAATAGTGTCACCCAAACCGTAAACTTGCATGCCCTCCTTATTCAATTTTTCTATCAAAGATATCTGAGGTTCAATTCCAACTGCCAACAAGATATTGTCTACTTCAAGCCTTGTTTCTTCTTTAGTTACAACATTCCTTAAACTTATTCCATTTACTAATGAGATTACCTCTTGTCCTGCTATTATCTCGATGCCCGCTTGCTTTACTTCTGAAAGTAGCCGATAAGCTGCTAAAGCGTTAATTTCACTACCAATTTCATTCTCGGGCCGAACCTCTATTACTTTTATATCTTTCCCAGCTGCGCTTAATGTTAAAGCAGTTTCCAAGCCGACCAGACCTGCTCCAACGACGGCAACTGTATTACCTAATTTTATTTCTCCATTGAGATAATCTATTGCATGAAATACAGCTGGACCGTCCTCGCAGGGTACGTTTAACTTCTTACTAATTCCTCCAGTAGCAACTATTACTACATCAGGTGCTAATTTTTTGATGTATTCCACAGTACCTTCCCTTCGTAACTGAATATTAACACCCAATTTTTTTAACTGAACCTCATAGAAACGGGGAATATTTTCTAACTCTTTCTTGAAATCAGGGTTTTTTAAAGGTAAACAGACTCCTCCTAGACGCTCTGACTTTTCTATCAAGGTGACCTGATGTCCCTTCAGGGCTGCAACTCTAGCGGCTTCCAATCCTGCTGGGCCTCCCCCTAGGATGACAATATGTTTTTTCTCAAGGCTAATGGAGTCTAAATACTTTCCTTCCACACCAACTTTTGGATTTAAAGTACAAATAATCTGCTTATTTACTACCAAACGCCCCTGACATTCGTTACAACGCAAACACATTCTTATATCTTCATAATTTCCCGCTGCTGCTTTTCTAGGAAATTCAGGATCAGCAATTAATGTCCTTCCCATTGCCACTAAATCCGTTTTGCCTGTTTCTACTAATTCTTCAGCTAAATGGGGATCATTAATAGAGCCGACAGTAATAACCGGAATACTTACCTCTTGTTTGATACGAGCCGCAAGGTCAGTATTATACCCTCGGGAAAGATGTGAGCATTGACACTGCTCATCTCCTGTTTCATATGTCCCGGCAGTAACATTCAGATAATCTACCCCTATATTTTCAAATATTTTTGCAATTTTGGAGCCTTCTTCAACTTTTATCCCTTCTGGTAATGCCTCCCTGGCATTAAATTTTACACCAACAATAAATTCAGGTCCGACAAGTTCCCTAGTTCTTTTGATTACTTGCAAGGGTAAACGAATACGGTTTTCTAAACTTCCACCATATTCATCAGTTCTTTTATTACTGTGAGGAGAAATAAACTGGGATAACAAATAACCATGGCCGCAATGAATCTCTACTCCATCAAAACTTGCCATTTTTGCCCTTAGTGCTCCATGGGCAAAGTTATCAATTAATTTTGCAATATCCTGTTTGTCCATTTCTTTAGGGGTCTCCCCAACCACCAAACAAGGTATAGCCGAAGGAGCCAGTAAAGGACGCTGCCATGGTAAGAAAGTTTGGCGGCCTGCATGTGATAGCTGCATAATAATTGCAGCCCCTGCAAGATGAATTCTGTCAACTAATCTAGCATATGTAGGGACGAAACGATGAGTATAAATTCCCATTTGTCCAGAAGTAATTTGGCTGGCTTCTTCGTCAATAAAAGCATTTCCCGTAATTATCATGCCTACTCCACCTTGGGCCCGTTTTTCATAATAAGCCAATTGATATTCTGTTGGTGCTCCCTCATGGGTAGACATATTTTCATTCATTGCAGACATAACCAAACGGTTACGTAATTTAATTTTTCCTAACTGGAAAGGTTCATATAATTTCTTTTTCATTATCAAATCACCTCTGAATTAATTAATTTAAGTAGATTCTCTCCAAGAAGTTTCGTTTTTTCTTTATAAGTAATGTTCAGATTTAACACTCTTTTAAGTTCATACTCCTGATCCATTATAGGGAAAGTACTTCCAAAAATGACACGTTCGGATCCTAACTCTATTATCACTTCTTCTAAAAAATCCTGTCTGTATACCCCGGATGTTTGAATATATAGATTAGAGTGACTCCTTAATGCTGCGAAGGCATCGGCTTGAGCTAAACCACTTATATTTATTTGCCCACCATGACTCATCATTATAACTGCATTGGGAACAAGGCCACAGAGGTCAGCGACTTGTAAAGCGTGTGAAACCCAAGGGTAGCCTGATTCAACTAATATCGGCATATTCATTTCTGCAGCTTTAGATACAACCTGTACTGCCTTTTCAGAGTTAATACGGTAACCTTCTTCCCAGGGGTGAAGTAAGAGTCCTTTTAATCCTAACTGTCTACATCGAATTAACTCAGTTAAGGCCTTTTCCCCTTGTCTAGGATCTACTCTGCAAAAACCCACTAACTTTTTTGGAAAATCTGAAACGGCTTTAACAACTAAGTCATTTGCAGGTTTTAAATGATAATCTTTTGGCTGTACCGGACATACCACAGCACCATTTATTTTTAGTTCTTCCAATGATGCAAGCAGTTGTTCAGTTTTAAGAGCATAATCATTTATGGAATGTCCTAAATAGACATGACCGTCAATTATATTTATACTTGGTACATGATAACTCATTTTTTATCAACCCTTTCCAATAGTTGCAGGATGTTCTCTGCAAAAACCTTTTTCTCTTCAAGGGGACTAAGTTTTGCCAAGCGTACCTTCTCTATCTCTAAAGAGGGGTTGCAACCAGGTCCATCACTTCCAAAAACAACTCTATCTGCCCCAATACGTTTCACTGCTTCTCGTATTTTAGCGGGATAAGGCATTGCCGAAGTATCTAAATATATGTTTTCATAACGTTCTGCAACCTTGATAGCATCTTCAACATGAGCATAACCACCCATATGAGCCAATAAAAAGGTAGCATCGGGACATTCTTTGGCTGCAAAACCTATCTGCAGAGGCAGACTCATACTTTCATCCCCCGAATGAAATAAGACTGGAGTATTTAATCGTGCTGCTTCATGAATTAGTTTAAGTGAATTATCACTATATGGGTGATTTGTAATACTTTCCGGGTGAAACTTCAAGCCCTTAAGGCCTAGGTCATTAATCGCCTCTCTAAATAATCCGACAGCATCTTTTCCATTGGGATTCATTCTAGCGTAACCTATTAACCTCCTAGGGTATTTTTTTACAGCATTGACTATATACTTTAGGGCATGCATATCTAATCCCGGGACATCCGCATAAGTCATAATCACAGAGCATTCGATACCTGCAACATCCATTAATTCAATAATAGTTTCAGGGGGGTCAATCCATCCAAAAATATCTGACTCATCTACATGGGTATGGGAATCAATAATCATATGTATCACTCTTTCATTTCCTTCTATTTTTTTATAGTTTTCTATTTGTTTTCAAGAAATCCTCCTCAAAGTTTATCAATAAATTTTCGGCAGTAAGAAACAAATAGAAAAAAGAAGATGCAAACTCACTTTAATCTAGTAAAGAAAACACGGCTTACGCCGAACCTTTGGCGACTGCGGAAGCTGATGTAGCACTTATACAAGTTATAATTTTTGATAAGTATAAAAAAATCCCTCTAATAAGGGATTTTTGCCATAGTCAGTCTCTATATGTCTCGTTCAGAGGAACTATACAAATAAATGAAAAAGTGTCTGAACCTTTATTGATTAGTTAATGTTTTTGCCACCGGGGATATATGTAAAGGACCCTGCTTCAATTTCATAATCTGTTCCATCTAAATGAAGCATACCTTTTCCACCCACGATATAGACAATAAGGGGCCATTCATGGCTGTGTCTCATTGAACACGAGTCATTACCTGGTTTCAACTCAAACAAACGCATTACATAATCTTCCCAACGCAGAAACCTTTAGTAAGGCTTCTACCTTTTCATTCCTTGTAGTATTGCATATAGCAGCAAGCTCTTTTCCCGGACACAGATTACTGACCAATGCTTTGCCAATTGCATAACCAATATTGCCACAACCCAAAAGGCCTACTTTCATCTAAAGCGACCCATTTCAAAGAAATTATCTATGATTCCCATGCTGAAAGAAGTAAAATTACTTCTCGCCACTTCAATAAGTGGTAAATTAAGGAATATTGTTTTTTAAAATTCCATCTAGCTGTATAAATGTTTTAATATTTGGGTTTGCACCTGATATTATTCACCCTTTTCAGCTTTTATCAGCCCTTTCTTTGTTAAATAGAGACAGGTATCCCTTGGTTGGATTTAAGCAATTTTTTTAATTTCTCTAGGATATCCCCTTTTGAAAATCTGGTTAACTGACGGAAATTATGGGCTTCGCCATATGGCATAATCAAGTGATTGTTCAAAATTCGTTGCGGCAATAACTAAATAACGTCCCTTATAGTTATCCAATTGTTGTAAAAAGGCTTTTACCACTCGCTTGATTTCTCCATGTTCCGATGTATCATTTCTACTTCTTCCAATTGCATCAAATTCATCAAAGAAAATAATCCAGCTGTCATTTTCGCATATTCAAACACCTTGCGTATTTTGTTCGCAGTTTCACCTAGGTAAGAAGATATTAACGCGTCAAATCTAACATATAACATCGGAATGCCAATTTCCGAGGATAAAGTTTGAGTAGCAGGGTTTTTCCGCAGCCAAGAGGGCCATAAAATAGTACCCTTCTTGTTGGGAAAACACCGTTACTCACCAATACATCCCAGTTATTAAATTCTTTTACAATCTGTTCTAATTGGCCAAGTTTTTCTTGCGTTGTAATTAAATCAGAAAAATATTTTTCCGGATATATCACTTCAACTAATGCTGCATCTTTATCAGCATCCTTAGGTGTACGCGCAGTAAAAACACTTGGGGAACGCTTTATAGGAGAATTCCCGTTAAATAAAATCATCTTTAAGTCATCTGCGAGTATCCCATGATTTTTCTTACGTTCATCTTCAATAATCTCATTTGCTATTTTATAAAAATTTTCTTTATCATCTTAAATTTATTGCATTCACTGTCATTTTCTATTGCACCACTCACACCGACTGTTTTCTAAACTTCACTTTTCTTGTCAACAGTAATAAATTTAACCAAGTTCCATGGTTAATCAGTAACATCATAAAAAATTCTTTTTTTTTTAAAAAAATATTTAAATAAGCTAGTAATATCTAATTAATTCCCGGATTCTGTAAGCATAAGTTTGCCAAAAATCTGGACCCGTAAAAACCTTAATTTTTCGGGCCTCTTATATTGCTTGAAGCATAAGTTTGCCGTAAATCGTTTGATTTAAGCCTTCATTTTTATAACCCAAGCATAAAACCAAATCATTTTATTCTAAAATCAGGCACTTTTGAACCATATGCTTGCCAAAAGTTCAAAATATTTGTACCCCATCTAGACTTGAAGCATAAGTTTGCCCTTCAATAAAAGAAGCATAACGTTGCCAATGCGGCAACGTTATGCTTACAGTCTCACACAACACTTCGTTAAGTGCTTCATATTTTGGTGGAGGTGAGGGGAGTCGAACCCCTGTCAGAAAGGCAACCACCCGAGCATCTACCAGTGTAGTTTTATCAATTTTGTTCAACAACATCTTTATGGCTATTAATGTCTTTTATATGTTTAATATCGCTAATACATATTACTAGTCCCAAAAAGGCAATTACTGCAGCTACTAAAAAGATATCACTTAGTGCATTAATAAAAGCCTCTTCGCCTCTAGTTTCTGTGTAAATTCTTAACCTAGCAGAAAAGATGCCTACTGATAAGGCAATTCCTACTACCTTACCAAAATTCCGCATTGTGGCAATAATACCCCCTGCAATACCTAGCTGTGATTTAGGAACAACACTCATAATTAAAGTGTTGTTAGGAGACTGAAACATCCCTGTTGCAATTCCAAATATAATTTGGGCAGCTATAACTAAATATATTGGTGTATCAAGAGTAATCCTCGAAAATAAAAATAAATTTGAAGATAATAGTGCCATTCCACCTACTGTAAGTATTACATATCCATATTTATCGGATAAATATCCGCTTAAAGGTGATATGACAGACAATGTTATTGGCATTACCATCATTAATAAACCAACCTGATAGGGTTCTAGCCCTTTTCCATCTTGAAAATAAAAGGGCAGAAATAGAGTTACCATTATTAGAGTAATAAAAGAAATTAATTTCGTTATATTGCCCTTTAAAAAGATGGGGTTCTTGAAAAGATTCATATCAATTAAGGGTTCTTTGCTTTTAGTTTCGATCCTATAAAATAACAATAGCAGCACCAGACCAAAGGAAGTTGTTAAGATTACATTTTTACTCCAACCCAAGGTCTCTACACGTGTTAATCCAATAATCAAAGCTACAACTCCGATTAACCAAAGAGAAGCTCCCAAATAATCAAACTTCCCTTTCGTTTCAGGAATATTATCTTTAGGAAGAATAAAAAAACTTAAAATTAAACCTAAAATCCCAATGGGGACATTAATAAAAAAAATGGACTGCCATCCTACAGTACCTGTTAAAATACCACCTAATGGCGCACCTGTTAAGTTGCCTACTGCAACTACAGTTCCCATTGTCCCTAAGGCCCGCCCCCGTTCCTCTTTAGGAAAAGCTTCTATTATAATACCTAGACTATTGGCCATCATCATAGCCGCCCCCAGCCCTTGGATAACCCTAGAATAAATTAAAAGCTGGGAACTAGTGGATAGTCCACATAGAATTGAACCAATTACAAAACCAATAAAACCTATCCTATATATTCTGTTTTTACCGTAAATATCCGCCAATCGTCCAAAGGTAAGTAAAAAACCAGTTATAGTCAAAATATAGGCAGCGGGAATCCACTGCAATACATTTATGTCTACTTGAAACTCATTTGCCATTGTTGGTAAGGCAACATTTACAATACTACCGTCTAAAGTTGCCATCAAAGTCCCTAATGCAACATTTAGAAATACAAACCATCTATAGTTAGGTGAAGTCTTAATACTATTGAGCACTTCAACTCTCCCTTTTCCTTAGTTATTTTTATGTTTTCAATTGGATACAGAAAAACCCAAGTTTGCTTTTGGCAAACTTGGGACTTTTAATTTGGAGGCGACACCCAGATTTGAACTAGGGGATCAAGGACTTGCGGTCCTTAGCCTTAACACTTGGCTATGTCGCCATAATTAATTAAATGGTCGGGGCGAAAGGATTCGAACCTTCGGCCCCATGGTCCCAAACCATGTGCGCTACCAAACTGCGCTACGCCCCGACATTATTATGATATTAGATTAAAAGTATTAGTGTTACTGATTTAAAAACACTTAACAAAAATCACTTTGTTAAGTGTTTTTATATTTTGGTGGAGGTGAGGGGACGCTTTGTTCCTATATTTCTATAGGCGCTGACTATATCTTCAACTAGCCAAGGAACAGGGACACACCCCTATGAATGTATTCCTCTTGTGTTGGGGAATGTCCCCAACTAATAGTTGTCCGGCGTGTTATGGAAGCGATAAGGTAAAGGGGACACACCCCTATGGATGTATTCCTCTGTTGTTGGGGAATGTCCCCAACAGTTTATTGAATTGCTTCCATCCTAGTACTGCGTATCAATTGACTTAGCAGTCTATGAGTCGATACGGGGCTGTAGGCTTTCGCCTCATACCCCTCGGTATTGCCTTATCCATTAAAGGACTTAGGTTTCACCGATTAAGCCGGATGTTTCCGCTACCCGTCACCGGGTAGGGCGACTCTTCTTGAATCGAACCCCTGTCCGAAGGACTGACCACCTGAGCATCTACGAGTGTAGTCTGTGATTTATTGTCTCGCCTCCGGAACTCCCACAAACAAGATTTCCTTCAGCCAGCCATGTTAATTTTCCCCTAAGCTACAAGGCGGTTACTTAAGAGTAGCCTGCTAAAGTGGCCCCTTATCCTGTACCGCAGGCACAACAGGTAAGAGGTTCGGCTGCAATTAAGCAGCTAAAGCGTAATTTGGTTTAGCGTTTAAATGTTTTGCACCGTTTATCGAGCTAGTGCGACCTCGACTCGCTTCTCAAGCCACCGAATTCCCCCGTCGAAACCAGTACACCCCCATGATAACAGATGTTGGAGATCGGAAGTCGGAAGTCTGATCGCGCCCACGCGCCCACGAAAAGGCGTTTAAGCGCTACTATCTCATTCTTTCCTTGAGGCTAATTTCAATATCCCGTTTGGCTGATTTTTCTGCTGCAGCCTCCCGCTTATCGAAAAGTTTTTTCCCTTGGGCTAGAGCCAGTTCAACTTTAACTTTACCCCGTGTAAAGTACACCTTTAACGGAACCAAAGTTAAACCTTTTTCTTTGGTTTTTCCTAGTAGACGCATTATTTCTTTTTTGTGCATTAAGAGCTTACGTCTTCTAACAGGGTCAACATTAAAGCGATTACCCTGTTCATAGGGGCTAATGTGCATGTTGGAGATGTATAGTTCGCCATTGTCCACATGGGCATGGCTATCCTTTAAGTTGGCTTTACCGGAGCGCAGAGATTTAACCTCTGTCCCCTTTAACTCCATCCCAGCCTCATAGGTTTCTAGGATGTGGTAATCATGCCTGGCTTTTCGATTTTCAATGACAACCTTTGCATTTTCCATTTAATACACCACACTTTAGCACACTTTGGGAAAACAAAACCCCGGGACTATAAAGAGCCAGGGAAATATTTTAACACAAAACAACTAAATATTGCAAGTAATTTTATGTTGTATATCAATTATAGCACAATTTATATATAAGTCAATACATCTAGGTGCCTACTCTTCTTCTACCAGCTCCAAATCGATCTGTCGATCTTCGGTATTTACTCTGGTTATGAGCACCTTAACAGCCTGACCAAGCTGATATGCTTTTTTAGTATTTTCCCCAAGAAGGGTTAACTTTTTCTCTATATATTGGTAGAAGTCATCGGTCATACTTGATACATGAACTAATCCCTCGGCGGAGTTTTCTAATTCAACAAAAAGGCCAAAGGAAGTGACACTACTTACTACCCCGTTAAATGCTTGACCTTCAAATTGCTTCATGTATTCAACCTTTTTCAAATCTACACTTTCCCGTTCAGCTTCTTCAGCAACTCTTTCCTGTAAGGAGGATTGCTGTGCATATTCACCCATTTTAGCCTTTAGCTGTTCTAGCCTCTTACTTTCTAATTTTTCACCTTTTCGAAGCATTTCTTTTATTACTCTATGAATAGCTAAATCCGGATATCGCCTTATTGGGGAAGTGAAGTGAGAGTAATACTTAGATGCCAAACCAAAATGACCTAAAGCATCGGCTGCATATCTTGCATGCTTCATAGACCTCAGCATTACTGTTGTAATTACCCTCTCCTCCGGGCTACCCATAACCTTCTCTACAATTTGCTGGAAGGCTTTAGGATGAACCTTTTCCGTAATCCCTTTAATAAGTAAACCAAAAATTCCTAAAAAATTATTCAAATCCTCCAGGTCTTCTTGATCCGGCTCTTCATGAACCCTATATATAAAGGGAGTTTCTGTCCAATAATAATGTTCTGCAACAGTTTCATTGGCACAGATCATAAATTCTTCAATAATCTGGTCAGCTAGAGTCCTTTCTCGCCAGGCTATTTCTATTGGTTTCCCTTGTTCATCAAGAATTACTTTACTCTCAGGAAAATCAAAATCTATGGAGCCTCGAACTAGACGTTTATTCTTTAGAATTAAACAAAGCTCGCTCATTTGTTTAAAAGTATCAACAAAGTCTTTATATCGCTCAATAAGTTCTTTATCTTCCTCTTCTAAAATTTTCGTAACATTTTTATAGGTCATCCGCTCATTAACATGAATTATTGACTCACATATTTCATGATCGACAACTTCACCTTTTTTATTAATATCCATAAAGCAGGTCATAGCTAAGCGGTCTTCACCTGCATTTAAGCTGCATATTCCATTTGATAGACGTTGAGGAAGCATAGGAATAACCCTATCCACTAAGTAAACACTGGTAGCCCTCTTCAAAGCTTCTTTATCCAATATTGATCCTTCGGGAGCATAATGGCCCACATCAGCTATATGCACACCTAGGCGATACAAACCACTTTCTAATATTTCTAGAGTAACTGCGTCATCTAAGTCTTTTGCATCTTCCCCATCAATAGTTACCATTGGCAAAGTCCGCAAATCTCTCCTGCCCTTAAGCTCCTCTGGCGCTATACCTAGCAGTACTTGGTCAGCAGCTGCCAATACTTCCTTGGGGAAACCCTCAGGGAGCTGATGCTTACGGACAATAGAGACTACATCGACACCAGGGTCACCTTTTTTACCAATTACTTCGATTACCTTACCTTCAGGGCTGCGCCTTTTTTCGGGCCAGCGGGTAACCTCAATAACAACCTTATCTCCGCTTTTTGCATCATTAAAGTCTTCCTTACCTACAAAGAAATCTTGACCAATCCTTGAATCATCAGGTATAACAAAGCCAAATTGCCTACTGCTGTCAAAGGTACCCACTAGTGTCTTATTAGTCCTAACCAGGACTCTAATAACTTCCCCTTCTTGCTTTTTATTTGTTTCTAATTGATTATGCAATCGTACAACTACCCGATCATTATGCATAGCTCCATTAAGGTCATCGCTTTTAATGTAAACATCTCTTTGATTTGCATCATCAGGAATTAAGAAAGCAAAACCTTTAGCATGTCTCTGAATACGACCTACAACTAGATTCATTTGCTTAGGCAGTCCATAGCGCATCTTCCTAGTTAAGATAATCTGCCCTTTTAGTTCCATTTCATTTAAAGTCGTACTGAACTCTTTGATTTCTTGTGATGTATCAATTGCAAAATGCTTAATTAACTCCTCCTGAGTCAATGGCCGATAAGCCTGGGTAGCCATAAATTCCAAAACATCTTTGCTTTTATCCATAATAACCTCCAACTTTTATCCTTTAATAATATTTTTCCATCAACACATCTACTAGCCCACTAAAGGAAAAGGTAGACAAATATATATATTAGTCTACCCGTAAATATACTTACTATAAACCTAAATCTTTATGTATTCCTTGCATTGCTTTAAGACCTATCTCAAAGAACTGCTCTAAGCTTAAGCCCAACTCCCGACATGCGGCAATTTGAACCCTACTAGCTCCTCGGGCAAAGCCCTTTTCTTCAAAACGATTTTTTAGGAACTCAACATCAATAGAAGCTAATTTTTTTTCTGGCTTTATTAATGCCCCAGCAGCAATTAGTCCTGTCAATTAGTCCTGTCAATGGGTCAGTACAGAATAAAGCCATATCCATTTTGCCCTTGCGCTCTAGACCATGCACTTCATTATGACACTTAACCGCATAGACAATATCATTAGAAAGCCCTGCTCCCTCAAGCATGGCTCCTCCAATAAGGCTATGTTTCTCTGGGTCATCCTTAGTTTGGTCATAATCAATATCATGAAGCAATCCAGCCAAAGCCCACTTTTCCTCGTCTTCTCCAAAATTGTTGGCTAAGGCAACCATTACTGCCTCACAGGCCAACATGTGTTTTAACAAATTTTTATTTTGGACATGTTTTTTTACAAAATCCAGTGCTTCCTGTCTCTCCATGCTTGTCCATCCCCTCCATAGCGTATTAACGTTAGCGCGTGTACCGTGGGCGCGTTTGTCTGAAAGTGCAGAAGATTGCTTCGCTACACTCGCAATTATCACGTATTGACCACACCACTATAAACGAAAGTATTCCTGTCATCCTGAGCGATAGCGAAGGATCT
>JUEF01000073.1 GCA_000802045.1 Peptococcaceae bacterium BICA1-8
TCCATTACCTCATTCATCTTGTGACTGATAAATATTACAGCACAGCCTTCCTCTTTCATTCTGCGCATAATTTTAAATAGCTTGGCTGTTTCCTGTGGTGTAAGGACCGCTGTAGGCTCATCTAAAATTAATATTTTTGCCCCTCTATACAAAACCTTTAGTATTTCCAGGTTTTGTTTTTCTCCCACTGACATTTCATATACTTTTTTCTCTAAATCAATATCTAACTGAAATTTTTGGGCGATTTCCAGAATCTTATTTTTTATCGCCTTCTTATTAAGAAAAAACCCCATTTGTTGTCCTAGAATTATATTCTCTTGAGCAGAAAGTACCTCTACTAGTTTAAAATGTTGATGAATCATCCCTATACCCGCTTGTATAGAGTCTTTAGGCGAAGTAAATTTCACTTCTGTTTGGTTAATAAAAATAGAACCGCTGTCAGGGATATAAATCCCCGACAGCATGTTCATTAACGTACTTTTTCCGGCTCCATTTTCTCCTAAAAGAGCATGGATTTCGCCTTTATTTACACTCAAGTTTATATCTTTATTGGCAGTTACTTTACCAAAACTTTTTGTGATATTTACCATCGAAATATATGTCATATTATATCACCTATTATTTAATTTTGCCTTCTACTCCTTCGACAAACCAATCAACAGAAAGGAGTTCCTCGTCTGTCATTACAACACCGTCTTGTACTTTTACAGCACCAGTCTGATCTTTAATTGGACCTACAAATATTTTTTCTTTACCAGAAATAATATCTGCTTTTACCTTTTCTACAGCCTTTTTGGCCTCTGCAGGAGCAACATCGGTCAATGGAGCGAGCTCTACAATGCCATCCTTCATACCTTCCCAAACACTAGTAGATTTCCAAGTGCCATCCATAACAGCCTTGACCTGTTGTACATAATATGGTCCCCAATTCCAAATGGGAGCAGTCATATATGCTTTAGGAGCCATTTCCTTCATGTCGGTATTATATCCGATTGACCATACACCTTTTTCTTCAGCAGCTTGTTGGGGTCCTGGAGTATCCTGGTGCTGAGCAATTACATCAGCGCCATCATCTAATAATGCTTTAGCTGCTTCTTTTTCTTTTGCTGGGTCATACCAAGTATGAGTCCATACAACTTTAACTACAGCATCAGGGTTAACAGAGCGAACACCTAATGTAAATGCATTAATACCTCTTACTACTTCTGGTATTTCAAAAGCAGCAACATATCCTAAAACATCGGTTTGTGTTTTTAATCCAGCAACAATACCTGATAAATATCTTGCCTCATAAATTCTACCGAAATAATTAGACATGTTATCAAGCTGCTTATAACCAGAACAGTGTAAGAATTTTACGTCTGGATTTGCTTTAGCAACCTTCTCAGTATAATCCATAAAACCAAAGCTAGTTGTAAAAATAACATTGGCACCTTGATCAATCATATCATTTAATACTTTTTCAGCTTCTTGACTTTCAGGAACGGATTCCTTAATTATTGTTTCAACGCCTAATTTTTCTTCAAGATATTTTCTTCCTTCGTTATGGGCATAAGTCCAACCACCATCACCTATGGGCCCAACGTACACAAAACCAACCTTTATCTTTTGTTCAGAAGCCTTTTCTTCTTGTTTTGGCTCTTCTTTTTTGGGCTCTTCTTTCGCAGGCTGAGAACAACCTGTGATAATAATTGACATTACTAACAATAACACAAAAAACAAACTTAGAGCTTTTTTCATTTTTTTCCCCCTTATTTCTTTTAAGTATGTTTTTTAAAAATTTTATTCTTCGTATCCACCTATTCATATCCAGTGCTTTAGAAGTTATATTATCAGACTGGGTACAAGCAGATACGTTGTTTTATTCCGAAAAGATTATACTGCCTTTTTCGAAGGAATCAATAATAGCTAAGGACTCTATTTGTACATCTAATTTATCAAGTATAGCTTTTCTACCCTTCTGGAAGCCTTTTTCAATCACAATCCCAATACCACTTAATTCTGCCCCAGCCTGGTTGACAATGTCAGCTAAACCAATTACAGCGTTCCCCAAAGCTAAAAAATCGTCTATTATTAGTACTTTATCCTGGTGATCAAGAAACTTTTTATCTACTCTAATTTTTGAGTGCTTGTCCTTTGTAAAAGAATAAACATCACTCTCAAATACGTCTGTTCCTAAATTTGCTGCCTCATGTTTCTTCGCAAACAAAACAGGAACATTAAAATATTGGGCTGTAATACAGGCAATTGCTATTCCTGAGGTCTCTACTGTAAGGATTTTAGTTATTTTTTTGGCTGCAAATCTTTTTTTGAACTCCTTACCCATTTCATTAAAAAGCTCTATATCCAACTGGTGATTAAGAAAATTATCCACCTTGATAATTCGATTATCAATAACTCTGCCATCCTTTAAAATTCTGTCTTTCAATAGCTGCATTGGCAAATTCTCCTTCTTTTTAATTCAAGGTTAAGGTTTCGCTTCGCTAGGTTAAGGTTAAGAAATTTTTAAAAAATAAGACCTCACTACATTTTATTTCGTTATATCATTTATTAATAAAATCTAGCGCAGCGAAATCTTTAATCTAATCTCAATCTTAACCTCAACCTTAGCCTTAACCTGTCCCGTCAGGGACATTGTGGCTAAAAATAAAAAACTCCCGGAATATTTAAACCCCAGGAGTTTATATCAAAGATTAATAAAACGCTAAAATAGAATCCTTAATACAAACAACCAGTAGTTAGGCAATTTACGGCTGCCTAGTAGAAACATTTGGACCATATCTCCAAAAATATACAAGCTGTTCATTTCCGAACATTATTTAGTTTTTGTAGTTTATCGTTCACTATTTGACACTAATTCTATCTTATTTAGACAAAAAATTCAATACCATTTTTCTAGGTTACTTGTCCTTATTATATAATTTATTCCCTCTTTAAAAAAATCGCCCTAAAGGCGATTTTTAAAGAACATTATAATTATAACAGTTTATGACTAAGCTATTTTTCCCTTTTTCTTTAGCTTCATACATCGCATCATCTGCTCTGCCGACAGCTTCTTCAACAATATTACAGTCCTTACCGAAATAAGATAATCCAATAGAAACAGTAACCCGTTCTGGTATACAAAATTCCGTATGCTCAATAGTTTCCTTCAATCGCCTGCAGACCAGTTCGCCAATCTCGGGGATAGTATTATGAAAAAAAATTACTATTTCTTCACCACCGTAACGATAAGGTTTATCTAAACTACGGATATTTTCCAAGATGATTTCGGCGATTCTTTTTAGAATGGCATCTCCCATTAGATGCCCATAGTTCTTATTTAACTGCCCAAAATT
This sequence comes from Peptococcaceae bacterium BICA1-8, assembly GCA_000802045.1. GTDB lineage: Bacteria > Bacillota > Peptococcia > Peptococcales > BICA1-8 > BICA1-8. Next base: position 3,339 of record JUEF01000073.1, read on the forward strand.
ATCAATATCTATAAATCCTATCGTTAGCGGTTCTTTACATCCGCCTAAATTTATTTGTGATACTGCCAAATCAAAGGATTGACGATTTAATAATCCAGTCATATGGTCAATTTGCACGGCTTTTTCTAACGTTCTTGCCCTTTCCTCCTCATTCTTTAAGCTTTTAAATACCGAAAGGGTAACGTAATAATTAATAATCCCAACTATAGCTCCAGCCGAAATACAGGATAACCCGAATATTAACCAAGTATTACGTGGTATATGTATAAACATACATACATAAAAAGGAAATAATAGACCCATTAATATACCCATGCCAACAATTTTCAGGAATATTGTTTTTGACGAGTTCCTTCCTAAGATAAACACCCCCCATGAAAAAGCCGCTTAAGTCGATTTTTTAATAAAAAAGACTAGAATAAATCGCTGCTAGCGATTAGCTCATGGCTGCCTATATTAAAAAGTTTTTTCAAGTCTCCCCTTCACTATAGCACATTTTTATTCCACTATTCCACTAAATTATTGCTCCGTTGGACATGCCACAGTTTCTTCCACTGTTTCGACAGTAGCTGAAGAGACTTGCGAATCCGTGGCAACTGCAGGTTTACCTATTTCCTTAGTCCACCCTCCCCAACCGCTAGAAAGGGACTTGCTATAATGGCCAGAGATATTGAGTAAAGCGACGACTTGACCGCCATTTTGCCCGGTATAACAGTAGACAACGACCGGCCGATCCTTAGGTATTTGATCTAAATTATTTCCAATCGCTTGAAAGGGAATATTAACAGCTCCGGGAATATGGTCCTTGACATAGTCCTCTGCATTTCTAATATCAAGAACAAAGATGTCGTTGCCTGACTCAAGTAAAGGCTTCAGCTCACTGGCATTAATCCGATATTGTTCATCCCCCATACGTTCAAAATACCAAAATACCGCTGGCTTTACAGGAGACTCACTAGCCTTAACTTCTTTTCCTACACCGGTAACTATGGACATACCAACAAAAAATATAGTTATCAGGCATACCGCCAAAAGTGCTTTTTCTCCATTTGTTTTAAACATAATCTATTTCCTCCTTATAATAGTGACTTGTAACTTATCGTCTATCGTCTATCGTCTATCGTCTATTCTCAATGATTGTGATTCATTTGGGGACATTCCTGTCTAATAATTATCCTACGCTTCAGCAGGTGTGTCCCCATTCCTTATAGTCGATAGTTTATCCTTTTGATTCAGCTGATGTGTCCTTTTCCTTATTGGGATAGGGATTCCTGTGCTTCTGGTGCTTTCTTGGCACTTAGTTTTAGCTCAATTTTATCTGCATAATAAACTATAAAACCGATTGCCACACTATAGAGTGCTCCTAAAGCCAAATTATTAAATGATAAAATATCTCCTAGCATCAATTCCCCTGCATCATATTGAGCTAGATATATAAAGAGCTGGTCCTGGATCAAAGTAAATGTTAGAACCGCCAGTAGTCCACCCAGTACTACAAACACTGCATCCTTTTTGCCTTCCGCCCAAGCCCCAATTGAAGTGCCAGGGCAATATCCCGTTATAGCAAACCCTACACCAAAAATTAATCCACCTAGAAGTGTTCCAACAATATTAAACTTTATCATATCCAAACTTATTAGCCCCATTGTCCGGAGACTAAAAACACCCACAGTTGAAATACCTACTGAAAGAAACATGAATTTTGCAATTCTTAAATCTATCAGCCTTAACGTTCTAAGAATATGTTTATATTCCAAAGCCCCTGCTCTCTGCAGGATAAAGCCAAAAGCTATTCCAAATACTATAGCAAGTATACTATTCATCAAATATTTCCTCCCTTACGATAAAGCAGTAATGCCGTCGGTATTCCGGCAGCAAATACCGCCATACCAAATACAATTCCACTTATAGCCATCTGACTCATACCACTGATAACATGACTTGAGGTACAACCCCCTGCTAATCTAGAACCAAATAACAAAAGAAATCCACCAATAAAAGCATGAGTAAACCTTAACCTAGGTTTGTCTCCAAAACGCTCAATCCACATTTTTGGTACTTCTTCCTTGGGAATTTTCACTTTACTTGTTCGATTACCTCCAAGGGCACCAATAAATAAGCCCATAACGAATAACCACTGCCACCCTACAGAAAGACTCTCACTTCCACCACAGGTTCCTTTTGTCCAGGAGCTAATAGGGATCCATTCTGGAAAAAAGAAACTAGTGATATACCCAGTAGTTTGAGAATAAAAAGTCGTTGTACCTAAATGATTTCCAGATAGGAAAATAATTATATTCAAAATACCAAGAGCTACCCCGGCCTTAACCCAGGACCATTTTCCATCCACAGCATTAACCTCCTTGTTTAATTAAATCAAATAATCTTTATATTATAATTAAATAATATACAGTTTATGCTTATGTTGCAATAGTACTTATTTACTATCATTTAGGTTTCTGGGAAGAAAATTTAATACATGTAATGTACTAAATTTATAGTACAAATGATTGCACAGAGTAGACAAAGGTGTTAAAATAAGAAAATCAATATACTAAATATTAAAAGTTCTTACCAAATAGATGTTTTATTAAGCTAGCGATCTAAAAAAGGTGGTTTATTATGTCAAAATTTGCAAAACGTATGACAACAATGGAGAAATCCGCAGCAGTTATCCGAAACTTATTCGGCAATATGAATGATCCTGAAATTATTTCCTTTGGCGGTGGTGCTCCGGCAATAGAGGCTCTGCCCATTGATATTGTCCGTGAGATTACAAATGAAGTCATGAGAATTGATGAAAGAGGTGTGGAAGCTCTTCAATATGGCGGTGTTATGGGCTTACCGGATCTTCGTGAAGTTATTATTAATGATTTGTTAGCACCTAAGGGGGTTAAAGGAAGCATTGATAACGTTTTGATTACCAACGGCGGCCTGGAACCTATAAACTTGGTGTGTCAGTTATACATAGAACCCGATGATGTGATTTTAGTTGAATCACCTACTTTTGTTCATGCCGTAGAAATATTTGAAATGTTTCAGGCAAAATGTATTAGTGTGGACATGGATGACAATGGTATAATTACAGAAGATTTAGAAGCAAAAATCATAAAATACAAACCGAAAATTGTTTATCTTGTTCCCACTTTCCAAAATCCCACAGGTAGAACTCTGTCCCTAGATAGAAGAGAAAAAATTGCTGAGTTGGGCAGTAAATACGATGTAATTATTTTGGAAGACGATCCGTATCGTGATATTCGATATAGTGGAAGCGATTTGCCGCCTATTAAAGCCTTTGATGAAACCGGACATACTATTTTGGCGAACAGTTTCTCCAAGATCTTCTCACCGGGTAGTCGGCTTGGCTACATTCTTGCCAATGATGAATTGACAGCAAAATTATTTGATTCTAAGACAGCAACCAATTCCCATACATCTACATTATCTCAAGTAGTATGTGCTGAGTTCTTTAAACGTGGGTACTATCCAGCTCATCATAAGAAAATTTGTGACTTGTATCGCGAAAGAAGAGACGTCATGATTGAATGTATCGACAAGTTCTTCCCAGAGGGGACCAAAAGAACCTTCCCAGATGGGGGTTTGTTCACATGGGCGGAGCTGCCGGGCGGCATTAATACCACTGAATTGTTGGTTGAATCCACTACCAATCCAGAAGTTAAAGTATCTTATATAGCAGGTGAAAGCTTCTTTATCGAAGGCGGTGGCATGGGTAATAACTGCATGAGAATAAGTTTCGGTGGTGTTAATCCGGAAAAAATCATTATTGGTGCTGAAAAATTAGGCAACCTGATTTGCTCTAAATTAGCCTAATATGTAATATTTTGAATACGAAAAAAGGGCTACCTTAGTGGTAGCCCTTTGATTATCTTTCCCTGTGAAAGTACTATTAGCTCACTATTTTAACCGTATTTTCTTTTATCTTAGAAACGTCCTCTACCATCTGCTTTTGCTTTGAACCATCAACGAAATTGATAAAACTCTGGGATTTATCGAAGGGTGGATTCATGAGTTCTGATATATTCTCGATATAACCGTTTTGCGTTTGGCATAGCTGTCGACTAGGGGGTGTTTTTGCAATGTCCGTTTTTGCTGGTTTAGTTCAATTTGGGAGTTTTGATTTATCAGGTAGGTTTCCTAATTGAATTTCTTAAAGTTCCTATATCGCTTATTTCAATTTCCACTAAATCTCCATCCTTTAAGGTAAATTCATCAGGAGGTACAATACATGTTCCAGTTAACAGTATAGTTCCGTCTAGGATATGATTGTCTTTTACTAGGAAGTTAATAAGTTCCTCGTACCTTCGCTTAAGTTGGCTTGTCATTGTAGAATCTTCAAAAACTTTAGTATTATCACGAAATATTCTACAAATAATTCTAAAGTTATATGGATCCTCTACAGTTTCTGCTAAGCGTATAGCTGGGCCTATGGAACAAGAATATTTCCAAATCTTAGCCTGTGGTAAATACAGTGGATTCTCACCTTCTATATCACGACAACTCATATCATTCCCTATAGTATATCCTAGAATTTTCCCATTTTTATTAATGACAAGACCTAATTCCGGCTCCGGTATTATCCATTGTGAATCGCTACGCAAATATAAATCTTTATTAGGGCCTGCCGTTCTAGCAGGGGTGGATTTAAAAAATATTTCTGGGCGTTCTGCATTGTAAACTTTATCATAGTAGGTTTCAACATCTAATTTATCTTTTTTTGATTCATAATTTCTAGCAACCCTGCTTCTTTCATATGTAACTCCTGCCGCCCAAACTTCTGGTGAGATAATAGGTACAGTTAATTCCAACTCTTCTAATGGTGTGTTAAGAGGTATGGCCTGGTCTATATGCTGGACGATCACCTCAAAAGGAGTTTTGCCTTGAGTTTGTGCGGCCTCAATTAATTGAAAAAAGTCTTTAAATGGTAAAATAAAAATTTCCCCATTATCTGTTACAGCCGCAAATTTCGTTGAATTATTCTCCAAATATTGAATTACACGCATTATGCATAGTCTCCTATCTTGTAAAGTATTATCAATTCCCGTATTGTGGGACTTCGTTCCCTGATAGCGGAATAGTAATATTAATTATTACATAACAAAGTAAAAAATCCTTCTTTATTTATGAAAGAATACATAATACCTTTTTATCAACTCCTAAATTTATTTTGATAAAACAAAAATAGGTGGCTTAAATTGCCTTGAAATCTGGCAAAATTCTAAACCACCTATCTTTACATCAAAAATCGTATAAAGCCTGTCAAATCAGTATTACAAGGGCTTAAGCCTATTCCCATTCAATTGTTCCGGGAGGCTTGGAGGTTATATCAAAAACAACCCGGTTGACATGCTGTACCTCGTTAACAATTCTATTAGATATTTTCTCTAGTAAATCATAGGGTAGGCGAGCCCAATCTGCCGTCATAGCATCCTCACTATTAACTGCTCTGAGTACAATAGGATAGGCATAGGTTCTCTCATCACCCATGACACCTACGGATTTGATACTAGGAAGGACTGCAAAGGACTGCCAGATTTTTTCGTATAAGCCAGCTTTCCTTATTTCTTCTAGTATTATTGCATCAGCTTCCCGTAAGATATCCAGCTTTTCCAAAGTTATATCTCCAATAATCCTGATAGCTAGACCAGGTCCGGGGAAGGGTTGACGGGTAACTATTACTGCCGGAAGCTCTAATTCTCTGGCAACATTTCGAACTTCGTCTTTAAATAAAGTCCTTAAAGGCTCAATGAGCTGGAATTTCATATCCTTGGGCAGACCGCCTACATTATGGTGGCTCTTAATAGTTGCCGCTGTAGCAGTTCCACTTTCTATTACATCAGAATAAAGAGTACCCTGAACAAGGTATTCACTATCATCAAATTTTTTAGCCTCTTCTTCAAATACTCTAATAAATTCCGCACCAATTATCTTTCTCTTTTCCTCGGGATCACTTATACCAGCCAGTTTTTTTAGAAACCTTTCTTTTGCATCAACAAAATCTAACCGGATCCCAAAACGGTCTCCAAAAATTTCCTTTACCTGTTGAGGTTCATTTTTACGCATAAAGCCGTGATCAACAAAAATACAGGTTAGATTATCTCCGATAGCTTTATGGACTAAAATAGCTGCTACTGAAGAATCGATTCCTCCGCTTAAACCGCATATTACCTTTTTATTACCAACCTTCTTACGGATAATCTCTACCTCATCCTCGATAAATGAACCCATAGTCCAATCTGTATTACAGCCGCAAATAGCAAAGAGGAAGTTTTCCAGCATTTTCTGCCCATTGGCTGTGTGCTTAACCTCAGGGTGAAATTGAACACCATATAACTCCCTTTCAGGATTAGAAAAAGCAGCAAATGGAGTATGCTCAGTTTTGCCGATGCTTTTAAAGCCAGGTGGCACTTCAGAAATACAGTCACCATGACTCATCCAGCATAACTGGTCTTTAGTTAATCCTGTAAGTAACTTATCACTGATATCTGCTTCCATATTAGCTTTACCATATTCTCTGAAATTTGTCTTTTCTACTTTTCCACCTAAGAAATATGTAATAAGCTGCATACCATAGCAAATTCCCAAAATAGGTATTCCCAAATTAAGCAATTCCGGATCACAGTGGGGTGCACCCTCACCATAAACACTAGCTGGACCACCGGTGAAAACAATGCCTTTAGGTTTCATTTCTTTTATCTTCTCTAGGGGTGTATTATAAGGGAGCATCTCCGAATATACCTTCAGCTCTCTAATACGTCTTGTGATCAACTGATTGTACTGGCCTCCAAAATCTAATACCAGCACAGTATCATGCTTTCTCCAATCCATTTTTGTCCCTCCTTTTGTTATTTAAAGACGGCATGACGTCAACTAGGATAATTCATGTTGTCAGCATGACGGCTTATGGGCTATGCTGAATGACGGCATTACAGCTCAAGGGCTTTACAGCACGTCGGCAGGAATTAAATATTATGATGCCCGAAAAGGAACTATCAAAAGTCATAATGCCGACCTTAAATAGTACGTGTAAGACGTCATGCCGTCCCAAAAAATAAACCTATTAGCCGTAATGCCGACCTGAAATTTTACTCGGTAGACGTCATGCTGACCTAAAAACTAGCTTATTAGATATTCTCTCGCCCACTTTTCCACTGTCTTTTTACGAGTATGCTTTCGGGTCTAAAACTCCAACATAGGGTAGATTTCTATATTTCTCAGCATAATCTAAGCCATAGCCTACAACAAACTCATCAGGGATAGAATACCCCTTATAATCAGGAGCAATATCTACCTTTCTACGCTCAGGCTTGTCCAAAAAAGAGCAGATTTTAACGCTTTTTGGTCCTCTAGAAAATATATTGTCCATTAAATACTTTAGTGTCAATCCTGTATCTACTATATCCTCAACTATTAAAAGATCTCTATTTTCTACACTTTCATCTAAGTCCTTTAATATTCTTACTACACCGGAAGATTTAGTGGAAGACCCATAACTAGTGACCACCATTGTATCAATATCAAGGGGAACCTTTATCTCTCGAACTAAATCAGACATAAAGACCATGGCTCCTTTTAATATACAAATAACCAATAAATCTTTCCCTTGATAATCGCGGGTAATCATTGCACCTAACTCTTTTACCTTATCCTTAATATCTTCTTCAGTAATTAGAATCTTGCTTATATTTGTTTCCATCTGCTCCTCCTCAAATTCAAGCTACAAGATGCTATATTTCAATTTAGCGTCCCGAATCAATGCAAAAATTATACCAATGGCACTATATAATGTCAATGTATTCGTCTGGTCGCCTATTCGCTTACTCGTCTACTCGTCAAAAAAATAATAGAGTAGGTCGATTTTGCCTACCCTATTAATTGTATAAGCGTTAAATGCAACAGTTTTAGTTTTTAGTCTTTAAGCGAGTTGACGAAAAGACGTTTGACGAGTGAACGCAACTCACATTGGTGGATTGATAACTATTTCCTTATTATAGTCTGAGAACTCAACACTCATACTTAATCGATGATTTTCATGCTGTTTATTAACGGCGTTAATTTCGGCTTTGGTTAATAAACCGGATTTATCAATCCAAACGGTATAGGTAAAGTCTTTCCATAGCACTAACAAATACTTATTTTCGGTTTCCGCCATTACTTCATATTTTCTACATTTCTTATCATTTACTTCTTCCTTGCCTATATATTCGGCAAGTACTGGTTCAGAAAATGTAAATGCTCCCAAGGGATTAATCTCCTGAATCAGTTTTTCCGTAGCCTCGACATTAGTATCTTCTACAACTAACCAATCTTTTGAAAATACATCTTTGCGGTACAGTTTATCCGCTACTTGATAAATCTCAAAATCAGAATTAACTACGTGTAGCTTACCAGTAAAGTGGACATTACCATTACTCTTTTCACCTACAACTTCACTAAGCAGTTCTTCCTTTTCATCAACTATTCTCTTTGATACAGCTTCATAGTGGTAACTATCAGCATTTAAAGTATTACTAATAGCTATACTAACTGCTTCTTCTGGAGGAACAGCGTTCAGGCTGCGGTAAACACCATATCCACCACCGCTTAGTACAAGGATGAGTAATATTATCAAGATCCATTTCCAATTTAAGTTTAATCTAGGCAGTCTAAAGTTCGGAAAGCTAAATTTCGGTAGTTTAAACCGAGGTTTTTTAAAAAGCCAAAAGGTAGTCTTTTCCCCTTTTTTCATAAAATCCCCCCCCTTTATTTCTACTAATTTTTACTTAGCTAAGGAGAGATTTATTACAATCTACCTGTCCTAATTTGAAAAAAATTCTGTCCTTTTAGGACAGAATTTTTAAGTCTATACTTTGAGGACAATTTAATATGTCAGTGGGCGAGTGAGCGCGAATAATGCCTAGGTTAAGGTTGAGAAATTGCTAACAAATTTTACTTGAACTAGCCTTAACCTTAATTAACTGGTCCCTGATCACTAGGCACTGATTCCCTATACTAACGCACTTACACCCTAACCTGACGCCCAATGGGCGCCCCTACTGGCCTAAGAACTTTGAGATTACTCCGCCTAGCTTTTTCATGCCCTTTTCTATACCTTCAGGGGAGGCATTGGAAAAGTTTAATCGCATAGAATTTTCTCCTCCACCGGTGGCAAAAAAGCTATTGCCAGGGATAAAGGCAACCTTTTCCTTGATAGCTTCCTCCAGTAATTTAACAGAGGAAACACCCTGAGGCAGTTCAGCCCAAATAAATAATCCGCCCGCTGGAGTAGTCCACTTGACTTCAGCTGGAAAGTATCCTTTCATACATTTGAGCATTAAATCTCTTTTTTCTTTATAACCTGAATTTATCCTCTCTATATGGGGAGCTAACAGACCCCGTTTGCAAAATTCATAGACTATCATTTGTGAAAGATTAGAGGTATGAACATCGGTTGCCTGCTTACCTATTACCATTTTATTAATAATCTCTTTAGGGCCAGCAGCGTAGCCCACCCTCAGACCTGGGGAAATAATCTTGGAAAAAGACCCCAAGTAAACAGACTGGCCATTTTTATCAAAGGACTTTAAGGCAGGTATTTTTTCACCGGAATAGTTTAAGCTGCCGTATGGATCATCTTCGATGACCGTAATCTCATAGTTAGTCACCAGCTCCATCACTTCCTGCCGTCTTCGTGCAGACATCGTCAGACCTGTAGGATTTTGGAAGGTAGGCACAAGATATAATAGCTTGTTCCTTTCCTGATTTGTCTCTAAGGCCTTCCGTAAAGATTCGATATTTATACCTTCTGCATCAACATCAGCAATGGTAAACTGTGCTTCATAAGTCTTAAATATTTGTAAGGCTGCCAAATATGTAGGGTTTTCAACAATAACTCTATCCCCCACATTTATAAAGGCTTTCGCCATTAAATCTATCCCTTGCTGAGAGCCAGAAAGAATCAAGACTTCCTCAGGAAGAGCTTTAACTCCCTTTTCTTCAAGCCAGCCAGCTATGTATTCCCTTAGTGGAGCATATCCTTCAGTGGAGCTGTACTGCAAAAGATTAGTATCCGCAGTATTAACTAGATCCGCCATTATCTTTTTCACATCTTCCATCGGAAAAGCATCAGCGGAAGGCATACCCCCGCCAAAAGAAATCATATCAGGCTGAGAAATTAATTTTAATATTTCCCTAATAACATTACCTGACATATTTTTAAGTCTATCTGCAAATGGTGCATTACCCAATTTATTCACCTTCCATTGTATAGTTATTTTTAAACTATACTATAACAATTAATTGCATTCCTGTCTATACTTATTAGTGACTAGTGACTGGCTATGAGGTCAATCTATTGGGTATCGTGCCCTGTGACCGGTGACCAGTTATTTATGGTTATGGTTAAGTTCTTTTTTTCTCAGCCTCAACCTAGCGAAGCGAAACCTTAACCTAATCATTATTCTCGCCCACTGACAAAAAGACTGACCTATAAGTCAGACTATAAAATAATCCCCGACAGTTTTACTGTCAGGGATTATTTTTATTACATCATGCCGCCCATTCCGCCCATGCCGCCCATTCCACCCGGCATTCCGCCGCCTTTGTTTTCATCTGGAATATCAGCGATTAGAGTTTCAGTTGTTAGGATCATGGCTGCGATACTAGCTGCATTTTGTAAAGCAGACCGAGTAACTTTAACCGGGTCAACAATACCAGCAGCAATCATATCTTCATAACCATTAGTTAAAGCATTAAACCCAATCCCAACACCGGCTTCTTTCACCTTTTCTACAACAACAGAACCTTCTGCACCAGCATTATTGGCAATTTGACGTACTGGCTCTTCTAAGGCCCGCTTGATAATATTAACACCTGTTTGCGCATCCAACTCATCCATTTTGATGCCTTCTAAAGCAGCTAGAACATCAATTAAAGCTGTACCACCACCAGCTACAATACCTTCTTCTACAGCAGCTCTAGTAGCAGCAAGGGCATCTTCAATGCGGTGTTTTTTCTCTTTTAATTCAGTTTCAGTAGCTGCACCAACTTGGATTACCGCTACACCACCGGATAATTTAGCTAAACGCTCTTGTAATTTTTCTCTATCAAATTCAGAAGTAGTATCTTCAAGTTGAACACGGATTTGATTAACTCTAGCATCTATGTCAGCTTTATTACCTTTTCCTTCAACGATAGTAGTTTCTTCTTTACTTACTTTAATCTGACGGGCAGTACCCAGCATTTCTAAAGTAGTATTTTCTAGTTTTAAACCTAATTCTTCACTTACTACTTCTGCACCAGTTAAAACAGCAATGTCTTGTAACATAGCTTTCCGGCGGTCACCGAAGCCTGGAGCTTTAACAGCTACACATGTGAAGGTTCCTCTTAACTTGTTAACAATAATAGTAGGTAATGCTTCACCTTCAACGTCTTCAGCGATAATTAATAAAGCTTTACCGGATTGAACTACTTTTTCTAATACTGGTAAGATATCTTGAATTGCTGTGATTTTTTTATCAGTAATTAAAATTAGTGGATCATCTAAAACAGCTTCCATTTTATCAGTATCAGTAACCATATAATGGGAGATATAGCCCCGGTCAAATTGCATACCTTCAACCACATCTAAAGAAGTACCAAAGGTTTGAGATTCTTCGACAGTGATAACTCCATCATTACCTACTATTTCCATAGCTTCTGAGATTAATTTACCAATTTCTTTATCAGCAGCAGAGATGGAAGCAACTTGTGCAATAGCTTCTTTACTTTCAACTGTCTTAGCAATTTTATGAATTTCTGCTACAGCAACCTCAACAGCTTTATTAATACCAAGTTTAATAATCATGGGATTAGCACCAGCTGCTACGTTTTTAAGGCCTTCTCTAATCATTGCTTGGGCTAAAACTGTAGCTGTAGTTGTACCGTCACCAGCAACATCATTTGTTTTAGTAGCAACTTCTTTTAAAAGCTGAGCACCCATATTTTCAAAAGGATCTTCTAATTCGATTTCTCTTGCAATGGAAACCCCATCATTTGTAATAGTTGGGGAACCAAATTTCTTTTCTAAAACAACATTACGGCCTTTTGGACCTAAAGTAACTTTTACAGCCTCAGCTACAGCATTTACACCAGCTTCTAAGGCACGTCTTGCGTCTTCACCAAAAATAATATCTTTTGCCATTTATGTATTCCCTCCTTTTTTATTAATCTAAAATTGCTAGGATATCTCTTTCGCCTAGGATAAGTACGTCTTCTCCGTCAACCTTAATCTCAGTACCGGCATACTTTGAGAATATAACCTTATCCCCTACTTTTACCTCCATAGGAGCCTTTTGACCATTTTCTAGAACTTTTCCGGTTCCTACTGCTAGAACTTCACCTTGTTGAGGTTTTTCCTTAGCAGTATCAGGTAATACAATACCGCTTTTTGTTTTTTCCTCTTGAGCAAGTGCCTTCAAAACTACTCTGTCGCCTAATGGCTTAACATTCACGGGCAAACCCTCCTTTTGATTTAAAGTTTTATTTTTGTTAGCACTCTCTTTAGGTGAGTGCTAATACCTAATTAATATAATAGTAAACTATGAGCCCTTTATCAAGGGTTTTTTAAAATAAATTTCCTTTTTAATTTAATTACTGTAAAATATTATAAAGAAAACTTATTTCAGCTGGATTTTTATACTCCACCACATAAAGAATATTGCCCTAAAAAACAGCTTTTATACATATTTAGGAAAAAATATAAACTTGCAAACGGTTTTTATTCTATTGTAGATAGTCCATTGACGATAGTCTATGGTCCATAGCCCATAAATTTTTTAAACTACTTTTCAAAAAAGAGGTGCAACTAGTGTTAAAAAAACAGATGAGAAAGAATTTCAAAGAACTACGGGACAAATTAAATACCGAGGATGTATTAAAAAAAAGTGAAGTTATTTTAAGCACGCTAACCACTTACCCTCTCTGGCAGGAAGCAAAACACATAATGTGTTATCTATCCTTTGGCAACGAGGTACATACCAAAGCTATTATTGAAAGGGCCTGGCAAGAAAACAAACAGGTTATAATACCTGTTTGCCAACCAAAAACCTTCGAAATAATTCCTAGCCACTTAATTTCCTTTGACGACCTCGAACCCCGTACTATGGGAATTTTAGAACCTAAAGAGGGCAGGCTTAGACCTGTAAGCCCAGAAATCATCCAACTAGTACTAGTCCCCGGAGTAGCTTTTGACCTCTCTGGTCACCGCATAGGCTTTGGAGCAGGTTATTATGATCGATTCCTACCAAAGCTAACACCGGGAACACCCAAAGTAGCCCTAGCCTATGAAATACAACTTAGTCCCATAACTCTGCCCGCCGATCAGTATGATATGGAAATGGATTATATTTGTACGGAGAAAAAACTTTATAAAGCTTTGTAGCTTACTGCATGTCAGTGTGTAGCTCAAGGGGTATACAGCATGTCTGTGCTCCAGTTCTACAGTTCTACAGAAAATTACTAGGGCGAGTTTCCATGGAAGGCACTGAAAAAGTCCATTCGTTTCAATTATTATGAAAGCTACTTGATTGTTACTGTGTCATCCTGAGGAAGGAACGACCGAAGGATCTT
>JUEF01000074.1 GCA_000802045.1 Peptococcaceae bacterium BICA1-8
GTTTATATGACTTTTGAGTTATCATTTTGAGCGTAGCGTCAACCTCTTGATCAGTAATCTCTCTAATTCTGATCATTTCTCCTCTATTGGTTATTCTGGAACAGTTATTAATTGCTGTTGGAACCACGGAATAATAATTCTTTCCCTTGGATTTTAGAACTCTTTGATAAATATCCAGAACGTAACTATCAATCACTAAACCGAATCCAATATCAGCTTGTGTCCGATCTATTAATTCATCTAGTGTTTGCCACATTGTATTGATCATTCTGCGAGAAGCCTCTTCTGACTTTGATCTTAAAAACCTACACCTTACCTTTATATTTATATAATCCTCATCAGTCAGATAATGCTTTTCAATTTCTTTTGAGACCTTTTTTGAAAACCCTGCCATTATATAATTTTCTTCACAGTACTTATCATCTGAAAAATAAATGATTTGTGAAACCTTAAACGTTTCTTCAGCCAGTCTATGGTAAAAGGCCCTTACCCTCCGTCTTGTATATACTAATACTCTCACCACTTGCACTCCTCAACGTCATTTTATAATTTGTACAACTTCTCCACATTAACAATATTGCGAGTATCTAATACGATTTTGGTTTTGATCTTTTCAATATTATCTAAAATGTGCTTGTGTCCAACGAGTATCACCAAAATATCAATCTCATTTAAGAATCCATCAAAATCCAATACTTGGGTGTCTACAAGTACCTCTTTTACAAAAGGATCATATACTTTCAACCCACTTGCAAGATGGTTATTCATAATACTCAATAATTGCAAGGTTGGACTTTCTCTTGTATCCTCTACATTTTCCTTATAGGTCAATCCATATAATCCCACTCTAGATGGATCACCCATCTGATTTAATTTCATAATTTCCTTTATCCTGCCTAGTACAAATGATGGCATAGAATCATTTACCTTTCTTGCAGACAGTATCAGGTTAGTCAAGTCTGGATAATCTCCAACTAAAAACCAAGGGTCAACTGAAATACAATGCCCACCTACACCTGGGCCTGGTTTTAAAATGTTGACTCTTGGATGCATGTTTGCAATTCTTATGATTTCATATACATCCATATTGTCCTCTCGACAAATTTTTGCAAGCTCATTGGCGAAAGCAATATTTATATCTCTATACGTATTTTCTACGACCTTCGACATCTCAGCACTTTTAATATCTGTAATGACAATCTCTGCTTTACAAAACGAGCTATAAAGTTTTTTAACTATTCCACCAACTTCCCGTGAGTCTACACCAATAGTCCTTGAATTATTCTCCAACTCAAAGATTATATTTCCTGGTATGATTCTTTCAGGTGCATGGACCAAATGAATATCCTTTCCGATAACCAGATTTCTATTTACCGCTTCTGGTCGGATATACTTATCAATAAAGCCTGGAGACACCGTTGATTCAATAATAATGATCGAGCCCTTTTCGCATACATCAAGTACACTGTTAAAAGCTGTTAATACAAACTTAGGGTCAATTTTTTTTGAATTACTGATATAAGGGGTTGGGACTGCTATTACATATGTTTTTGTTTTTACATATTCAGTTCTAAACTCAATCGAATTTTCTAATGCTTGTTTGAAAACCTCCGGCAATCCTATTTCCTCAAAGGTGCATTCGCCATTTGATAATGTTTCAACAATTTTTGTATTGTAGTCGGTTCCTATTACCTTATTTCCTGCCTTTGCAAACATTAAAGCTGTTGGCAATCCTATATATCCTAAGCCTATTAGATTTATCATAAATTAGCTCCCCAATCTATTGCATAAATAGTAATTGTTCCAAATGCTCAATATAATTGCGGCTTAAGTTTTCACGAGAAAAGTTTTCCACTACATACTCACAACCGTTCTCACCCATCATAGCCAGTTTCTGCGGATTATTTTTCAATTCTAATATTGTCTGAGATATTGCCTGAATGTTCTCTGGTTCAACAAATATACCCGATCTTGAGTCTTCAACTACTAACTTCCTCGCAATCCCATCAATCGCAACTAAAATTGGCTTTTTGCAGCTCATATAATCGAAAACTTTGTTGGGGTATACGGTCTTGAATGTATCATTTTTTTGCAAAACAGCAGTACATAAATCAGATGCATTTATGTAGTCAACTATTTCGAGTTTTGAAACTGAATCCACAAAGATGATATTCTCTAGCGCCATGCTTTTAGTCAAAAAAATTAACTTTTCCTTCTCCATCCCATTACCAACAAACATAAATATAATTTCTTCATTAGATTTTAATTCGTTGGCTGCATAGACTAGTTGTTCTAACTTGTTTGCAACACCATGGGCACCCGTGTATAAAATAACGAACTTGTTATCTAAGTGATATTTTGCGCGTATTCTATTCATTTTCGGCCCTGGAAGCATGATATCGTTGTCTGCTCCATTCGGGATATAAATTATCTTATGCTCTGGAACGCCCTTTTTGGTTATCAAAACCTCCTTAAAGGCGGGGGTTAGAACATTTATGAGATCCGCCTTTTTATAAATTTCCCTTTCGAGCCAATAAGAAAATGATATTAAGAATTTATTGTTCAAAACCCCTGTATCAATTGCTGACTCTGGCCATAAATCTCGAATTTCAAAAACCAGGGGCTTCCTTTTTATACTCTTCAAGACCAGAGCTGTCAAAGCAACAGTTAAAGGAGGAGATGTCACTACTATAACGTCCCCTGACTTCGTAAATAACATTTTTATGGTCGAAAAAACTGTAAAAGAAAAATATGCCCAAAGTCGACCAATAAAACTCTTATTGTAAGAACTGGAGACGTGTACTCTATTAACCAACACACCATCATTGTTCATTTCACTCACAAATAATTTACCCTTATACTCTTCAAACTTTTTCCCAGTTGCGTAGTCTACCATTCCAGCAAATACATTAATGGTATGATTTTCAGACCAGTATTTGGTAAATTGATTAAATCTAGAACCGCCAGCCTGATTATCTTTTAAAAAAAATTGGTGTAGAATGTCAATTCTCATTACGCCACATCCTTATCCTTATTTACGATTCTAATATTCATTAAAACATCTACACTCAACCGATCCAAGAATTCTACCGTTAAGGCAAACGACCTTTCTCTTTGAAGATATGATTTAGAAAACCAACCGATAGAATCATGATCATCAAGCTCCTTCCTCAAGGACACCTTATACTCATCTCTGTTGGAACTCTCTACAGTTAGATCCAGCTCACTTCCATCGCTTAATATGATTCGATAAACATCCTCATCTGGATTAGCCTTATAAATATCTTTAGCGAGAATATTATAACTGATCAAATAGTTTTTGGCGATTTTGCTGGCCACTTGATCATGTATCATAAATGCTCTTGAATCAAGTCTTAGACTTCTCTGATGAAAAACTTCTCCTCCAACCTTTCTCACTGCTACAAGCTGATCAGGTACTCCTGAAATCACTTCCCCGTGAATCCAATTAATGACCAAAAAATTACCAATAGCTTTAAAGCTTTCTGTAGGTTCAACTGTTAAAGTATTGTGGGCTAAAGAAGATGAGTAATATTTTGAGTTTTGATACGAGGAATTATACGAATACGTTCCCATGTCGCATAATACGTTTAACCCCTTGTACCATAAATCAACGTGAAACATATCATTATGATGTGGTCTATGATGCTGTTGACCTGCCCTAAAAAAAGCCTTAAAGCTTTCGTTCTTCAAATAGTGGATACCACTCTCATAGAAGTTATTTTTAGAAACGTGATTTTTTTGTAGCTCGATTTCGTTATAGTCTTTGAACCAGGAAATTTCCTCTAAGGTTTCAAAGTCTTTATATAACAATCTTCCTTTCAATACATAGCTCAATAGGTTTACACAGTTTGAATAATTTTGATAGTCTCTGATCAGTGGAAAAATCATACCACTGTCAGAAGGTCCAAAATTGACAACCTCAAAATGTGAATTCATCAAACTGTTGTTTAAGAAAACCAAAACCTGCTCTAGTTTTTCGAAAATCTCTTCGCTTATCTCGTTAAACATATAATAGATGCTGATTAGCTGAATAACGATTCTTTGGTAATTGTATGAATTCTGTTTGTAACCGCCGTCTCGATAGAATTGGTCTCTGATTTCCTTTTCAAATTGAAACTTTCCATGCTGTTGATATATTTCAAACTCCCTGCCCACATGAGACAAAAGCTTTCCAAATACATAAAGCGCAAAGCTTTCAACAAAGGTATGGTCATTTTTTATCGATCTAATAGCGTAATTACGATTGATGAACACATGGTTTAGTGATGACTTCAATAGCTTAAAATATTTTTCTAAACGTTCTTGAGTAGTTGATTCCAAATCTAAGAAAAACACAATGCCAGTTGTAATGGACAAAATTCTTATGGAAATTTCTTGACTACATTTCCAATTAATGCCCTGTTCTATTGGATTTGCATCATACCAGTTATCAAAATAATGCCAAAATGTCTCCGCATACTTTTTTTCTCCGGAGATTAGATATGCACGTAATAGATCATAGGTAAATAAGAATCTCGAAGGTTCCCAACCAATTTTTATATCCCCTATATTGGAAAAATCCCTGATTTTACTCCAGTGATTCTGTTTATCATATTCCAAACTATTTATTGGGTTAATAAACCAATTCATCGGTTGTCCATAATCCAAAATGACGTTTTCAAAACATCGGAACTGTCCTTCTGCGATATCGTCTGCAATCCTAGTGATGTTTTCCTTTTCTGAATCCTTCAAAGCATCATAGTAAGCCTTTATTGAGGCTTTATCAAGGGGAAAATATCTTTCCGCATACAGCTTAGACAGTTTATTTTTATCCTGTGACAGCTCCAATAACGCATCATCTAAAGCTATCATTTCATTTTTATCTATGGGCAAAACCCACTTGAAATAATTGGATTTCAGTTTTAATGAATAAACTAGCCTATGAAATATCCACTTAATCCCATATTCTCTTATCAAACTCAAAATGTTTTTCATCATGCACTCCTAAAGAACTCTCTCATCCAAAGCTCTAAATTGATGATTCTCCAAATATTTATTTGATTTCTAGGCTCAATAATATTTTCAAAATCCATGAGTAACTTCCCCTTTGAAATGTATCGACTTGATTTCATATCTTCATCTAAAAAAAGTCGCTTAATGAACTCTCGATTCTTATATAACCAAATATTTTGCTCTGTTGCAAAGCCCATTTTATCTTTTCGTCTGATAATACTCTTAGGCAAGACATTTTCCATGGATTTTCTCAAAATCCACTTTGACCATCCGCCATTCATCTTGTACTCGATTGGTATGTTCATACAAAACTCAACAAGATTATGATCTAGGAAAGGAACCCTTGCCTCTATCGACCAAGCCATTGAATTCTTGTCCTCATATCTTAGCAAGGATGGTAATGATATATATTTTATATCATTTACCAGTGCTTCTGTAAAAGATTTTGAATGTATTCCAGAATTATAATGCGTTTTGATAAATTCGTCCTTGATGTAGGCTTCAAGAGTACTTTGTTTCTTATGACTGAAGATATTTCTGAATTTCTTAAAATCATCTTTAAAGTTATATGAAGCCCCAAGCTGGAAAAGAGTAAAAAACATACCTTTTAGAGCTTTAATATACCTTTTTTTTCTCACCATTTCCCGGATATAATAAACACGATATTTTCGGTATCCTCCTAGAATTTCGTCAGCTCCTTGTCCATTCAGCATGACTTTTGTACCAAGCTTGTTTGCATTTTCCATTACCGAATATCCTGCATACATACCTGTACTGATAAACGGCTCCTCTTGATAATAAACTAACCTGCGCAAGTCATTCCAAAAATCCTCCGATGTTTTCGTAATCATGGAATTTTTGATACGTTTATTTGTAATAAAATCCTTAATATAATGACTTTCGTCGAATTCTTTATATTGACTCGTATAGGATATCGTCTCCTGAAGTGCATCCATTTCAAGGTATTTCTGTACTAGGGCTGCAATCGTAGTCGAATCTAAACCACCACTTAACGATGTACCCACCTTGACGTCACTGATCAAGTTTAATCTCACCGAATCATCGATTATTTCCTTAAACTTTGTAATGTAATCCTCTTTTAAATGCTCATCTTGGATCTGATCTTCGACATCCCAGTACTTCTGGATATTCACTTTATGTTCTTCATCAAAAATAAAATAATGCCCTGACATGAGTCTTTGAATCCCCTTGAAAAAGGTATGTTCTGTATGATCTATAAAGCCATAATATAAATAATCAAAAACAATCTTATCATTTGGTTCCCATTTAGCCTTGTTATACTCAAGTATGGCTTTGATCTCAGAAGCGAAAATTAGTTTACCACTACGTGGATTATAATGGTAATAAAACGGTTTTATTCCCAATCGATCTCTGGCGCAAAAAAGAGAAGATCGTTCTTCATCCCAAATGGCAAACGCAAACATACCATTGAAATACTGTAGACAGTCCTCTCTCCAGTAATCATAAGCCTTTAATATCACTTCAGTATCTGTATCAGAATCGAAAGTGTAGCCTACTTTCAATAATTGCGCTTTAATTGACATGAAATTATAGACTTCACCATTGTAAACAATATTCAGCCCATTATATTTCATAGGCTGAATCCCTCTTTTGGATAAATCAATTATTGCTAATCTTCTATGCCCTAAAGCAACCGCTGAAGCTTCATTGATATAATAACCCTCTCCATCTGGCCCGCGGTGCTTAATTTTATCATTCATTTTCCGTATCAGAGAAAAATCACAGACACCTAAACTTCCTACTATTCCACACACAATACTCACCTACTCGTTTATATACTTAATGGGACGTGCCGGGGATCCAACAGCAACACAGTTATCGGGCAGATTTTTTACAACTACTGCACCCGCTCCAATCACTGCATTTTTCCCAATCTTAATTCCTTGAATAATCGCTGTTCCAGTGCCTACACTGACACACTCTTCGATCTCGACATATCCAGAAATGTTGACACTCGGCAATATAGTTGTGTAATCTCCCAGGATAGCATCATGTCCTATTGTACAATCTAGATTGACAATGACATGTCTTCCTAATTGGATATTTACAGTCATTATATTTCCCGCGCAAACAATACAGCCCTCACCAAGTTCAACAAGCTCAGATTTAATAACACTTGGATGAATGAGTACAGGATAGCTATTCTTAGAGTCTATTAATATATCTAAAGCATTCTTTTTTGCTAACGGATCTCCTATTGCAACAATTACATTTAAACTTTGACTTTTTAACCATTCGATTGTGCCTATCACTTTATATCCGTTTATTTTTTCCCCTTGTATTTCCAAATTATCGTCTATAAAACCCAATAGATCCCATTGTTGTTCGATAGCGTTTATCTCTTCAATAAGCCAAGCTACCTCTCTACCAAACCCTCCGGCGCCAATAATTACAATATCCTTCATATTATTTAGTCCTCCATTTTTTTGTTACCTAAGAAGGGCTCCATTGTCATCGATGTATTTGAGCTGATACCTTCTCTGATAAAAACCTTCTTCAATGTGAGTAAAATAATCTTCCAATCTCCTAAAAAGGTTATATTATCCACATACTCAACATCCAGTTTAAATCTTTCATCCCACGAAATTACATTTCTTCCGCTTATTTGAGCCAAACCAGATAATCCAGGTCTTACCTCATGCCGCCTTCTCTGATAATCGCTGTATAAAGGCACATATTTATTTAATAAGGGTCTCGGGCCAATTATGCTCATATCACCTTTAATAATGTTAACCAATTCTGGTAATTCATCCAAGCTTGTCGCTCTCAAAAACACACCAAATTTAGTCAATCTAATATCATCGGTGAGAAGCTGTCCATCTCCACCTTTTTCATCTGTCATAGTTCTAAACTTATACAATGTAAATTTATTTTCATTAAGACCTGGCCTTTCCTGCTTAAAAATTACTGGGCTCCCTAATTTTATTCTAACAAGAACACCGATCAATAGCATCAATGGACTCAATATCACAAGTGCCATCAGTGCTAATATAAAATCCATTAACTTTTTAAAATAACTCTCATAAATTTTCAACTTCGTCTTTTTCATTACACACTCCATAATCTTTTGATAATATTGGTTACTCTTTTCAACTCAACATCCGTCATCTTCGTATCAGATGGAAGGCACACACCATTCTCAAATAACTTTTCTGACACGCCTGTACCAATGAAGTCATATTCTGCGAAGAATGGTTGCATATGCATCGGCTTCCAGATCGGTCTTGATTCAACGTTCTCTTTCTCAAGAGCTTCCATAATATCAAGCGGCTTAACTTTGCCCCTTAGCATTATACATGACAACCAGTAATTCGGCTCATTCCACTCATTAACAGGCATAAACTGAACGCCTTCCATGTCAACTAATTCTCTTTTATAAAACTCAAAGATATACTTTTTCTTTTGAACTCTTTGATCTAAAACTTTCAACTGTCCTCTTCCAATCCCAGCAACAACATTGCTCATACGATAATTATATCCTAATTCGCTATGTTGATAGTGCCTTGCGGAATCTCTAGCTTGAGTTGCCCAGAACCTAACTTTAGCAATTTTCTCTTCATTGTCAGAAATAAGCATTCCTCCACCTGAAGTAGTAATTATTTTATTACCGTTAAATGAAAAAACACCATAATCTCCAAATGTACCAGTATGTTTTCCTTTATAGTAAGAACCCAAGCTTTCAGCAGCATCTTCGATTAAAACAATATTATTCTTCTTACAGATTCCCATAATCTTATCCATATCAGCTGAAAGACCGTAAAGATGAACAACTATAACTGCCTTGACAGTTGGATACTTCTCAAACGCCCTTTCTAGTGCCTTTAGACTCATATTCCAAGTTTCATAATCGCTATCTATGAATACTGGAATTGCATTCTGATAAATAATTGGATTTGCTGTAGCTGAAAAAGTAAGCGTTGGGCAAAAAACTATGTCCCCTTCTCCTACACCAGCAGCTTTAAGAGCTAAATGAATCGCAGCTGTTCCTGAAGATAGTGCCGCAGCAGCTTTACTACCAACCTTAGCAGCAATTTCATTCTCAAATTCATTGACATTCTTCCCAAGAGGCGAAATCCAGTTGGTATCAAAGGCTTCCTGTATATATTGCATCTCATAACCTTCATCACTCATATGAGGCGAAGCGAGATAAATCTTTTCTCCCATGTTCCTAGCCATCCTTTCTCGGTTTAGTTGGAATGATAGACAAGTTGGTTAGGAATTCTGTTCCTTTCTACTGTCCAACTTTCTGCTTTATATTTTTTTATAGTTAATAACTTTTTGTTTTTCTTTTAAGGGGAGCATATGTGCATACCCCTTAAATTTAATCATCTAGTTTTTTAAAAAATTACTTAAATTTGTCTTACAATTAGAAATTAACTTAGAGCAGTATCCTTAGAACTTTCGGAAGGTTCCGCTGCACTCTCCCAATACGCCCCAAAAAAGGCAATAAATACTCCAAGCATTATACCAAGTACTCCTGCAATAGCAATATTTACTTTCTTGTTAGGTTTGATAGGATCTTTTGCCGGTACAGCTGATTCAATTTTTGTACTTCCCTTAATACTATTCGACTTGTTTTCCAATTCAATTAATCTTAAATTTAAATCATATACTCTAGTTTGATTATCATACAGGTATTTATGCATTTCCGAGATAGCTAATGACTGTTCCAAATATACTCGTTGCCCTTTATTTTTTAAATCTTCTATCGTTTTTGCAACTTCTTCTATAATCTTATTACCTATTACGATTTCGCCTTCAACATTTTTTAACTCAGCTTGAAGTTTATTTTGATACCTCTGTAAATCTCCTTTTCCCATCTCTTTATATAATTCCATTAAGGTATTAAGAATTAGTGCCGCTTCGTCAGAACTGGGATGCTCTAAAGATAATTCGATAATATTTGTATCCTTAATTATATTAACTTCTAACTTTTTTTTTAAATCACTTGCTCTCATATCTATGTTTAGGCTCTGCAAGACCGCTCTATATGTATCTCGACTACTCAAAACTTGAGCAGCATAGTTGATATTTGTAAGGTCAGACCCTTCATAATTAGCAAGTTGCATCTTTCCCGAGACTTTGTAAATAGGAGTTATCATAAAACTCACGACTACACCAGCTATTAAAGCTATGGCTGTAACTATAAATATTATTTTTTTCCGTTTAAGCAACACTTCTATCAATTCTCGCAATGATATTTCTTGTTCTTCCATATAGCACCTACTTTCTATTTTCTATTTTTGACATTTTAATATCTTTTATATATACATCCTGTGCTTTGGCATCATTAGGTATTAAAAAATATAAACGTAAACTGTGTTTATCATTTAAATTGTCTGTTTGAAAAATCCAATTATATTTTTTTATTTCTTTATTAACCATAACCTTTGTAGTTTTTTGGTCAATTCCTCCATCTTCACCAAGTTGATGAACTATTAATTGCATTTCCCCATTATCATATTTTGAAAAAGCATCAAAGGAGACATCATATTTTTGCCCTGGCTCAAAAGCATATAGTAACTGATAGACTCCCCACGAATCAGTTTCAATATTTTCTTTTGAAATATTTAACCACTGATTATCATTTACTTTAACTAATTTGCGATTATTTCCCCCACTTCCATTTAAGGTCCAAACCGACAATTCTCCTGTTTCAAATCCACCATTGGCAACATAATTGCCAGTTAAAGCATAAGATTTTTGTAAATACTGTTTGGATCCTTCAGCAAATTCTTTGAAACCTAGAGCTTGTGCAAATTTTGTTTGAGCTAGGTAATATTGTTTGTTTTCAAAAAATAGTTGTCCCTCAAGAAAAGCTATTTTTCCACTAGAATAAAGCTTATTGCCTCCCCAGAATTTTTCATAGGGGTTTTCTCTAATTTTTTCCCCTTCCTCTGCGGCAAACTTGACAATTTTTTCTGCGTAGGTCATCCCTTCATTACCACTAACATCAATAAAAATTCTTGCAGTATCATAATAAACTACTTCCTCAAAAGGTGCCAAATTGATTGCCTTTAGTGCCGTTTGATATGCTTCCTCATATTTCCCCAGTTCAACCAAGAACCTAGTTTTAATTAAATACCATTCAAAATTTGTTGGATAATACTTTATTGCATTATTAATTTTATCAATCGCTTTTTCTTTATATTCTGGGGCATGATCGGAAATTCCTTTTTCAAAATATAATTGAGACAAATTGGTTAGATATGCGGAATTAATAGGGTCGAATATAATGCTATTTTCGAGTTTTTCGATAGCATCCGGAAAATTATTTTGAGCCATATATCTTGTACCATGATTGCCGTAATTCCAACCTATAAACAAGGATGTATTTATAATTAGTAAACATGCAAATGAGACTATTCCTATTGTAAAGCTACCTTTTCTTTTTAAACCTTTTAAACACTGCGGATTATTCAAAGATACAGCAATTAACAACCAAAATAAAAAATAAACAGCTGGAAAAGTTAAATCAAAATCTATAAAGGAATGGAGCATTAGGCCAAGTGTAATAATAATAAGCAAAATATTACTGTCACTTTTTTCAGTTACATGTTTTCTCCATAAATTTGAAATTAATAAAAACCATAAACCTAAATAGGCAACAAAACCCAAAATGCCGTTTTCTACCAAGACTTGAAGATAATGATTATGAACCTCGGATGTGAAATAAAGGTAAGAGCGGTAGGCTCGGTATTCTGCATTCCAGCCCCCTCCCCCAGTTCCAAAAAGAAGATTATCCTTTACTATTTTTAAAGCGTCCTCTATAAAGAGGAACCTTGCCTGGACACTACTATCTTCGAAACTGATATTAGTAAACCGAGAAAAGACGTTATTCTTAGTTGATAGTTCTTGATGGCTAACTAAATACGAACCTACCCCGACAACCACTAATAAAGTTACTACTGTAATAAACTTAAAGTATTTCCTTACTAACAACCGTGGAGAAAAGTAATAAAAAATAAATAGAATTACTAAAGCAGCAATAGATATAAAAATATTATTTAAGCCTCTGTTTGCAAAGGTGCCATTAAAGACAACTGGAGCAATGATGGTACTAGGCAAGATCAATAATGAGAAATCACTTATAACCTTAAAACGGTTTTCCTTACTATGCAACAATACGCAAACTAATAACAATAATGGAAAAAGTAGAAATACTCCTCTGGACTTAGTACCAATAAATGCAAAGAAAAGAATAGAATTTGAATACAAAAAAATCTTTGGCAGCTTTAATAAACTATTCTTCATAAAATAATAGCCAATAAAAATAGAGAACACAAAAAATAGTGCTGCGGTGTTGGGATATTCCAGAGTTGAGAAAATACGACTGTTCATATAAGAATTTAAGATGTTTATGCCAAAAATATATGATAGGAGTCCCAGCGAAGCAACAAAAACCGTTGTCCAATATAATCCTTTAAGAAATATATCCAAATTGGTTCTTTCCCTTAATGAATGGATAGCGAGAAGATACAGTATTATTGCGTTACTAATCATTAAAACATTGCACAATGCATCACGTAAATTAGATGCTGAAAACAATCCTATTATATTTATCAGTATAAAGAATACACCTACAAGGATAGTTTTCTTGTCATAATAAATAACGATTTTTTGTCTATAAAATATTATGAGATTTATCAGGAAAAAAGCCGTTATTATTATGCTAACAAATAGGCTTTGAGATTCAAAAAAGTACCCGTTAAAGATTAGTCCTGCACATATTATTATAGTTAAGAAATATGTTATAAGTTTAAATATACTTAATTCTCGGCTAGCTCTTTTATTACTTTTTCTGTTAGACAAACAAATGCACCCACTTTTTCAATATTAAAGTTAGACTGATATACTTTAAATTCTGCATTTTTCACTTGAAATCCTTCTAATCTAACGTATTATTTACTACCAATACTTACATAAAAACTTTATTCTAGGAATATATAGTTATACAAAGTAGCCAATACTTAGAGTATTGGCTACTTTGTATTTCGCTACTTTGTTATTTATATCAAAATCCATAAATTAACAATATATTTTTATATACTATTAATTAATATACCTTGCTCTGCAAGCTCAATTTCATGCTTCACTAAGAAGTAACTATACCCCGCAATTTCCCATTTATTCTGTGCTTCAATATACGCTAATTCAGAGCCATCTAATTGAAGCTTAGAAATCATGCCCAGCTCATACTTCTTTTTGTCCCAATCATAAATTTGTTTAGCTGTGTTGTAGGATATTTCAGCTAACTGGTATGATTTCTGTTTTGATGCCAATTTATTTAATAGGTCATGGGTAGTTGTTTCTATTATCATCTTTTCATCTAACAACGAAAGCTCTTTTTCCTTAATTTCAAGCTTAATTAAATCACTTTTATAAACGTCATCTTTAATATTATCATCGTATAAATCATCATTTTTATTTTTAATATCCCGTTCTAGCTGTTGAATCTTTTTATAGTTTTCGTTTAATTTACTATACAAATCATTATAACTTAGAACAAAGCCATCTAATTTAATTTCAAAAGGCACTAAATTTAATGGTTGCGTATATTCCCTTCCTAACATACTGTTTAATTGCATTTTCAATACATTTACTGTTGTTTTTAGATCTTTCATTTTAGTATTCAATTCTGAAACTTCGACCGCAATCGTATCAATATCATTATTGGTAACCATTCCTAAATCTTTCTTTAAACGTGCAATATGAAGTTGCGTACTCTTTAAGGAATAGTTTTTTTGTAATAGACTAAGGTTATTAATTTGAGCAATTATTTCCGTATATAATTGCTCAATATTATATTTTAATTGCATTTCAAACTCATTTTTTGCAACAACTGCATCTTTATATGCGTTTTCAGTATCTCTAGCACTATTGCTTAAATTAGCAACGGTGTTAGAATTATCCGTTCCTTTTAAAACATTCATTTGCACTTCTAATTGAGCAATACGTCCGTCTACCGAATGGTCACCACTATCAGAGATATCTTTTAAAATCATATATTCATAGAGCAAAATATTATATGAATTATATAAAACATCCTTATGTGCTTTATCAGCTTGATTTGCATAAACTTTTGCCTTATTGGTTGCTAATTCAATTTTTTTGAATGTCCTACTCTTTTCAATTGCCAATTCTTTTGCAGTTTCTAAATTAATAGTATTACTAGAATCCGCAAATAAAGGTATTGTAAACATTAATGTAAATACAATAGTAAAAATAACAACCCATTTCTTATGTTTGCTTGTATTTTTCAATTAAATCACTCCTTTACCGACTAACGGGTCAATCTACTTTGTATTTTATTATTTGTATTTCAATATGTCAACAAAAAAAGAGAGGACTAAGTCCTCTCTTTCATCATTATTTCAAACTATTGAGCAAAAGTTACTGCATTTACAGTGCCATCAGCTGCGAATACAGCTTCAACAGTGGCGCCGAAAGCTTCAGCGATTGCACGGAAAGGAATTACAGTACGTCCAGTTTCAGCAACGATGAATGGAGCAACATCAGAAACAACAGTAGTTCCATCAGACTTAGTTAATACATTGGAACCAACAGTCATAGTGATAGTCATGTCCGCTCTAGTTAATGTAATAACTTGAGTAGCGGCATCAAACTCAACTTCAGCACCAAGAGCTTCACCAACCATACGAACAGGTACGAAAGTACGTCCGTCTTGGATGAATGGAGATTGATCCATAGTCATTGCACTACCATCTTTAACATAACCTGCGGAACCAATGAACATAGTTACATTCTTAGCACCATAAGATGGTTTCTCAGAAGCAGGAACACCAACATTTACTTTTGCAGTACCAACATATACTTGACCACCAGCAGTAATTCTTAATAATACTTCAACCACACCAGCTTTAGTCGAAGTAATATTTACAGAAGATTTACCAGTTTCATTGAAGTCAGCATCTTTTGTACCAGCATAGCTTACATCAATACCAGCACCAGCTGGCTTAGATACTACTGTGTAAGCATAAAGTGTTGGGTTCGCACCAAGAGCAACAGTATTACCATTTTTATCAATAAATCTTACATCAAATTTAGCTTTTGCGTTAGCTTCAGCAACACCGTCACCAGTTACTTCTATGGCAACTGGTGCGCCAACTACTGGCATTTCTGTACTTGCAACAAGATTATTAGTAGTATCAACTACAGTAATTGTTACAGCTTGAGCATCTTTAGAGTCAGCAGTTACAACTCTTACCTGACCATTACCAGAGTTAACCTCTAATATTGATGGGTTGCTAGAGGAAAACTGAAGTGAGCCAGCAGCAGTTCTGGATACACTAGCAGCATCAAGTTGTTTAACAGTTGGAGCAGTACTCCATGCACCAGGAGCTGCACTAGGAATTGTTATGGATTTTTCATCATACTTGATTGTTAAAGATGCTACTTTGCCTTGTTTAGCAGCTTCAACTGGAACATCTACAAATTTGCCATTTCCTAAAGCAAATCTTAATACATAAGAACCTTCTTTATCAGGTCTGAAATTGTATTGCAAATTGTTTTCAGCATCTAAACCGTTAGCAGCAGGATCAGCAGCACTGGAATCAGCTGGGCTAGATTCTACTTTAACAGTTGTGACTTCACCGTGAACGGATCTTCTGTTACCGTTAAGATCAGTAACTTTAAGCTTAATCACGTTAGTTGCAACAGCACCTGTAGCTAATACATCAGAAGGTTGTTTAACAATTGTTAAATTGTATGGAGTTGCATCAGCTGCAAACACATAGTTTACAGGAGTAGAAACTTCTCCACCAGCCTGAGCTGTTACTTCATAAGTACCAGATTTTGTGGAACTAATTTTTGCAGTTGCTCTACCAAGAGAATCAGTTACATAAGTTACCTTATCAAAGTCTAAGCCTGTTTTGTTTACAGTAAATGTAACTTCTTCACCAACAACAGGGCTACCTTGACCAACTCCAGATCCAGATCTAACAGTTGCAACGATTGTTTTTTGTGCTAAACCGTTTGCAGTTGTAGATCCTGCGTCTACACTTAATACTACGTTACCAGTTGTTGCACTAGTAAATGTAACAGTTTTTTGACCGATAACGCCTAATGCAGAAGCTGTATTAGCATCGCTACCGTTCAAGTAGTTTTGCAAAGCTGTTGTTTGAGCTGCAACAGAACCAAAAGCTGCATCACGTAAAGCAGCAACTACTTTAACAGTACCAGGTATTGCAGTATAAAGTCTTGCTTCAAGAAGACCTTCGTTAGCACCGGCACCTGCAGTTTGGAATTCAACTCCTGGAGTTATTGCAGTACCTTTTGCTGTACCACTCCAAACACCAATGGTATCTGTAGTACCAACACGATTTGTAACCAAAATTACATTTTGACTACCTAAAGCATAAACAGTACCTGCAACACTGTTTGCTGAGTTAACAACTAATTTCATACCACCAGTATTGTCACTTACAGCAGCGGAATCTTTATCGGTTGTAAATGTAGATGCATAAATATTGCCAGCCGGAGCAGCAAATGCCGCCATTGGAAGTAAAGTCATCATAAACGCTACAAGCGTTAAGATGGCAAATAATTTTCTGTTTTTCAAGATTAATTCCCTCCTTAAAATGTGTGTGGGTTTTCACCCAGATTTCTTGCTACAGATGTATTTTTCT
The DNA here is from genome assembly GCA_000802045.1 of Peptococcaceae bacterium BICA1-8. Taxonomy (GTDB): domain Bacteria; phylum Bacillota; class Peptococcia; order Peptococcales; family BICA1-8; genus BICA1-8. The sequence continues at coordinate 16,704 of JUEF01000074.1, forward strand.
GCAGCTTAGGGTCGGGTCGACATAGGGTGGTTGCCCACCTATGCTTGTGTTTAAATCCCCCGCGAAAAAATGTCTTCTCGAGTTATTTATGTAACTCTTCTTGACTAGGCTATGTGGCCCAATCCCCCCCTCCATAAAGTTAGTATTGCAATTAACCTAAAAATGACGTTTTTATACCTCGAAGTCAAGCTTCGGGGTCCGTGACCGGTGCTCAGTGTCCAGTGCCCTGGAAGGGCTTTCTTGGGGGAAACTAAGGGGTCACTTTAATTTAATTTCTGCATTTTTTTTATGCAGAAAATTTAATTACAAAAATTAAAGACTAGTTCTACAGTGCTACTGTGCTACTGTGCTACTGTGCTACAGAAAAAACTTAAAAGCTAAGATTGCTTTGTCGCTAACGCTCCTCGCAATGATAAACCATGAAAATCTATTTTAGACGCTTTAGATAAGCGGTTTCTTCTTCTTGTTTGCTCAATCTATTATCAAGTTTCTTAATGTCTTCCCAGATAAATTTTAACTGACTTTTGATCTCTTGCTGTCCTTTTAAAAGACTGACCATACTACCACTCATACTTTGTTGACCTACTTCAAGCTCCTTTTGGCCTTTTTCAAGACTTGTGATGTTTGCCTTTAGGTCTTGTTGACCATTTTCGAGATTTATTACTCTACCTTCCAGCCGTTCTTGACCAGCTTCAAGATTTACGAACCTGCTTTCTAATCTTTGTTGGCCTGATTCAAGATTAGCAACTTTATCTTCTAACCGTTGTTGACCATTTTCGACATTGGTTAATCTGCTTTCTAGTCGGTCTTGACCAGTTTCAACATTAGTTAATCTATTTTCTAACCGTTGTTGGCCATTTTCAACGTTGGTTAATCTGCTTTCTAGTCGTTCCTGGCCAGTTTCAACATTAGTTAATCTATTTTCTAACCGTTGTTGGCCATTTTCGACATTGGTTAATCTGCTTTCTAGTCGTTCCTGGCCAGTTTCAACATTAGTTAATCTGCCTTCTAAGCGTTGTTGACCTGATTCAAGTTTTTCCTGACCATTTTCAAGTTTCACCTGACCTTCAGTTAAAACTTGCAGTTGTTGCAGTACTAACTCTTGAAATTTTTCAGTATCCATACTGTTCACCTTAACCTTAAAAGCGAGATTGCTTTGTCGCTGTTGCTCCTCGCAATGACAAGCTTTTAGTGCAATGACAAACTTTTTTTCTTTGGATAAATAAACTTCTATGTGCTTGTACCTTTTTCCTGCTTTTTATGTGGATTTTTTTGATTTTACCAACAACCTGTTAACTTTATGTATGTTGGCACTTTTATCCAATAGAGGTAAGGTACCCCAGTCTACATTGTAATTATAACATACAAGCTTTAGCCGTCAATAGTATGATACTGGAAAATTCGGAATTGGTGATGAATATAGCTATATTAATATTCTATGCGTTTATTTGAAATCCTTCTTTTGGTCTGAAAAAATTTGTAAAAAAGATTTCGCTTCGCTAGATTAAGATTTCATGCAACTTTGTTGCACTAGATTTCGCTTCATCTCATTCGCTAGGTTGAAAAATCTTTTTTTGCCTTTATTCTAGCGAAGCAAAATCTAACGAAGTGAAATCTCAATCTTAATACTGCACTTCCCAAATCTCAATCTTGCTCTTTCTTCTCCCCTTTAGCTCTCTGTCCTACAACTGCTAGGACGAAGCGGGGGAGGGCTAGCATGCGGCGCCAGCGTTTGGGTTCTTTGTAGAGGCGGAAGAGCCATTCTAGGTTCTTTTTCTGCATCCACTCCGGAGCTCGCTGGGCATTGCCGGCGAGGACATCGAAGCTGCCGCCTACTCCCATGCAAACGGGAACATTTAATTCCTGCAGGTGCTCTCTAATCCAAAACTCTTGCTTGGGGGCACCCATAGCTACAAAAAGAATATCTGGCTTTACACTATTTATATTCGCTATGACCTTGGTCTCTTCCTCTTGTGAAAAGTATCCATTTTCATAGCCAACTATATGGCAATTCGGATATGTTTCTAGTACTTTCAGTACGGCTTTCTCTGCTACTCCAGGGGCAGCCCCTAGAAAGTAAAGCCTCCAGTTTTTTTGCTGTGCCTCATTGCAGACGGCGTGTAAGAGATCAATACCCGTAACCCTTTCAGTAACAGGATCATTTAGATACCGGGTTGCCCATACTACACCTGATCCATCGGCTGTAACCAGATGGGCTTTATTTAATGTGCGGCTCAGCTTTTTATCCTGGCGCCCATGAAATATAATTTCAGCATTTGCTGTGATTATATGGTGGGGGGTGGCTTCGTCTATGAATTCGTTTATTCGCTCTAGAGCCTGGTTAGTATTTACTTTGTCTATTAAAGAGCCCAAAATGTAAATTCTACTTCTCTCCATATACTGACGCTCACTTTCTTGAAAAAGTTCCCGGTTTAGAAAAATCAGATTAAGATTCCGTGCAGTAAGGTGCACTAGATTAAGATTTCGCTTCGCTAGGTTAAAAGAAAGCCTTAAAACCAAAACTCTCATTGATAAGAACATGTATGTAAAATCAATACAGTATAAATAATAAACAACATCTTTAGTATTGTCTATGGTAATGCTTGTCTAATTATGCCACCAATTGTAATATTTGTTTGTTGTGACTAGGTGCTAATAGTTAGTGTTAAGCAAGTATATATAATAGGAAGTAAAAAAAAGATTTCGTTTCACTTCGTTACACTAGACTAAGATTTCGCTTCGCTAGATTAAGGATTTTGATAATTTTTTAGGGTTTTAATTACAAGATTTAATTTTAGGGTAATATCATTAATTTTCGTTTTCAGATAATCATACTGTTCTTGTTGTATATATTGTCTTTTTAGTGCAAACAAAAGTAAGCTTTTTGTTTCTGTCAATGATCCTCTAGCATAATAATAGAATTTCACCTTGTCGTACTTATGATATCTACCAAATGCTTCTGCTATATTTGCACTTACTGAAACAGATGCCCTTCTTAACTGGTCGGATAATGCGTATATTTCAGTTTTCGGAAAGTTTTCTATAGCATCATATATTTCATCAGCTAAATTAAATGAATCCTGCCATACAGGCATATCCTCAAAGGATTTGTACATTATTCCCTCTCCTTCGTCGAGAGATAGTGTTTCGCTGCGCTAGATTGAGATTTCGTGCAACAAAGTTGTATTCTCGCTCCTTTGTCGCGAGATAGTTTTTCGCTTCGCTAGATTAAGATTTCGTGCAATAAAGAGTTGCACTAGATTTCGCTTCATTTCATTTCGCTAGGTATTCTAATGAAATCTTTTCTTGTTTTCCTTATTCTAGCGGAGCGGAATCTCAATCTAGCGTAGCGAAATCTTAATCTTCTTTACTTTTAATCTTCTTTCTCCCCTACGCTCTGCATCTTTTCCAGCACTTTTTCTAGCTCTTTAGAATCGGCAACCCAATAGCTAATGCCGTTTATGGTGTCGGCTTGGCCGGGGAGCATGAAGGTTTCGATGGAATTATGGTCGATGGTGATGAATTTTGTTGCAAAGTATAGTATATCTTTCGGACTCATGTTTGTTTTTACGTGGGTATTTACTTCTTTCACTAGGCTTGGAATTTTAGGAATTGTAGCAAACCTTGTAATATGGTCAGTAAGGGCGGATACAAATTTTTGCTGTCTTTCTACTCTGCCTATATCTCCGAGGCCGTCGCTGCGGAAGCGAACATAAGCTAGGGCATCATAGCCATTTAAGGTCTGAAGCCCGGGATTTAAGTCGATGTCCTCCTCGGGGTAAAGCATCCGCTTTTCTACATTGAGGGTAATCCCTCCAAGGTGGTCTATGATATTTTTGAAGCCTTGAAAGTTAGTTTTTATGTAGAAATCAATATTAGTATCTAAAAAGCCCTCTACTGTCTTGACGGCTAAATCAGCCTGGCCGTAGGCGTGGGCATGGCTAACCTTTTCAAACCCCTTTCTTCCGGGTATATTCACCCTGGTATCACGGGGAATTGATAGAAGCTTAACCTGCTTCTCATCAGTGAAAAGGGAAGCCAAAATTAAAGTATCAGAACGAGAGGGCTCGTTCTCCCTCTCGTCTGTGCCGATGATCAAGACATTTATAGGAGCGTTATTTTCTTTTCCTATGGGATTTTCAGTATCAATTATATCTATTAAGCCTGTATCGGCTTTTGTTATTGGTGAAAACATATTATCGGCCCACTTAAATCCAAAAACAAGCATTGCGAAAAATACGGCTATTATGATGAATAGGAAGTAGTTAGGACGGGTCCTAGACTGACTACTCTTTTTTCTTTTACTTGATCTGCTTAAATCGGACATTGTGTCACCTCCATTTTAAGATAATACATGACGTCTAGTGACCGGGGACCGGTGCTCAGGGTTCAGGGACCGGTGGCCGGGGTTCAGGGACTAGGGGCCTGGGAAAGCGTAAATAAGGCACAGGATCAGGTCCATGTCCAGGTTATGATTCGGTGACTATTGCTAGAAACTACTTTATTTTTTGTTTCAACTTATTTATTAGACTGCCAATCATTTTAAGGAGGATCTTACACCTATCATTTAATGTTGTGTATTCATCCTCTGAGATATATCCCAATTCGAATGATAGAATTATATAATATCTTGTTTCCCCTAGAGAGCCTTTTGCAATATTTAAGAACTGCATATATTCCTTAGTATGCTCGCGCTCATGACCCTCAGCTATGTTAGCAGGAACGGAAACTGACGAACGTCTTAACTGGGGAACAATTTCATACTTTTCTTCAGGAGGATACTTCTTAACAATTTGGTGTATTTCCTTAGCTAGAGCATGGGCCTCTTTCCATATTCTTAGATCCTCAAAACTCTTAATAACCATTCAACTACCCTCCAGGTTTAGAAAATATCCTTCCGGGCACTGGGCAACTGGACACTGAACACCGAAACCAATCAAAATTATAGGTTATTATTCTGATTGGTTTCGTTTTTCGCGATTGTATGAATTTCATCCGTTGAGGCGCGGAGTTGTTGTTCTAGTTTGGCTAGGTCGGGGGTCCAGTACCAGAGGCCGTCGACTTTTTCGTTTTTGCCTGGGACTACTACTGATACTATTTTATTATCAATGATATCGGGGGCTAGTTTGGCTAGGGCAAATATTTCTCGGACTGGGACATCTGTTTCTACATTTTCCTGCATGAGTTTAACCAGCGCGGGCAGGTTTTTTAGACCTTCTACGCCGAAGATTTTTTTGGAGAGGATTTCTATTACTTCCTGCTGTCTTTTAGCTCTGCCGATATCTCCATCATCAGTGTAGCGGAAACGGGAATAGGCAAGGGCATCGGCACCGCTTAGTGTCTGTATGCCTGGGTAAAGGTCTATATTTTCTGCTTTATAAAGCATACGGATAGGGACATCTACTTCTATTCCATCAACAGCATCAACAATTTGTGTGAGGCTGTTGAAATTGACGATAATGTAGCGGTCTACTTGGACTCCTAAGAAGTCTTCTACGGTCTCTTTAGCTAGTTCAATTCCGCCGTAAACAAAGGCGGCGTTGACTTTATCCCAGGCGCCTTTGATTTTTACCCGGGTATCCCTGGGTATGGATACTAAACGTGCCTTACGGGTTTCAGTATCTACGGTAGCCAGCATGATAGTATCTGTTCTGGTCTTAAAGCCTTTCGGTGTATCTACACCTAACAAAAGAATTGTATATTCACCCAGCTGCTTGGCTATTTCATTTTTTTCCTCTTCATCCAGGTTTTCTTGTTCTAGGGCAGGATCAATGCCCTCCCGTTGGGGGTTTGGGTCTAAAGTGAAATAGGAATTATAGAGCCACGAGGCGAAAAAGCCTAGGGCTAGGAAAATGATGACTATTGGATAAAGAGTTTTTTTGTTTCGCATAAAAGCACCTTCTTTTTTTGAGATATAGACTATAGTTTGCAATGCTGAGTTCTACAGTTCTACAGTTCTACAGAAAAACATAAAACATTAAAAACGAGATTGCTTCGCTCTGCTCGCAATGACAATTTTTTAACCACGGGCCCCTCTGGGGCACACGGATACACACGGTTAAAGAATTACTAATTTTTTGTATCCGTATAATGACAATAATAAGAATAATATGCAAAGATAATTGTAGCACTGATTATCTTAAAGTAACAAGTGCAATTTTTACCTTAAGAGGAAAGGGGACACACTTCAATCTAGGATTCATTTTGTGCCGAGGAATGTCCCCAACGAACGAATGCTTCTCCAGTTAATCTAGAGGAACTGACGCGCAATGCGCGCCCCTACGGAATAAACAACCATACCCAAAACTTTAGCGTCACCTGCCACGCGACGCGCCCCCACGGAATAAAGATGCAATGATTGTGTTAGACGCAATATGTTCACTCGGGAAGTAATGTCAGACGCTCAATCTTCACCCAGGAGTACGTCAGACGCAAAAGGATGGCTCCGAAGTGTGTGTTATTTGACAATCGTAGCTGTCCTGGTAGCGTCGTTCCATTCTACTTGGGCTCCTATGGATTGGCCCATGAAGCGAAAGGGTACTAGGGTGCGGCCTTCGTGAATGAAGGGGGGTGCGTCTAAGGGTGCTGCTTGACCATTTATGTGAGCTGTATTTTTACCGATAAATAATTCAATATAATTGCTACCCATACTATACGTAACTTTCTGATTTTTCTCGTCCCAATTAAAGTCTGCCCCAAAGACTTCACCTATAAACCTGACCGGCACAAAGGTTCTGCCATTTTCGATACGGGGGGCTACATCTAGGGTTTTGGGTTGTTTATCTATATAGGCTGTTGTTTTATCGATAATTACATCTACCCGGAGTGATACTTTAGATTTTATTAAAGCGAGCTGCTGCTCTATTGTTTTGAATTGAGTATTTATGTTCGTTAATTGTTGATTAATCGGATTTAGCTTAGAATACATGAGGTTATCGAGATAGCTTTTTGTTACTAATGTGGGGGGGGTTGCGCTTGCCATTATAGTTACTGTTGCTGAAATTAACAATATAATAAGAAAATATTTTTTCATAATTACCTCCCCAGAAATTATCTCTTCATGTCTTTTGAACGAGGAATGTCCCCATTAATATTCTACAAGAATAGTGCTAATCCTTTTTAAAAAACGGCCAGAGGAGTTTTTGTGCCTAACAGCTGTTCGCAAGGTTGAGGTTGAGGTTAAGGTTGAGAAAAATCTTAAGTTTAGCTTAATGGGCTGAAAGAAAACAAAACACATTAAAGGAATGGGGACACACCTCTCATCTAGGTTATGTTTCGTTGCTGAGGAATGTCCCCAGGTTATACTTCTATATTAGACGTGAAAAAGCAGCCGGAGGTTCCGGCTGCTTATGCTTATGATAATGAATTTAATAATACTTTTCTTTCTAATGCAGAAAGACGTCCATTAATATCCTTATTTTGCTCATCTATTTTTTTTAGTAGAGTAATGTACGTCTTATAGTCTAACTGAATGTTTTTTGCTTCAAGCTTTAAATCGCCAATATCCATTTTCACTTCATTTATATCTGTTTTTAGCTGTTCAAATTGCGTGTTTAAGTCAATACCGTCAGCTTTCTGCTTTTCTTGAGGTGTTTCTAGTCGCCCCCTAGGCGTTTCCATCCTTTCTTGGCCAGCAACAAGCATGTCTGTTTTTTCCGTAAGTACGTTAATTTTTTCAGTAAGATCTTTTAGTAAATCCACTACTTTATTTTCGTTCATATTCAACTCACCCCCTTCTCCTTTCTTTTTTTCTAACGCGCCTCCTTTAAAGCCAAATATTAGTCGAAGCGGACGCCCAATGGGCGCCCCTACATATTTACATCATGCTGACTAAAGGATTGGCTTAGGTGACGTCACGCCGACTTATTGTATATCCCGTGAGCCGTAATGCCGACCCTAAAATTAGCTGTTTAGACGTCATGCCTATTTATGACGCCCAGTGGGCGCCCCTACTTTAGGATTGTCAGCCGGAGGCGCATTTCGGATTTGATTTTGTTGACGTCGTACTCTACTCGGCCGTTTTCTATTTCGTAGAACTTGCCGTTTATTTCTAGGGCGCCGTTATAGGGGGCGCTTTTTTCCCGGTCCCAGATGTGGAGGATGACGGTGCCTTTGGTTTTTTTGAGGACTGCTTGGGGAATAGGGGAAAATGCCAGGTCTAAATCAGGGCGCAGTACAGAGGAACCAATGTTTACGACATCGCCTAGGTCCACTGTCAGCTGATATTTAGTCGCTTTGGAATTATAGATACTTAATGAGGCAGAGCTGTATACTACTACTTCCCAGGTGCCCGGTTCAGGAACAAATGCCATTGCCTCTGCTTTATTTTTCCGACCTAAGGCATATGGTGCCAAACCGGCGTAATCACTCATATCTTCTTCGAAGCCGAAGGGATCAATGAGGTGAAGCCTGCCTCTTCCTTCATAGCTGCCGCTGGTATTTGGGAAAATTTCAAGCTCAGCATTTAGATAATTGGTTCCATCGGGAACAGTTATAAAATAGCGGGCAAACTGACCAGGGTCTAGGCTGCCCATTGCTGTATATACATATGGTCGCTGCTTATATATTTTTTCTCCAATAACTATATTGACGGGAATTTCTATCTCAATTCCGGGAATATCCGGATCATCACCTTTTAGAACTGCACTGTAGAGACCGGCCTTCTCCTGGAGGTCAAAAAGAATAGGTATCTCCCGCTGACCACCTCGCAGTACATGGGTGGTCTTTAGCTCTGATTTTAACCAATCAGCTGAAGCAGACCACTCCAGGTGATAGTCTTTGTTATCATGGTTGGTCAACCTGAGCATCAAGCGCTGGGGTACATATTCCCGGGCAAATACTCCAGGGCCTGAGCCATATTCGGGGCTATATAATGTACCGCTTAATGTCCTCTCTTCCTTGAGGTTTTTCATCTTCTGCCAAGCCTTATAGGCATCTAAAACACCATGGCCATCTTCAATGGAATTAAAGCTGGGTAAATCCCTGGCGCCTTCTTCAATAACCCGTTTAATAAAGGCAGGGGTTGTTTTGATTCCCAGCTTATCACCTGCTTCTAGAAGATTGGCTATAATCCCCGAGACATGGGGTGCTGCCATACTTGTTCCTTCTGTCAACATGTAAGGATGCTCCATCCAGCTGGGCACGGTGGAAACGGCACTGCCGGGAGCAATAATAGTAGGATACCAGGCACCATCTCTTCTGGGTCCGATGGAGCTAAAGTAGTACAGGCTATCCTGACCTACTTGATAACCAAAATCCGCCTCCCACATCCGGGGTGAAACAAAGGCGCCTACACTTATGGCACTATTGGCATCAGCAGGAGCTGCAACTGTATTTATCCCCGGTCCGATATTACCTGCAGCCGTTACTACTACTACTCCATATTTTTCTACAACTTCATTTACTATCAGGGCTAAATCACTCTGCCCAGGTTTGACATCCTGGTACTGGCCCAGGCTGATATTAATAATGTTGGCACCATGGAGGGCTGCGTAACGGATAGCCTCTACAATATTTTCAGGATTGGCAAAGCCGTCACGATCAACAGCCTTTAAAACCATCAGTTCAGCACCGGGAGCCATCCCTTTTAAGGCTCCATTTGCGGCAATAATACCCGCCACATGTGTTCCATGACCAGAAATATCATTGGCCAATTGGATATATCTTCCTGCGGGATCGATATCAGCAACAACTAAAGCCAGATCCTTCCCTTTAAAAGAAAGCATTGCATATTCTTTGCTCCTGCGGTAAATCCGCAGAGCCTTTTCATCCATAAAAGTATTGTCCAGATTTGTATCGATATACACTGTATCGTAAAGTCCAGCTTCACTGGAGTCAGTTAAAAGTACTGCAATATTTACTGGTGACTGACCATATTCTACTAAATCCAGAGGTGCTACATCATCAGCAGAAATTAGCCCTAGTCTGAAAAGTCCACTTTTTGAGGGGATATCCCCCAGATTGTATTCTTTACCCTGCAGGCTTACCTTAGTTTGACCTTCTGCTTTGGGCACCAAAGAGGTATTAACTAAGCCCTCTAAAGTAAAGTCCACCCAGTCAACAATTTTTGACCTACCGCCGGTTGTTAAGGCTAAGTCAGGGTGAGAAGGGTCAACACCGGTATCAATAATTGCTATAACCTTGCCGGTTCCATCTGTCCCTGCTACTGATTGCAGGGAGGGGAGGTTAATTTCTGCCTTTGTAATGGCTAGGCTTTTTTGGATGTTGTCTAAGTCCATTGGAAGGCGGGGGTTGAATAAGTTACTAGTGACTAGTGACTGGTGACTGGTGGCTTCTTTAGTGACTGGTGACTGGTGACTAGTGACTAATAGTTGGTGACTGGTGGAATCGTTAGTTGCTGGTGACTGGTGGCTGGTGAATTCTGTTGATTGGGAATAATCCTCGTGTAATTTTGGGAGCTTGCGGACGTCTAGGCTTATTTTTATATCGCTGAGCTCAATATCCTTTTGCTGGAGGAAAACAGCTTGACCTAGGATATTTAATTTAACTGCTATCGGCTGGTCAATTTTTAAATCCGTCCAGGAAACGGGGCTGTCTCCGGCAATAAGGCGTAAATTATCGGCTATAGGTAAAGAAATTAAACTCCTGTTTACTTCTATAAATAATAGCTTTCTCTCTAAATCAACTGTTTTGTATTGACCATGGTAGTCGTATCTATCACCTTTTAAATCTAACCAGCGATTAATGAAGGCTGCTGCCTCGGAAACGGTAACCTTGTCAGCAGGTCGGAAGGTATTATCACCATAACCGGCGACTAATCCCAGACGGACTCCTTCATTAATAGAAGGTAGTGCATAATCAGGAATAGCATCGACATCTTTAAAAGACAGATTTTCTTTATTGCCTTCTAATTGGTCTATACCCATAACCCTCAAGAGGAGAACTATCATCTGAGCTCTCGGCAGCTCCTCTTCCGGTCGAAAAATTTCGGCAGTATAACCTCCTACTAAGCCTCTTTCTTTAGCTGCGTTTATGTAGCCTTTTAAGGGGTGGCTGTTGGGAACATCATGAAAAGGTGAAGGCGCACCCTGAAGTCTTAATGCCTCCAGTTTTAGCCCTAAACCTGTTACAATCATTCTGGTAAATTCCGCACGGGTAACATAAGCCTCTGGCTCTATTTTTTCCCCTGCTAATACACCCCGAGCCTCTAGCTCCAGCATATCTACTGCCGCCCAGTGGTCTAAGGGGATTTCTGCTGCTTGAACGGGGGTAACTGCTAGGAATAGGATGAAAATAATCATTAGGAAATGGCTACGCCATTTTGAGACAGTGTTCATATATGTACCTCTATTAGTAATATTTGTTATTGTTAATAATTCTACTTGGGGGGTGGTAATCCTGCATTTAAATTTTGGAAAAATAATTGGAGAAGAGTCCAATTATTTTTCCAAAATTTATGGAATGGAGAGTTGAAAATTGAAAATGGAGAATGAAGAGTTGGAGTTGAGAATTGAGAAATGAGAAATGAGAATGTAAAATGTAGAATGTAGAATGGAGAGGTGAAAATGTAGAATTTAGAATGTAGAATTAGAGTTTAGAATTGGCTTTGGAGTTAGGGAAGTGAGGGAAATGGCTTTGTTTGTCATCCTGAGCGATAGTGAAGGATCTTTGTGGAGAAAAGGCTTTAGATCCTTCGGTCGTTCCTCCTCAGGATGACATTGTAGTGGAATGTACTCTTTCTTTTTTCTGTAGCGCTGTAGCACTGTAGCACAGTAGAACTACCGATTCAGTTGGCTTTTTTTATTCATATTTACAATAAATAGTAAGAATGTAAAAAAATAATCAGAAAATTTATGAATAATTAGAGGATTTTTAAATATTCTATAGAAATATATAAGTGAAATATAGCGCAATTGTTTTTCTTATGATATACTAAAAATAACTTGATAGAAGATTATTTTTCTTTGAGAATTAGACGTTGTTGTTTGACTAAGCAAGTGAAGAATGTCACTAAGGTATATACATACCTAAAATAAGATTAATTAAGGAGGGAATAAGATGACTGATATGCAGCTAGTTAATTTAAGAAAAGAGCGCAGTAAACTGTTTGATGCTTGGCGTATTGCCAGCAGCGGACAAAAGAATTCAATTCTAATGCGCATTAGCGATATTGATGAAGATCTGGAGGAATATCTACCAGTAAGCTCATCTCCCAAGCATAGAAAGTTTACAAAGAATAATATTCAGTTATTAAAACAAGTATAGGCGGATGCCTATACTTGTTTTAATAACTGGGGTTTCGCTCACTTCGTTTCGCTAGATTGAGATTTCGCTTCGCTAGGGGGTAGTAATGCTAAAGCATTACTAAGGTTGAGGAAATTCTTTAAAACCTTTCTTAATCTAGCGTAGCGAAATCTTAATCTAGCGAAGCGGAATCTTAGTCTTAACTTAGCCTTAACCTCAACCTTAATGACGCAATAAGCTTTGCTTATTGCGTCATTTCATAGACGACATTGTGCCAGTCGTAGGGGTTGATGAGCCAGTATTCTTGGGTGGCCAGTTCCATTTTTTCTCCCCAGAGAACGATTTTGGATAGCTCGGAATGGTTTAGATTTTTAAATACTGAATATAAATCCCACAGTCCGGTCACTCCAATATCTGATTCTACATTTGTGATAAAGATTTTAATCAGCTTAGGAACCTGTAGCAGCATTTTGGGCTGGGTGATTTTTTCTGCTAGTGATTGTAGGATTTCATCATCTTTATCAGATACAGGTCGGACAAATAGATTGGGAATGTTAATACTTTCATTTTCTACATAGAGAGGACCAATTAACTCACTAAGCTCAACTAAGCCTTGATTATCAGCTACCATATGATATGGGATATCTACTTCTAGGCATTGGCTGATGATTTTTTTCAGAGTCAGCACACCATGCTTTTGATAAATCTCTTTTAATGTTAGGAGCTCTCCATTTACTTTTAGGCTTGTCCTGGTAGGCAAAAAAATACCTGCTGATTTTTTATTGTCTTTATTAATGGAATATATTGAGATCATTTCTAACGCTTTATCAGCAACGCCAAGGCAGAGTATATTGGTATTTTTGGTCTCTTTATTTAAAAACTTATCTTCCCGAATTGTTTGGGGCTTCTTATCTGCTTCTTTTATTATACTGGCTTTACTTTCTGCCTTACCTTCTGCTTCATTCTCTACTACTAATTCTTTTTTTATTTCTTCACTAGCTCCTTCAATATCTAACTCCTGTTGGGGACTAGTGGGTTCCATTTGAGTCTCTTCTATTTCTTCTATTATGGTCTCAGCCGTTTGTGGAGGCTGAGGCTCATTCTTGGGTTCCTCTCCTCCTGGTGCTTCAGATACAATATTTTCTTGTAGCCTTTGCTGGTTGGAATTGGTGCCACTGGCATTTGTCAGCATAAAGGTAAGACTTGTTATGAGTACTAAGGTCAAAGCCATTGCGATAATAAGCGGCGCACTTCTTCTATACATGGTAAATCACCTCTTTTGTGAGTGTGGAATTCTTAGTGCGTAAGTGTCTGAGTGTGTTAGTGTGTAAGTTTTATTTATACTAGTATTGACAGAAAATGGGGTTTTAAATCGGGAGTGGGGACACACCAGCCGAGCAACAGAGGAACGGGGACACACCTGCGAGTATCTGATAATCTGCAAGCCAGGTATGTCCCCAATTGGAATCTGCTAAACAGGAATGTGCCCTATTGGAAAATGCGAACTAGGAATGTCCCAAAAAAAAATTGTATCCATTATAGCCATAATGGATACAATAAAGTATAATTAAATAAAATTAAAATTTGGGAGGTTAGCCTAATGGAAGTTTATACGGTTGCAGAGGCTAAAAATAATTTTCCTAAGTTACGCCGGTTAGCTGCCCGAGGGATAGAATTTATTGTTGTGGATCAGAAAAGAGCTGAAACAGCCCCAGTTTCAATGATTGCTACAGAATTGTTAGATAAAATCACAAAGACTGCTCTGGCTGATCTTACCCTTGAGTGGTTAGATAAACCTGGTGATGCAATAACTGAAGATAAAGTAAATCAGACCTGGAACCTTTGGAATGCGCAATTACAGATTCATGGAATTGGTGAAACAAAAAATGAGGCTATACAAAGTCTGGCCGAAGATGCAATTAATTATGCCAAAGAGTATTTCGATAATCTTGAGTTCTTCCTTAATCCTCGCTCGAAAAGGGATGACCACTATTGGATTTTACGAGGGGTTAGACATTGTAATGAAAATCTAAATCAGGTTATAACAATTATGGGATTAAATAAGCTCTTGGAGGCGTAATATGGGTTATACATTTACGTGGGATGAGATAGAGAGTCTTTGTAAAATTATGGGTCTTAGAAGGAAATATAAAACATCTACTTATTCAGGAGTTGGGCTGGAGTGAGCGCCTTTTTTTATTATTACAGTACCTCATGTGTTATAATAAATATACATTCTAAAGTTAAGAGGTGGATTAGATGAGTACCGTCAAGGAATCAGCTATAAATATAATTAAAAACTTGCCGGAGCATGCAACATGGGATGATATAATTTATCAACTTTATGTCAAGGAAAAAATAGATTCTTCTTTAAAGGCCGCAGAGCAAGGTCGCATTGTTTGCCATGAAAATGTACGAAAACTATAGCTATAAAAAAACTTAAGCAGCCTCTGGGCTGCTTTTTAAGTTAACCTTCCTGCTTTTTAGTTGATAGTTGGTCATAGAGAATTTTTGCTAGGCCCATGCCTCCGGCTTTGCTAACGTTTTCGGCATATTTTTCATCGAGCATATCCTGGAAAATCTCTTCTCCTTGACTTTTCCCAAGTAGACCGCCCTCGGGAATGGTTGCCCGCATTTGTGATATCATCTGATGGACAAAGACGCTTTCAAGCTGTTGACAAGCATCCATAAGCTTGGCATCATCCTCTTTACCGTTTTCTACATTATTAAGTATTTGTGCAAATTTATTATCGGAGTTGTTAATCTTGCTATTAGCAACGGTTAATTTATTTATGCTATTGTTTGACTCTATTTTCATTTGGGGACATCCTTTCTATTTACAGACGGACGCGCAATGCGCGCCCCTACGTTTTTGGTAAACATATGGGACCCTGTGCAGGGGGAGCGGTATTCCCCACGCGCAATGCGCGCCCCTACGTCCTTGGTAAACATACGGAACGACGAGGGCGCCGTTCCCTACAATGGGAATGAAATGCTGCCAAGCTTAGCCCATGAAAAGACGTTAACTATCTGCGCAGGTTATTCGTCATTTGGAGGATTTCGTCTGTTGTTTGAATAGTCTTTGTGTTTATTTCATACGCTCTTTGGGCTGTAATCATCAGCACCATTTCTTCTACTACGTTTACATTGGAGTTCTCCAGGAAGAATTGCATAACTGAACCGAAGCCTATCTCACCGGAAACTCCATCCTGGGCTTCTCCCGAGGCAGAGGTTGGTAAGTACATGCTACCACCGTTTTTTTCTAAACCAGTGGGATTATTAAAGGTAGCTAGACCTATGGTTCCGATCTCCTGAGAGTCCTGTTCACCATCGACCAGGGCAAATATAACGCCATTGTCCATTTGAATTTCTCTGGTTCCTGGAGGAACTTGAATAAATGAATTGTTTTGATCTAGGATTCTATAACCATCGGAGTTTACTATGTAATTTTGATCATCCAAACGACAGGCGCCATTTCTCGTATATCCAATCATATTTTTTGGCATCATTACTTTGAAAAAGCTGGCACCTTCTATGGCGAAATCCAGATTACTACCGGTCTGCTGGAGAATACCCTGATCGAAATCAACAAGGGTTGAAGATAATCTAACGCCGGTACCTACCTCAACCTGAACTGGTTTTTCCTTGGTAGCTATCTGCATTTTTTGATATATAAGGTCCTGAAAGTTAACTCTGTTTTTCTTATATCCGGTTGTGTTTACATTTGCCAGGTTATTGGCGATTGTATCTAAGAGTAATTGCTGGGAATTCAAGCCCGAACCAGCGGTATATAGGGAACGTAACATTTTTAAAAGCCTCCTTAGAATAAAAGTGACTGGTGACTGGTGGCTAGTGGCTAGTGGCTAGTGTTCAGTGACCAGTGCTCAGTGACCAGATTGTGTCATTGCGAAGGCTTTAGCCTGTGGCAATCTATTTTGTCGGAGATCGCCACGCTCGCTCGCGATGACATATAAAGAATTTTAGTTTCCTCTGTCGGTTGGAAACTTGGGGAGGCTTCTGCAAAGCAGTCCAGCCTCGGTTTAGTTACTGGTGACTAGTGACTAGTGTTATGGGATTCATATTGGTGACACGATCATTGCTTGTTTATTTTTCGGTACTTAATCTAGCGTAGCGAAATCTTAATCTAGCGAAGCGGAATCTTAGTCTTAGCCTTAACCTTAGCCTTAGCCTCAGCCTCGCGCCTCAACCTCAGCCTTAAAGCCTGCGGCTTTACACACGCCCTACTTCATTTATTAATTTATCTAAAGTAGCATCATAGGCTTGGACAATTTTTTGGTTTGCTTCATAAGCCCGTAGGTTTTTTAAATATTGTGTCATACCTTCGATTGGATTGGCATTGGATTGTTCTAAATATCCTTGGAGAATTTTACCTTCCGCCTCTATAGGAGGATTATCTGTTTCGAATAGGTTGCTTCCTACTTTTCTTGGGTCAATCAGGTCTACCATCAGTAGTGTGTCAACATATTCTCCATCTACAAAAACCCTGCCATCATCGTGGATATCTATGAGCTGTCCTTTGATTTCTAAAGAACCGTTTTGCCCCATTACCATATAACCATCATCATTTGTCAACTGAGCATTATAGTCTAAACCAAATGAGCCATTCCTAGTATAATGGCGTTGGCCAGCTGCGTTTTCTATAACCAGGTAGCCGTTACCGTTAATTGCTAAATCTAAATCTTTCTCTGTGTTGACTAATTCACCCTGCATATCAAAATAGGTTATTACATCGTCAACCATGACACCTCGGCCCAAATTTCCGATTGGAGCCATTGTAGAAGGTCTTTCATAGCTTATTCTGTTATTGAGTAGGGACTGAAAGGATTTAAAAAGAACTTCTTCCTTTTTGTAACCGCCGGTTTTAGAGTTGGTCAGATTATTTGTTTCAATTTCATTTCTGAACATAATGGAACTTAGGCCGGAAGCTGCTGTATATAGACCTCTAAGCATTCTTGCACCTCCACACTTGGTTGCTTGATTTTGCAAACTCTTATGTATTATATCGGTTGGATTTGGGATTTGTTTAGGGGGAATGATCCAACTAAATATAATATTTATCTTCTTGCCATTTTAATGGATTTGTTTCTATATATTCATATATTTTTTCATATTCCTGTTGGTCTCTTATAATACGGTCATGAAATAATTTCTGCCAAATAGAATATCCAATTTGTTTTGTGACATTACCTTTCATTTGATTTATAATGTTAGAAATCGTAGGGGCGCGCATTGCGCGTCCGTCCCCATTTTCTCGTATAATAATTATCATGTGAATATGATTCGGCATAAGTACATATTTTTCTAAAGAAACAGTATTTTTATAAATATGAGGAATATTTTGGATCGTATTATCAACGATATTACCTATACTGGATAAATGCGGACGTGCAATGCACGCCCCTACAAAATTATTCCATAAAATATTTTTTCGGTCTTTTGTACATATTGTGATAAAATATGCGCCATTTTGGGAATAATCATAATCCTTTAAACGATTTGGTTTTCTTCTTGGTAATTCACCATTCATTATATCACCCTGTTATTGAGGTATTTTCGGACGCACTCCTGGGCGCCCAACATATTGGGTAATTGCGGACGCGCAATGCGCGCCCCTACGGGGGGGGTATTCTGTCTGACCTGATAGCCTCAAATCCAATTGCGGACGGTTATTATTAATAATACCAATAATGTACAATGGGGCGGTTTGGGAACCGCCCCGTGTGAGTTGTTATATAACTTTTTTTGTGTAGATTTTGCTGTCTTGTAGAAGATCTAGGTTTTGTAATGCGATGCCTGTGCCTATTGCGACACAGGAGATGGCATCATCGGGGACATGGGTGGGTAGGCCTGTCCGTTCGGTGATTAAGGTTTCGAGGCCATTTAATAAAGCACCGCCACCGGTCATTACGATACCTTTGTTCATTATATCACCAGCAAGTTCTGGGGGGGTTTTTTCCAGTACTTCTTTGACTGCACTGATTACAGCATCGACCGTATCACTTAAAGCTTCGAAAGCCTGTTCAACGGTAATAACAATTGTTTTGGGGAGGCCGCTTACTAGATCCCGTCCACGGACTTCCATCTTGTCACCCTGCCTATTGGCTGGATATGCTGTACCGATTTCTTTCTTTACTTCCTCAGCAGTTCTTTCACCAATCATCAAATTGAACTGCCGCCTTACATATCTGACCAAAGCTTCATCAAATTTATCGCCACCGATGCGGATGGATTTACTGCATACTACTCCTCCAAGAGAGAGTACCGCTACATCAGTTGTACCACCACCGATATCTACAACCATACTGCCGCTGGGTTCGGAAATATCAATTCCTGCTCCTAGAGCAGCTGCTACTGGTTCCTCTATGAGATAGGCCTGTCTGGCACCGGCCGCCATAGCTGCCTGCCGGACAGCCCGCTCTTCCACACTTGTTACACCTGATGGTATGCAGACCATAACCCGGGGTTTAAAGAAAAGCCTTTTGCCAACAGCCTTATCTATGAAATACCTTAACATTTTCTCCGTAACTTCATAGTCAGCTATTACTCCATCTCTTAGCGGTCTGATAGCTACAATATTGCCAGGGGTTCTCCCTAACATTCTTCTTGCCTCGTCACCTACTGCAATAATATTCCCGCTGTTTTTATCTAATGCTACTACGGAAGGTTCATTTAAAACAATTCCCTTTTTCTTAACATAGACAATTACACTTGCAGTACCTAAATCTATGCCAATATCATCCCCAAAATTAAAAAACACTCTTATCCCCCCTTGATGAGCTTGTCCTACATATTAAGAAAAGGGCTAACCCCTTTTGTACCCATAGGTTCTACCGTGCTACCTAACCACATAAACAAATATGGTTATATTTGCCTTAAGACATTATTCTACAAGACCTAATTTTTTCCTCTATTATTCTTGATTATTTTTAAAAAATCTCCAAATTGGAGATTTTTTAGTGTTTAGTAACTTTCATTCTGAAAATTAGGTATTTTTAAGCTAAATCTTCGTCCTGACCGTTCATGTATTTTCGTTTTGTGGCTTCTCCACCCCTGAGATGTCTTTCGGCTTTATTTTTTTCTAATATTTCCCGAACCTGGTTGGCCAATTCCTTACTAATAATTGGCAGCCTCTCAGTCATGTCTTTATGTACAGTACTCTTACTTACCCCAAATACAGTTGCTGTCTGCCGCACAGTATGTGCTGATTCTAATATATACTCACAAATTTCCAATACACGTTTACGTATGTATTCCTGCATTACTTGACCTCCCCGTTACATCTTTTCAACTAATATATATGGGAGGTTGGGTGAAAAAATGATTAATTCTTTTACTTTCTTTTTACTATTGGGGTAATTTTGTGAGTCGGAATGACGGCGTGACGGCTTTGAGGTAACTGCAGGGCGGCGTGACGTCTTTGGGGCTAGCCTGTAAGGCGGCATTACGGCTTATGGGATAATCTGTAGGTCGGCGCGACGGCTTATGAGCTAACTGCAGGGCGGCATTACGACTTTGGGGACATTCTGAAGGTCGGCATGTAAAATCTTTAAGGAATGGGGACACACTTAATTGAGAATTGAGAATTGAGATTAGCTTCGTAATTAAGGGGGACACGCCTCACTTAAGGATTGACTATGAAGTAGAGGAATGTCCCCGGTGAGCTTTGAGCCAACATGCCGACCAATAATCTCAACCTTATAGACGTCATGCCGACGTTAAAAACTTAACCAATTAGCCGTCATGCCGACCTTAAATTTATCCCATTAGCCGTCACGCCGTCATGCCTATTTTCTTAGAAACTCCAGTGGGTCGGTCCATTGGTCATTTTGTTTGATTCTGAAATGGAGATGGGATTCTTCTGGGCCTTCTGTGCCCGGTGATCCTGCTTGGCCAATTTTTTCCCCTGCATTAACAGTTTGTCCTTCTTTAACAATTGCTTGAGCTAATTGGGAATAACGGCTCAGCCATCCCTTCCCGTGATCTATTTCTATTGTAAATTTTTCTGCCTCACTATTTTCAACTAAAGTAATCTTACCTGCATAGGCTGCAGTGATATCCATGCCAGGATTTGTTTTGATGTCTAAGCCAGGATGCAAGCGATAATCATCGTAGGTTTTAGAGTAGCTTATACCAAAATTATTTATTACAGCACCCTTTACAGGCCAAATAAAGTCTAGTGGGCGCGTGGGCGCGTGGGCGAGTGGACGCGATTCTGTGTCGGTGCTACTTGTTGGGGTTGTATCTTCTGCTGATTGTTGCGTAATATTCTCTACTGGTTTTTCTGCTTGTTGAGGTTCAGGCTTTGGTGGTGTATTTGTTACTGTTGTTACATTTGTTTCAGTTTTTTTCTGTTCGCTACTAATTTCTACAGACATTATTTCTTCACCGTCAATATTATCTGTATCATCGATTGCTATTTCTGGTTCAGAAATAGGATCAGCATTAAGCTCCATGCTGGGATTTTTCATACTGCCGAGTAAGTAGTTAATACTAAAGGTTAGGAAAAATAAAATAATTAACAGATAAACGCCATATTTTTTAAGGCTGTCACTGTATTTGTCTAATATTTTACTATATTTTTCTTTATTCATATTAATCACGCTCCTTAGCAATATGGTTGCCAGAATTTAGTAAAAATAGACGTAGAGAACGGCTTGTTGGGGCGTTCTCTACGTCTATTTTAAGGTGGACAGGCAGACGCGCAATGCGCGCCCCTACATTTTGACAATTTCTACTCCTTGATAGAAATGCTTTAGGATGTGGTCATATTTTTTGCCTTGTTTGGCAAAACCATCTGCTCCGTATTGGCACATGCCGACACCGTGGCCGTAGCCCCTGGTAGTAAAGGTTATGTTGTTGGTGTCAATCCGCCAGGTAAACCAGGTAGATTTTAAGCCTAGTTTAGTCCTTACTTCAGTTCCGGGCAGCTTTTTCCCATTTATACTTAAGGTTTTTATTCTGCCTGTCTTGGTCTTTTCCACGACTTGGAGGTAAGTATTGATACTGCTCTGTAGCTTAGCGGCTGGAACAGCCTCTAGGTTAGAGTTTAAAGCTACATCAATATTTCTGATGGGAATAGTTTTTGTATCTTGCAGGTGTTTATCTTCATGACCGGAACACTCTACACTCTGTAGATAGGGGAAACTGTATTTCCATACATCACCGGAATCCTCTGTTCTTTCCCCTCCACAGCTTGCGTGATAAACTGGATCAATGAGTTTATTCTGATAAACTAAAATCTCACCCCTTGTTTCTTCGACGGCATCAACTATCCTTTTTTTGAATTTTAGATAGTCCAGGCGACCCCATTTTTCTTTTAACTCAGCATCACTTACCCATGCCTGACAGATGGCAGGACTTGTTATGACATCTGCTTGAGGATGATATTCCTTTATTAGAGCATCGGGCTCGACTAGCCGTTTATATGCGTAGGTTCTAGCTGCTACAGCTTGAACCTTTAAGGCCTCTTTTTCAAAGGATGCTGGCATTTCAGCGGCAACTACCCCGACAATATATTCTTCAAAATCCATAGTCATCAGCTTTCCTGTTTGATAATTGAATACATTTATTGCTCTACCCATGGGTGTTATCTCCACCTTACCGTAATCTAATTCTAGGAGCAGCAAAGTACAAAGGGGAATAATAATTATCATTAATAGAATAAGTATTATTCCCCCTAAAATGTATTTACGCATTCTGATTTCACCTCGGTAAACAAAATTGCTAGTTAGCAATTTTGTTAGGTTTCGCTTCGTCTCACTACGCTAGGTTAAGGTTGAGGTTAAGGAAGAAACAGGAGACGAAGGTTGTCTATTAATCTTATGAGGTAGGAAGGGGAAATAGAATTAAAAAAACGGCTTGCGCCGTTTTTTTAGATTTCACTTCGTTAGATTTAGATTTCGCTACGCTAGGTAAGGGTAAGGGTAAGGGTAAGGGTAAGGGTAAAAGAAAAACGGCTTTCGCCGTTTCTTTAGTACTCTTATTACAATAAACAAAAGATTTTCTGTCATCCTGAGCGATAGCGAAGGATCTTACGTAATGTAGAAGCTTAAGATCCTTCGTTCGTTCCTCCCTCAGGATGACACAGTAGCAGTTTATAGCATTAATAATAGAACGCCACGTTGACACGATTTTTATCTAGCGTAGCGGAATCTTAGTCTAGCGAAGCGAAATCTAAATCTTATCTTTACCTTAGCCTCAACCTTAACCTTAACCTGTCCCGTCAGGGACATTAGACTCTTTGTATTTTCGCGCCTACTGATTGAAGTTTGCTTACAATATTCTCGTAACCACGGTCAATATGGTGAACACAGCTTATTTCAGTATCGCCCTCAGCTACTAGGGCTGCGATAACAAGGGCTGCTCCTGCTCGGAGATCGGTGGCTTTAACAGGACAGCCATAGATATTTTTAACGCCTTCTATTACAACACTTCTGCCTTCAATTTTAATATCCGCACCCATTCTCTTGAATTCATCGGCGTGCATAAAGCGATTTTCAAATACTGTTTCAGTAATAAGGCTCGTCCCAGAAGACTTCGTCATTAAGGCCATAAACTGAGCCTGCATATCAGTTGGAAACCCGGGATATGGTAGTGTTTTAATATCTACTGATTTAAGAATGCCGTTACCAATAACCCTTAAAGCATTGTTTTCTTCATATATTTCTGTTCCACATTCCTGCAGCTTGGAAATAATGGGCTTTAAGTGATCAACTATAACATTTTCTAGTAATAAATTGCCTCCGGTAATTGCTCCAGCAACTAAATAGCTGCCCGCTTCTATACGATCCGGGATAACTGTATGGTTAGTTTCACCTAGGCTTTCTACACCTTCTATTCTGATAACACTTGTGCCTGCACCTTTTACTATTGCACCCATGCTATTTAAAAAGTTTGCTAAGTCAACTATTTCCGGTTCCTCAGCAGCATTTTCAATAACTGTTGTCCCTTCAGCTAAGGTAGCAGCCATCATAATATTTTCTGTTGCCCCCACACTGGGAAAATCCAGATATATTTTTGCTCCCTTGAGTCTTTCAGCTCTTGCTTCAATATTGCCATGGTCCAAAGAAATTCTGGCACCTAAAGCTTCCATTCCTTTTAGGTGTAAATCAATAGGCCGTGTTCCAATAGCACAACCGCCAGGCATAGATATTTTAACCCTGCCCAAGCGGGCCAGTAGTGGTCCCATCACAAGAACGCTTGCGCGCATTTTCCTAACATACTCATAAGGGGCTTCAAAACCGTTAACATTGCTACTATCTATATCCAAAGTGTTCCCCTCAAAATTAACCTTTGCTCCTAAAATTTCTAAAACTTCGCATATTGTAATTACATCAGCTAATCTGGGAACATCTTGTATTCTACACTTACTAGATGATAATAATGAGGCCACAATTATAGGTAATACTGCATTTTTGGCGCCGCTAATAGTAATCTTTCCTTCTAATCTGGCACCACCAGTAACAATAATTTTATCCAATACTATTCCTGTTTACAAAACCTTCAAAATTAATACCTAAAGAGTTTTGCTACAGGGTGCACCTCCTCTCGTAGTTTAGTTGTTAGTGAATGGGGAGTAGTTATTTGGGCAGCTTTTTTGGTTCGTGCCCAGTTAATCAGTGCCCAGTGACCAGGAAAAGATAAGAAAATATCTATCGTCCTCTTGCATAGATAATATAAATAAATGCATATTCTTGATAAGTATGTGATATTTAAAGCTTAGTGTCAAGATAGATATTCGGTAAATAGTAACCAATTCCTGCCTTAAAATGCAATTTGGGACAAATTACCTAAGTAATAATGCAAAAGCATTATTACTTAGGTAGGATTTCGCTCCATTCCATTTCGCTAGATTAAGATTTCGCTCACTTTGTTTCGCTAGGTTAAGGCTAAGTAGTAATGCTTTGCATTTCTAAAGTTGAGGTTAGCCTTCTTAAACTTAGTTATTAGTAGCTAGAGAATTACTTTTAGTCTATACAGTTGTCTATGTAATTTTAAGAATTATTCTTAATCTAGCGAAGCGAAGTCTTAATCTAGCGTAGCGAAATCTTAATCTTCTCTTCTCCTTAGCCTTAACCTGCACTCTTAATATTCTTCGAATATTAAGGGCGCACCAACATGGATATATGTTTTATCGTCGATAGCATGGTAGCGCAAGGCTGCGTTTAGATTGATTTTTTGATCAGCTACATCAAGATAACTGGTACATATAGGTGTATAGCCGCTAAAGCTTACAAGCTGTTGGGTATCAATACCTTCTGTTACTTGGGCATTAACCGATGCAAAGGCTAGATCGGATTTCCTATAGAGCTCTTCTTTGCTTAGTTGACCGGGAAAGGTACCCACTATAGTTACACCTATCTCAGTTTGAGCATCAAGGTAATCAAAGATTTTAGTAGCTAGGTCATAATATTTTCTACCTTTTTCCAAATTGTTGCAACTAATTTGCATTCCTAAAAATGTTCCTGACTCTAGTCCCTCAGACTGAAAGCTTTGTAATGACAGCTGCAGATATACGTTGTCCTCAATTATTTGACCCTGGTAAATACTAATAAAATCGGTATAGTGCTCATATGCTGGTTTGGTACTTAAAGATAGGTCTTTTGCTATATCTTGGTAGATAGATTGGAGTTCATCAGTAAGAAGTCCCTTTTTATTTATTTGTGCCCAGGCTTCTATATTTAATTCGCTAAAGTCTCCTTTTGTAGCATGAAAACTTTTAGTAACAATGTCTAAATAATCCTGGCTTGCAACATTACTTTGATATATAGGGATAATAATAAATGTTAAAATTCCTAGAAAAGCTATTATGGAGGAATGATTTTTCAAAGTGGAACACATCCTTTTTAGTATTTGTGGCCGGTGGCCAGTGCCCGGGAACCAGTGATCAGTGATCGGTGAACAGGGATCGGGGTCCTGTGAAATTTTGGATTAGTGCTTATGAGTTTAGTATTATCCATAAATTGGTATATTATTCGTAATTTAATAATAAAATTGCTAAGCAATTTTTATTATTGGGGGGCTATGCATGTTTAATAGGCAGAATTATTGGATTATGTTAAGATGACAAAGGGTGATTTTATGAAAAAATTAATTATAATAGCGGTAATTATGTCTTTACTTTCAGGGTGTAGCTTTTTTACTATAGCTCCGGAAATAGTAGGTTTAATTCCGTTGGACAGCCGACCTTGTAATACTCAATATCCAGAGATATTAGGGAAAATGGGTAATATGCAGCTGGATATACCATATGCATACCTAGACAATTTTCTTGAGCCAGCTCAAACTAAAAACCTTTGGTCCTGGCTGGAAGCCAGCGGCAAAGGTTTTAATAGGATTATTATAAATACCACTGAGCTTTTTAATGGTGGTCTAATTGCCTCCCGGGATCCTCAGTCTTACCAAGACCTTGTTGCACAGATAGCCCGCCTCAAAAGCTTCTGTGAGAAAAACAAAAATAAGGATATCACGGTAATCACAGTACTGCCCCGACTTTTGCCCAGTCAATTTACCCAGCTGTGGCCATATAATGAGGAAATCGCTGAATATGCCCAAAATATTGATATAGCTGACCGGGAAGGGAAAAAGGCTCCTGAACCTCCACAAAGCATTCCGAAGGATATGTTAAACGAATATTTAGGTATCTATGAAAATACTCAGCTTTTAGTTGAGAGTTTAATTTCTTTTGCTAATGAGGGGCTAATTGATCACTATCTCATAGGTCAGGATGATGCGGAGGAGTACGGCTTAAGTAATAAAATAGTACGAGAGTTAACACCAAAACTAAATGATAAGGTTCAATTCGTACATGGTGCCGATGAGTTGACGATGTTAGTATTAGCTCGAGTGCTACCACTAAAGGAAAATTTAAGTTTAAAGGTTGAATATTCTAATAGAGACTTAAAGGAAGCTTATTTCCCCTTTGAGGCTGCCAGCCTGGAGAATGTTGTGAAAACTAAGCTTAATTATTTAAATATAATGGAAGCTACTGATTCCGACAAAAGGGTTATCATCCATAATGATGCAGCAAGGCTAGCTTCTTTAAGGGATCTTATCCAAGAGAGCGCCAGTCCTTACCTAGGATTAATGGACATTGCTCACACTAATAAAGGTGATATTAACTTATTGGATTTCCTTTTGAATAATGATACCTTTCCTAAAGTGACAGGCTATGCTGGCTGGAATACGGCAGGGAATACCATCGGGACAGAGCTGTCCCATGCTGTTTATTATCAATATTTGGCTGATAGCTTCAAAAAATACAAAAAGCCCGCTCAGGCAGAAGCCTTGCAAGCTTATCTAGAATTTAAGTTTATTCGAATTGCCGAGGATTTAGTCTATCAAGGGATTTTAAGAGAAGAATTAAATGAACGGTTAAAAACGCTGAATATTGACCCTCATAATATCGGTGAAAGACATGCTGAGGCTAACGGAATTCTAGCGGAATTATATGCCCCCTATGATGAGAAATTAGCAAAAGCTTTTATAGGGCAGCAATTTAAAATAGGCGAGATAAGCTTTACTGTGGAAAAAATTTCTTCCAAGATGGAATTACCGTGGAGCAGGACCTTTGAGGCGAAAGTGTCGCCGGAGGCGGTAATTGTACTTCTGGGGGAAGATTGAGGGTCTGACAATTACTACTGGGTGAATATTGTGCGTCTGACAAAAAAACCTTGTCATTCTGAGCGTTAGCGAAGAATCTTAAGATCCTTCGGTCGTTCTTCCCTCAGGATGACATAGCAATAATCAGGGGATCACAGTATGTCATCGCGAGCGTAGCGTGGCGATCTCTGACCCCAGATAAACCATAGATTGCCACAGGCTAGCGCCTTCGCAATGACAAGACTACTAACCCCAAGGAAAGTGTCAGATACACCAATTTGACCTCAAATAAATCAGACGCGTAATACTGGCCCTCATGCATGTGTCAGACGCAAAATTTTAACCCTTGAGTACATCAGACACAATATCAATTCACATAGATATTCTCGATATCTACTGCTGTGTCGCTGACTACTACTAGGCCTATGTCGCCTGAGTAGTCGTGACCGTCAACTAGAGTGAACTCTACGTTGTTTTTATGAGCTAGGTTTATATAATCCATGGCGAATGAGAGCTGGACATCATTGGTGATAACTAGCCTTTTTGCTCTAGGATCGTGGATCGCATCTAGTATTTCTTTATATGTTCCGGGCTCAACGATTTGTTTTTTTGTAAGGGCTTTTAATACCCTTTCGCGAAAACAGCCCAAGTAATTATTAATTTCCTCTCTCTTCAACTCGGGAGTACCGTAGATTCCTCTATCTATGGCTTTTTCCAATTCGGATTTACTCATCTTTAACCTCCTAGGTAGTTACTGGTGACTAGTGACTGGTGACTAGTGTATTCCACAAAAGCTATTTTTTAACCACGGGTCCCTCCGGGACACACGGATTAACACGGTAATAATATTTTCATATATTTCATGTGTCTCTTTAGGTAGTTACTAGTGACTGGTGACTAGTAACTAGTGTATTCCTAAATCTATTATTTAACCCCGGATGTCTGTCGCTCAAACTGTATGGAATTATTATTTCTCGTCATCCTGAGCGATAGCGAAGGATCTTAAGATCCTTCGCTCGTGCCTCCCTCAGGATGACATAGCAACAATCAGTAGCTTTCATACAACGACAAAATTGTGATTAGTCTAGTGACTATTGACCGTGACCAGTCACTAGTCACTAGTCACTAGTCACCCTAGAAACAGATACACCGCAGTCTTTTAGTGACTGCGGTGCATCTGTTTTAGGTTAATTGCTTAAGTATCAAGCAATCATATTATTCTATTCTACTCATTTTTTAAAATTCCTTCTTTTTTTGCAAGGTAATTTTTGGCCCACTTAAAACTAGTGTTTTTCTCGGCCTGCTACTCTTAATCTGGCAATGGCTCGCTTTAGGGCGGTTTCTGCCCGTATTAAATCAACACCGGATTTGTTGTGCAGGCGCTGTTCTGCTCGTTCTTTTGCCTCTTGGGCTCTTTTGGGATCAACTTCTTCAGCCAGTTCTGCAGTATTGGCTAAGATGCTGGCTTTATTATCTGAAACCTCTAAAAAGCCGCCGCTTATGGCCATTTTTTTATACTCACCGGCTACTTTATATTTAATTACACCTGGTTCTAGCCCAGATATCATAGGGGCATGATTAGGCAAAATACCCATATAGCCTTCAATAGCAGGTACAATTAGGGATGTAATCTCTTCAGATAATACTTTGCGCTCTGGAGTAACTACCTCCAGCGTGAGGGTTTTATCAGACATGTGCTTACCCCCTATCCTTTCTTGGCCTTTTCTACTGCTTCATCAATAGTACCAACATACAAGAAAACATGCTCCGGCAGATCATCATGCTTACCCTCTAATAATTCTTTAAACCCGCGGATGGTTTCTTTAACAGATACATATTTACCTGGGAAGCCTGTAAAGGTCTCTGCTACGAAGAAGGGCTGGGACAAGAAACGTTGTATCTTTCTCGCCCTGGAAACTGTCAATTTATCTTCATCGGATAATTCATCCATACCTAAGATAGCAATAATATCCTGCAGCTCTTTATATCTCTGCAGTACCTTCTGGACATCCCGTGCTACTTTATAATGCTCCTCACCTACTACCTGAGGGCTTAAAATTTGGGAGGTAGAGTCCAGTGGATCAACAGCAGGGTAAATGCCCAGCTCAGAAATTTGTCGAGATAAAACTGTTGTGGCATCCAAATGGGCAAAAGCCGTTGCTGGTGCCGGGTCTGTGAGGTCATCGGCAGGAACATAAATGGCCTGTACCGAGGTGATTGACCCTTTTTTAGTTGATGTAATCCGTTCCTGCAGGTTACCCATCTCAGTAGCTAGGGTAGGCTGATATCCTACCGCCGAAGGCATCCGACCTAAGAGGGCTGAAACCTCAGAACCGGCTTGGGTAAAGCGAAAAATATTATCGATAAAGAGCAGTACGTCTTGCCCTTGCATATCCCTAAAGTATTCAGCAATAGTCAAACCAGTTAAGCCTACCCGCTGACGGGCACCGGGTGGTTCATTCATCTGGCCGAAAACCAGAGAGGTTTTATCAATAACCCCAGAATCCTTCATTTCATGCCAGAGATCATTACCTTCACGGGTCCGCTCACCAACACCGGCAAATACAGAGTAGCCGCCGT
Organism: Peptococcaceae bacterium BICA1-8; assembly: GCA_000802045.1. GTDB lineage: Bacteria > Bacillota > Peptococcia > Peptococcales > BICA1-8 > BICA1-8. Next base: position 46,110 of record JUEF01000074.1, read on the forward strand.
GCTCATAAGCAATATTTCGGATAAGCTCCATTATTAAAACGGTCTTACCAACGCCGGCACCACCGAAAAGTCCGATTTTACCACCTTTAGCATATGGTGCTAAAAGGTCAACGACCTTGATACCTGTTTCCAGCATTTCTGTGGAGGGTGATTGTTCTTCAAAGCTTGGTGCTGGTCTATGGATGGGCCACCGTTCTTTAGTGTTAACTTCACCTAGCTCATCGATGGCTTCACCAATAACATTAAACAGGCGCCCTAGGGTAGCTTCGCCAACGGGTACAGTGATTGGTTCATCGGAATCCACAGCCTTCATCCCCCGAACCAAACCATCGGTGGAGGACATAGCAACACATCTGACAGTGTTATTGCCTAAGTGCTGTGCTGCTTCCATTGTAAGATTAACTTTTACTGTTTTATCATCCTGGTCTTCTGACCTGATGACTATGGCGTTATAGATGTTAGGTAATTGGCCGGGCTGGAACTCAATATCGACAACCGGGCCGATTACTTGCAATACTTTACCAACATTCACGCGTATAAACCTCCTTTACAATAGTGACTAGTGACTGGTGACTAGTGACTAGTAGGTCACTGACAAGCCACTATTCAGAGTTTTTCTTATCCAAAGAATTTATCAGTGCGTTTAGCATTCTTCCAATCTCATCATATTTTTCTTTTAGACATTGGTAAGTACCTTTACTAATATAACCTACATCCCTAGCAAGAATTAAATGGTATCTAGTCTCAACCAACGAGCCTCTTGCTATGAACAACATCCTTTTGAAATTGTTTCTCGAGTTTGACCCCAATCCCTCTGCTATATTGGTAGGTACAGAAGCTGCCGAACGGCGTAATTGACTGCTAAGTCCAAACTCTTCACTTTTTGGAAAACTATTAGTAATTTTATATAGTTCTATAACTAATTGATGAGATTTCTGCCAAACTACTAAATCCTCAAAATCATTAATATTATTTCTTTTCATCATTCACCTTTAGATACCAGTCACTAGTCACTAGTCACCAGTAACTCCACCCAAAATTTCCACCCATTAGCCGGGCAGCTTCGCTACCCTTGCTGTGCATTGGCGCCGCCGACTATTTCGGATATTTCCCGGGTAATTGCGGCTTGGCGAGCCATGTTGTACTTTAGGGTCAGTTGATCAATCATATCGCCAGCGTTATCGGTGGCTGATCCCATAGCGGTCATAGTGGCACCATGTTCGCTGGCTTTGGCTTCTGTTAATGCACTAAAGACCTGATTGATGAGGTATAGTGGAAGTAATTGATTTAATACCGTTTGAGGTGAGGGGTCAAAAATGTAATCCAATTCCCCACCGGATTCCTCTTGGGGTGTTTCTATGGGTAGTAGCTTTTTAGTTTTAGGCTTATGCTGCATAGCGGTAATGAATTGGGTATAGACTATATAGACCTCATCATAAATGCCTTGTGTATAAAAGGTTTTAACCGCCTCTGCCAATTCTTTAGCTTCGCTTAGTTTGGGTATATCGGAAATGCCAATGAACTCGGCTTCTACCTTATAGTTTCTTTTTCTAAAAAAGTCTCTGGCCTTTTTGCCTACAGCTAAGATGCCAATTTCTTGATCGCGATGGTGAGCCATTGATACTATTGCACTTCTAATAATGTTGGCATTATAGCCGCCGGATAAACCTTTATTGGCTGCAACAATAATAAACCCGATCTTTTTGGGCTCCCGAACCTCTAATAGGGCATCTTTTAAATCAGGAGAGGAAGCAACCAAACGGGATAAGACTTCTTCTAATTTGTTTGAATAAGGGCGAGCGGAAACTACTGCACCTTGAGTTCTTCTGAGCTTTGCAGCAGCCACCATCTCCATAGCCTTAGTAATCTGCTGAGTATTTTTAACACTGCGTATTCTTCTTTTTATATCACTAACACTAGCCAATCATTTCACCACCTTCTCGTAGGCACTGAAGAGTCAGATCCTTCGCTACCGCTCAGGATGACAATCTTGGCATTTGCCATATCGTTGACTTTTTCAGTGGTCTCCCTTCTCTTGGGGGCTTTTTAGGTTACGCCTGGAAGGTATCCTTGAACTCTTTAATAGCTTTTTTCAAAGCCTCTTCTATTGCTTCATCAAGCTTACCGCCTGTTTTGATAGCTTTCAATACAGTTTCTTTATAATCAGAGGTTTTTAGGAATTTTAGAAAACCTTCTTCAAAGCCTTTAATACCATCAATGGGGATTTCATCTAAATAGCCGTTTGCACCACAATAAATAATGACAACCTGCTCCTCAACTGACATTGGCTCATATTGACCCTGCTTCAATATCTCTACAATTCTTTCACCACGAGCCAATCGGGCTTGAGTGGCTTTATCTAGGTCTGAACCAAACTGGGCAAAGGCAGCTAACTCTCGATACTGAGCTAGATCTAAACGCAGTGAACCTGCTACCTTTTTCATAGCCTTAATTTGAGCGGCACCACCTACCCGGGATACAGAAATACCGGCATTAATAGCAGGGCGAACTCCAGCGTAGAATAAGTCGGACTCCAAGAAAATCTGTCCATCGGTAATGGAAATAACGTTTGTAGGAATATAGGCTGATACGTCACCGGCCTGAGTCTCGATAATAGGTAGGGCAGTCATAGAACCGCCGCCCATCTCATCACTTAATTTAGCCGCCCGCTCTAATAGACGGGAGTGAAGATAGAAAACATCCCCTGGATAAGCTTCCCGACCGGGTGGACGACGTAACAACAAGGACAGTTCACGATAAGCAACCGCCTGTTTAGATAAATCATCATAAATGATTAATACATCCTTACCATTGTACATAAACTCTTCGCCCATTGCACATCCGGCATAGGGAGCAATAAAGAGCAGCGGCGCAGGTTCAGATGCAGTTGCAGCAACGACAATCGTATAATCCATAGCACCGGACTCTTCTAATCTGTTCACAACACCGGCAACAGTGGAGGCTTTTTGGCCGATTGCAACATAGATACAGATTACATCCTGGCCCTTTTGGTTCATGATGGTGTCAACGGCAACGGCAGTTTTTCCGGTTTGCCGGTCACCGATAATTAATTCCCTCTGTCCCCTACCAATAGGAACCATGGAGTCTATAGCTTTTAACCCTGTTTGTAAAGGCTGGTGAACGGATTTCCGGTAAATAACCCCGGGGGCTGCTCCTTCAACAGGTCTAAATTTATCAGTTATAATGGGTCCTTTACCATCTATGGGCTGACCCAATGCGTTGACAACCCGACCGATGAGAGCCTCACCCGCGGGAACCTCAACGATTCTCCCCGTTGTTTTTACTTCGTCCCCTTCTTTTATCTGAGTAAAGGGGCCTAAGATAACACAGCCGATGTTATTTTCTTCTAGGTTAAGTGCCATACCGAAAACACCACCGGGGAATTCAAGCATCTCTCCGGCCATGGCATTTTGCAAACCATAAATCCGGGCAATACCATCCCCTACTTGGATAACGGTACCAACATTTGATACCTCAACTGCTGCATCATAATTTTCAATTTGCTTCTTTAGAATGGAACTAATCTCTTCTGGTCGTATACTCATTTAGTCCCTCACCCCAATCTTGGAAAACTGTATATTCTTTAAGCTTTTCTTCATAATAGATAAGCGTTTGACAACACTACCGTCAATAACTTTGTCGCCCATTTTAACCACTAAGCCACCAATAATACTAGGATCAACAGTCACCTGAAGTCGGACATTTTTCCCACTCATTAAAGAAAGCTTAGTCACTATGTCCTTGAAATCTTTATCAGTGAGCGCTACCGCTGACCGGACTTGGGCATTAATGATATTTCTAGTGATATCGGCCAGCCTTTTATACTCGGCAAATATATTGGGGAGAAATGCCTCCCGGTTTTTATCAATTAATACCATAAGAAAATTTACCATAATATCGGAAACCTTGCCTTTAAATAATTGCCGAATTGCTTGTTTCTTATCGGCTGCCATGATTTTTTCACTAAACCAGATATGGTTTAGATGTTCATAGGCATTGATACTGGCAAGGCAATCATTGATTTCCTTTTCACTTTGGTCTATGGTGTTTTTTTCTTGGGCTATTTGGAGGAGAGCCTGGGCATAACGCTTGGCTACGGTTTTGTTATTCACTGAGCTTCCCCTACCTCTTTAACAAAGTCCTGCACCATTTTTTCCTGGTCCTTACCGTCAATACTCTTGGAAATTATTTTTTCCGCTGCTAAAACAGCGAGTGTTGCTACTTCATCTCTTAACTCCGACAAGGCCTTAGTTTTTTCCAGGCGAATCTCGTCCTGAGCCTTAGCGCTAACTTTCTCGGCTTCCGTTCTAGCTTGATTAACAATTTCGTTCTTTGTTTCTTCGCCCATTTTGCTTGCTTTGGCTATAATGTCCTGGGCCTCTGATTTGGCATTTTGCAGCTGGCTGGCATACTCATCTTTCATCTTTTCAGAATCCATTTTAGCCTTTTCTGCTTTATCCAGGTTATTAATAACTTCATTTCTTCTCTCATTCAACATGTGGGTCACAGGTTTATACAAGAATTTATTTAAAATGGCTACCAAAATCAAAAAGTTGATGATAGCCCATACTATATCAGGAATATGAATGCTCATACATGAATCCCCCTCTCGTAAACGGGCTTGAAAATATCATGGAGGCGATTGGAACAAACCAATCGCCTGCCTAGGCCCTACTAAGCTATCTTACCTAGTAGTAAGAAGGCAATTAGTAAACCATAAATGGTTAAAGCCTCCATAAACGCTAAAGAAATGATTAAAGAAGTACGAATTTCACCTGCAGCTTCAGGTTGACGTGCAATGGCGTCCATAGCCTTTCCTGCTGCATTACCTTGACCCAAACCAGGGGCTATTGTAGCTATAGCAACAGAAAGCGCAGCACCTAAACCAATTAAACCAGTTCCAATATCCATTATATTCCCTCCTTTCTCCCTAAATCAAATGATGTGGATTAAAATAAATTTATTGACCTACCATTTTAATGATGATGCACTTCAGTGGCTTCAGCAATATATATAGATGCCAACAAGGTAAAAACAAATGCCTGAATAAATCCGAATAGAAGCCCTAAAATCATCATTGGTAAAGGTACAATTAAGGGTACTAAAGCAAAGAGCCCTGCAACAACCATTTCTTCTCCAAATACGTTTCCGTAAAGACGCAAAGAAAGGGATACTGGTCTTACAATCTGTTCAATGATATTTAGCGGAAACATAAAAGGCATGGGCTCGAAAAAGTGTTTAAAATATTTTAAGCCCTTTTCCTTAACGCCATAATATTGGGTAGCCATAAAAACTACTAGGGCTAATGCCAAGGTCACACTCCAATTACTAGTTGGTGCCTTTAGACCAGGAGTATGACCAGCTCCAGGCAGAACACCGGAATAATTGGAAACTAGAATAAAAAGAAATAAGCTTCCCAATAGAGGAAGATATTTTTTTGCCCTTTCTTCCCCCATTATCCCCGATAATAGGTTAATGATCCCTTCAACTGCAAATTCCATAACGTTCTGTATGCCTGACGGGATTCGTTTCATATTCCGGGTAGCCAGGTAGGAAACAATAGCTAATAAAAGCATGATCCCCCACATTGTAGTTGTTTCACTTGTAACATCTAAGCCAAATATACTGAATAATATCTGGGGCCCATGCTCGGTCCCACCTGCCTCGGCAGCATAGGCAGCCTTTGTCCAAAACAATCAGCTCACCCCCTTCTTACCTATAGTGTATTGAAATAATATGTAATTTTTAACCATTGTTAAACCGACAGCAGCGGATATAAGCATCCACATGTCCTTTCTGACTAAAAATAACAAAGCAATGTTTATAAACTGCCGCAACAAAAATTGATTCGTAAATTTTCTCTTGGATTGTGTTTGTGCATTTGTCTCAAGTTTCTTATAAGCTCGAATGACTAATTGGTGGTTTATGATACTTACGGCAAGCCCTAAGCTAAAACCGATTAAAATAGATATGAACATAGAATCAATCCTTTAGATTTCACTTCGTTAGATTAAGATTTCACTACATTTCATTCCGTTAGATTTTTCTTAATTTTTTTCTAGCGAAGCGAAATCTTAACCTTAATCTTAATCTGGTTTTTTCTCCATCCTCTTTAGGTTGTCCAATAGGTTTTTAAAAGTTACACTAACACCTAATAGTATACCCACTATTAAAAACAAAGGATAAGTATTAAAACGATTATCCAGCCAGGTACCACCCTTGAATCCCAAGTAAATACTAACTGCCATAGTTATGCCAAAGGAAATACCGAAATGGACATATTTTAGGGCGTTATTTTCTTTACCCATAATTCACCTCAATTTTGTCCCTAACGGGACAGGTTAAGGTTAAGGCTAAGGTTGAGGAAACCCTTATCTTAATTTTTGCCAATAGAGATATTATATTCGCTTCATCTAAATAAATTCCTTTTTTTATTTAAAGATTAAAAATCTTTTATACAAACCGGGCAATTTATCCTTGCTAAAAAGCTACTGATTCTTGCAGTGTCATCCTGAGGGAGGTACGACCGAAGGATCTTAAGATTCTTCAATTCGTAGGATCCTTCACTATCGTTCAGGATGACAGGGGGGAGTAGTCCTTTAAGGAATCTATGATCCTGAGGCAAGCTTTACCATCACCATAAGGATTTACTGCTTGTGCCATTTTACCATACAGATCTTTATTTACAAGTAGGCCTTTGGAGGTTTCGAAAATACTTTCGATATTTGTTCCTACTAAGGCTACCGTCCCCGCTACTACTGCTTCCGGGCGCTCTGTGTTTTCCCTAAGAACCAGCACTGGCTTTCCTAAGGCAGGGGCTTCTTCCTGCAATCCTCCTGAATCAGTAAGGATTAGATAGGAGCGCGCCATCAGGTTGGCAAAGGGTTCATAGTCTAGGGGCTCTATAAGGTGAATGCGTTCATGACCGGTTAATATGCTATACGCAATCTCACGAACAGCAGGATTTTTATGGACAGGAAAAATAATTTCAATATCTTCAAACTGTTCATGAAGAAGTGCCAATGCTTTGAATATATTTTCCATTGGTTGACCTAGATTTTCCCTACGGTGGGTAGTAACTAAAAGCACCCGCTTCTGGCTAAAATCTATCGCCTTTAGCTGAGGATTAGTAAATTCAAAATCTTCTTTGACTGTAGCCAATAAGGCATCAATTACGGTATTTCCGGTAACATAGATACTATCTTCACTTACCCCCTCTCGAAGGAGATTGTCTTTTGCTGTTTGAGTAGGAGCAAAGTGTAAGGCTGCTATTCCACCGGTGAGCTTTCTGTTCATTTCCTCTGGAAAGGGCGAATAGCTATCACCGGAACGGAGACCCGCCTCCACGTGACCAACGGTTATCTTTTTGTAATAGGCAGCCAGGCTGGCCGCTAAGGTTGTTGTTGTATCACCATGGACTAATACTATCTGGGGCTTTTCCTGCTCTAGGATTTCTTCTAAACCCTTTAAAGCCCGACAGGTAATATCATAGAGGGATTGACCGGACTGCATAATATTTAAATCGTACTGAGGTATGATTTTAAACAAATTCAAAACCTGGTCCAGCATCTCTCTATGTTGAGCTGTTACAACAACACAGCTTTTAAAGCCTTTTTCAATTTCCAAGGCTTTAACCAAAGGTGCCATTTTTATTGCTTCCGGCCTTGTTCCGAAAATACTCATTACTTTAAACTGGGACATTCTTATCATTCCTTCATATTAGTTACTGGTTACTGGTGACTAGTGACTAGTGGCTAGGCAAAAGTAACCAGTCACAGTCCATGGTCGATAGTCGATAGTCAATTCGGGGGCGGTTCTTGACTTGCCCCTTTAATCTAGCGAAGCGGAATCTTAATCTAACGCAACGAAGTGGAGTGTAATCTTTATTTTACTTTAGATATCCTTTATCCATGAGCTTTTGGACATGTTCTTCTAACATGATACCAATATCTATATGATAATATTCTTCTAGGACATACATCATAGATACCGCCGTTTGAGCTACATCGAAAAGTTCTCTGGTTATCATGCGCATTACTTCTTCTTCTTTAATTAAATTTTTTTCCCCGCTTAATCCCCGATACTTCCCTATGGCCTGAGCCAATTCCCCTGCTTCCTCCATCAGCTTTAATGCTGTTGATTCCAGGGTAGGAGCGAGATTATTCAGTTTGGGCAGGGCTATAACCTTATGCTCCATGCTTGCACCTCCTGATTCATTTTGTATTGGGGCAGCTTTTTGGGTTTCGTGGCCGGTGATCGGTGGTCGGTGGTCGGTGACCCCAGTTTTTCGTTGTTTCAGACGCGCAATGCGCGCCCCTACACCGGTAAATACTCTTCCACTTTAATGTTTGCTTCTTTTAAAATCTCTAGGGAAAGCTGGTCAGGGTAGCTGCCTTGGTACACTATTTTAACTATTCCTGCATTAATGAGCATTTTGGCACATAGTACACAGGGAAAGGTTGTGCTATAAAGGGTACCGCCTTTAATCTGTACTCCATGAACTGCAGCCTGGATTATTGCGTTCTGCTCCGCATGGAGGCCTCGGCATAGCTCATGTCTCTCACCTCTAGGTACGTCCAGCTTCTCCCGTATACAGCCTGTCTCCAAGCAGTGCAAAAGCCCGGAAGGTGCACCATTATAACCTGTAGAGAGAATATGCCTGTCCTTTATAATAACGGCACCTACATGCCTTCTCAAGCAGGTAGACCTTTTTGCAACCACTTGAGTAATCTCCATAAAATATTGATCCCAATTAGGACGCATTATTTCCTCCTCCGTAACACTAAAAGTCGGCGTGACGTCTAAAAAGTTAGACTGCTCGTCGGCGTGACGTCTAAAAAGTAAGCTTATGGGTCGGCATTACGTCTTACCAGACAACCTGCACGTCGGCATAAAAAATAAATGATATGCTGACGGAATAATTTAACCCAACAGCCGTAATGCCGTCCTGATAAATTGACCAAAAAGCCATCATGCCGACCTAACAATTGACCCATTAGTCATAATGCGGACCCCAAAATTTAACCCATTAGCCGTCATGCCGCCCTACAAAGTTTCCCCAAAGCCGTCATGCGGACCCCAAAATTTAACCCATAAGGCATAATGCCGCCCTATAAAGTGTCCCAATAGCCGTCACGCCATAATTATTTAGTCCCAAATAGTCTATCCCCTGCATCGCCTAAGCCGGGGACTATGTAGCCGTGGTCATTGAGTTTTTCGTCTATACCGGCTACATAAATATCGACATCAGTATGTTCGTCTTGGACCCTTTGGATACCTTCCGGAGCAGCTATTAGACACATTAGTTTAATGTTCTTTACTCCTCTGTCTTTTAAAAACTTAATACCCGCAGCAGCAGAACCTCCGGTAGCCAGCATAGGGTCAATAACAATTAAATCCCTTTCTGTTAAGTCGGGAGGCAGCTTGCAGTAATATTCTACCGGTTCTAAAGTATCGGGATCTCGATATAGACCTATATGCCCGACTTTTGCGGCGGGAATAAGCCTAAGCATTCCTCCAACCATACCGAGACCTGCCCTTAAAATAGGGACAAAAGCTACCTTTCTACCCGCAATCACATTGCATTTTGCTTCTGCTACAGGTGTCTTAACAATAACCTCCTCTAATGGAAAATCTCTGGTTACTTCATAGGTCATAAGCATAGCGACCTCTTCAACTAATTCCCGAAATTCCTTAGAGCCCGTTTCCTGTGAACGGATGTATGTTAATTTATGCTGTATCATAGGATGATTTAGTACAAATACTTGTGACATATGTTACCTCCTTGTGTTATTACTAGTTACTAGTGACTAGTGACTAGTAACTGGCGTAAGTGTTTAAGTGAAAAGAGTGCTCAGTGGTCAGTGCCCAGTAAGAAGAGCTTAAGAACATTAAATAGACTATTGGCAATCTCTTGGGTCGAGATCGCCACGCTACGCTCGCGATGACAGGGTAATATTATACTGTTTTCAGTAGCACTGTAGCACTGTAGCACTGACATACTGTATAGCCCTTGAGCTTACACACTATCCTTCAGATTAACCCCATATTAATATTGAAACAGTGGGAATTTTTCTGTTAGGGCTTTTACACCGGACCGGGCTTCATCCATTTTTTTATCAACGAGAATCATATTTATTAAATTGGCTATTTCCGCCATCTCGTTAGCTCCCATGCCGCGGGTGGTGACAGCCGGTGTACCAATTCGGATTCCGCTAGTCACAAATGGGCTTTCAGTTTCAAAGGGGATGGTATTTTTATTAACGGTAATACCCGCTTCATCTAACAGAGTTTCTGCAGCTTTACCGGTTAGACCCTTTGTCCTGAGGTCAACTAGCATTAAGTGATTATCAGTACCGCCCGAAACTAAACGGAACCCCTTGTTTTGCAAGGATTGGGCCAAGGCTTGAGCATTACTAAGTATTCTCTTCTGATATTCTTTAAATTCAGGCTTTAATGCCTCATGGAAGGACACTGCTTTAGCTGCAATAACATGCATTAATGGGCCACCTTGAATCCCAGGGAAAATTGCTTTATCAATATCTTTAGCAAACTCTTCTTGGCAGAGAATCATTCCACCCCTTGGACCTCTGAGAGTTTTGTGGGTTGTTGTTGTTACAAAATGAGCATGGAGAACCGGATTGGGATGAATTCCTGCTACCACAAGACCGGCAATATGAGCCATATCAACCATAAGATAGGCACCAACTGCATCTGCTATTTCCCGGAATTTAGCAAAGTCTAATTTCCTAGGATACGCACTAGCACCTGCTACTATTAGCTTAGGCTTACTTTCTCGTGCCGCTGCAAAAACCTGATCATAATCAATGGTTTCTGTTTCTTTATCAACCCCATAAGCAACAAAGTTGAAATATTTGCCTGAAATATTTACCGGACTGCCGTGGGTCAAATGACCACCATGGCTTAAATTCATACCTAAAACTGTATCTCCCGGTTTAAGAATAGCAAAATATACAGCCGTATTAGCTTGGGCTCCAGAATGGGGCTGGACATTAGCATGGTCTGCACCAAAAAGCTTTTTCGCCCTATCCCGAGCTAAATTTTCCGCTACATCCACATACTCACAACCGCCATAGTATCTTTTCCCTGGATATCCTTCAGCATACTTATTTGTCATCACACAGCCTTGAGCAGCCATAACCGCCTTGCTGACGAAATTTTCCGAGGCAATTAATTCAATTTTATTAAGCTGTCTTTTTTCTTCATTATAAATGGCTTCAGTCAATTCGGGGTCTATTGGCAGTAAATACTCTTTAATATAATCCATTGTTTTCCTCCTTGTTTTTTTACTTTGGGGACAGACTGAATGAAAAGTGGCTAGTTCCTAGTGGCTAGTGACTAGTGGCTAGTAAATCTTTTACTAACAACTAATAACCAGCCACTAGCCACTTAACCTATGATGTTCACATGCATGTGTATTTCGCTCTTTCTCCGCCGATTAGCTTTGGGCGGGTTCTGGCTAATGTTAAATGGGCATTGCCGATTGCTTTAATTTCTAGGCGGATAGGGATAGCTACTTTCTTTAGGTACATACCGATAAATGTATCACCGATATCCATACCAGCATGGGCTTTTATTTCCTCTACTAAAACGGGTTTTTCGAGCTTTTCATAGGTGATCGTTGCCAAGGAGCCCCCTGCTTTCTGGTGTGGAACTACAGTAACCTCTTCCCACCAGTATTTTTCTTGTGCTTCTCGCTCAACTACTAAGGCTCTATTCAAATGTTCACAGCACTGGACAGCTATATAAATATTTCGTTCCTTAAGGGGCGGCAACAGCGCTGAGATAATTGCCTCTGCAATCTCTAGGCTGCCGGCGGAACCTATCCTTTCACCAGCTACTTCGCTGGTACTACAGCCCACTACCAAAACCTGCCCTGCTTTAAGGTTGGCGGCTTCTAATAAATCTTCTAGCGCCTTTTTTGTATCTATTTTTATTTGTTCTAGATCAATCATGGTAAACACCTCTCTTCGTAGGGGCGCCCAATGGGCGTCCGTGGTTATTAATTATTGATATCAGAGCGGACGCGCAATGCGCGCCCCTACATCAGGGGGAATCTAGAAAATAAATAAATTTATTTATTTTCTATCTGATGTATTTTATCTACCCGTTTTTGGTGACGGCCGCCGCAAAAATCGGTTTTCATCCAAATGTCAACTATATCTAGAGCCAGGCCCCTGCCTATGACCCTTTCTCCCATGGTTAGGATATTAGCATTATTATGTTCCCGACTAGCTCGTGCTGAAAAGGTATCATGGCATAAAGCAGCTCTGATCCCATTGACTTTATTAGCTGCGATACCAATTCCTATACCTGTTCCGCAAATCAAAATGCCACGGTCAAATTCTCCAGAAGCTACAGCTCTGGCCGCGGGAAGAGCAATATCAGGGTAGTCACAGGAATCAATAGAATGAGTACCAAAGTCTTTATACTCTAGCCCTTTCTCGACTAAATACTTTTTTATTTCTTCCTTTAATAATAGACCGCCATGGTCTGAGCCTAATGCTATTCGCACAAATTCATCTCCTTTTGAATCGCCAATGGCGATTCCGTCTTTTCGTGGGCACGTTGATTCGTGGGCGCGTAAAATCATTATTAAAACCTTAATCTCTTCTAATTTTATCCAGTGCTTTTTCAATTGCCTCGTACATTTCGTAATAACAGGCACGATAGACCTCTAGAGGTTGTCCAAAAGGATCCCGGACTTCTAGACTGTCTATTTCTTTTCCAAATTGTTTCTCTAACATCTCTGCGAATTCCTTCAAGAGAAATGTTTTATCCTTGGCTTCCGGAGCTAAATTTATAAGTTCTTGCTTATGACTCTTAGTCATAGTCAAGATAATATCTGCTTCACTTATTAAGCTAGGATTTATGGATTTGGATCTAAAGTCATGCAAGTTCAGCCCTTGTTCTTTAGCTACTTCAACAGCTTCACTTGTTGCTTGAACACCATCTAAGGCATAAGTACCTGCTGAAGTTATAGTCAAATCAGCATACTTTTCTTGGTTTTCCGCAAGTAGCTTGGCAGCAATAGCCTCAGCCATGCTGCTGCGGCAGGTATTACCGGTACATACAAAAAGGATTTTTTTTGCCATTTTATCCCTCCTTCTTTAGCCACGGATGAACACTGAAAAACACGGATAAGCACTAACGGATTAGGTGATAGACTATAGCCAATAGTAATTACTTGCAACCATGATTAAATGAAAGTATTCCCGTCATCCTGAGCGATAGCGAAGGATCTTGCATATTGAAGAGCTTTAAGATCCTTCAGTCGTACCTCCCTCAGGATGACACAGCAAAAATTATCAGCTTTCATATTGGCAATAATGAAGGCACTGTTTTACTCTTCCACTATCCTTTAGATAAACAGAAGCTTAATACCAATACCTATTAAGATAAAGCCACTGAGTAGTTCAGCTTTTTCACCTACTGTGCGGCTTAGCTTTTTTCCGAAGATAAGTCCTCCAAAGGTCATAATCCCAGCCACTATACCCATAATAAGAATAGTTAACGTTAAATCTACCTTAAGAGCGCCTAAACCTAAACCGACTGTTAGGGCATCTAAAGATACACTAGCCGCCAAAAGAAAAAGGCTTACAGGATGACTAATTGATACGACATCAAAGCGTCCCAATGATGGCCCAGAGGAGCTCCTACTCTCTTTGATATTTTCCCATATTGTGTGCCCTCCAATAAATATTAAAACAATAGCACCGAAGCTACTGGCAATAGGGCCTACATAGCTACCTAATATTTGCCCTAAATACAGTCCAATCAAGGGCATCAATACGTGAAAAATTGCCACAACAGCGGATACAAGATACATCTGCTGTCTTTTGACCCCACTTAAACCTATTCCAATAGAAAGAGAAAAAGCATCAATTCCTAGTGCAAAAGCCACTGCAAAAATAGTAGGAATACTCATTTTTACCTCCTAATCAGTGATGAGCTGACGCGCAATGCGCGCCCCTACAGGGACGGTTCTTGACTTGCGTTATTGATTGAGCCTGGAGCGAAATCTTAACCTTAGTGATGCGTTCGCATTACTACTAAGTCTATGTAGTTTAGGCTCAAAACTTTCCCCTAAAGGGTTTTTCCTCCGGCTGCTTTTAGTAATCTATTCATCAATGCGGCACCTATGTTTATCTCTGGAAAGCTTTCGGCATAAATAACTGAAACGTTTTTCTGATCAAACCAGCGTAAAGCATCAAAAAGATTTGCTGTTATGGCTTCGATATCTCCCTGTCTTCCTAATATCCCCAAAACTATATTTTCGGATAAATTTTTAGGCAATACTGCAGCTAGTTCTTGGGAAATCATAAACCCTATCCGGGGGACTTTGTTTTCGTTTAAAATTTTATATATTTTGCCAGCCTGTTCATGGCTTGTACCTTTAAGTATTATGACTTCAGCTTCCGGTGAATAATGGGTATATTTCATGCCAGGCGAGCGAGGTACTGCCAGTAAATCATGAAGGGAAGCATCTAGACTTACTTCTCCAATAACCTCCATCAGCTGTTCCCGGGTAGTACCGCCGGGGCGCAATATAATAGGGACTTTCCCAGTCACATCTAAAACTGTTGATTCCACACCAATCCCTGCCTTGCCACCATCAACAATTCCTGCAATCTTACCTTTTAGATCCTGCCATACATGTTCTGCAGTAGTGGGGCTAGGTTTGCCTGAGATATTGGCGCTCGGGCCTGCAACCGGTACCTGAGCCAATTCTATTAATTTCAAAGCTACCGGATGGGCGGGGATTCGAATCGCTACGGTATCTAGTCCTGCAGTAATAACCCCAGGTACTAGCTCTGACTTTGGCAGCACTAAAGTCAATGGACCTGGCCAGAAATTTTCCATCAGTTTTAAAGCTGTGGGCGTTATTTCTTTTACCAGTTCCTTTACATGCTCAAGCTTACAAATATGAACAATCAGAGGATTATCATCAGGTCTGCCTTTAGCTTTGTATATTTTTTTTACTGCGTCTTCATCTAAAGCATTTGCCCCCAAACCATATACGGTCTCGGTAGGAAAGCCAATTATTTCACCTTCCCTTAAAAGCTGTGCGGCTTCTCTTAGCATTGCTAGATTAGGCTTGTCCCCCGGCATCTTCCAAACTCTTGTTTCCATATAATCACTCACAAACTATATATTTCATTTAATCTTAAAATATTATATCACTTTAAATAAAAAAAATCGCGTTCAGCGATTTTTTTATCTAGCTTAATCCTTCTTAATCTAGCGGAGCGAAATCTCAATCTAGCGAAGCGAAATCCTAAGCTTTAATCCTTATCTTTCCTCAACCTCAACCTTAGCCTTAGCCTTTTATGAGGGAGTCTACCTTTTCTTTACAGCCTTCCGCTCCAATGTATACTAAAATATCTCCTTCATTGATCAGCATTTCTGAATCAGGCGAAAGGTATTCCTCGCCCCGTCTTTCTACAGCCAATACTGTAGCACCAGTATGAGCTCGGAAGCTTACTTCCTTTAAACTCTTATCAATTAAAGGGGAACCCTTAGTGATTTCTGTCTCTTCAACCTTAGGCAAAATATTTATAAGCCTGGAGCTAAAAGCCATAATCTTTTTAATCTGGTGCTCAATGGCCAAATCCAGCGCTCTGCGTTTTTCTAATAATTCAGTAAACTCATGCTGGGCTTGGGCCAAACCTTTTCTCTGGTTAAAGTTTTCAAGATACTGTCGTGCCGCATCTTGATTGACTACTATTATCCCTCTGCCTGCCACAACTTCAACAATGTTCATACTATGCAATAAAGCAACAGCCCGACGAATGGTTTCGGGAGAAACATTATACTGCCCCGCTAAAGTGGAACGGCCGTACAATTTAGTGCCTGTTTTGTATTCATTATGTGCTATCTTACCAGCTAAATCTACAGCGATCTGTTCGTATCTCGCTATATCAGTTAAATCCTTATACTGACCCATAATATCCTCCCTTTTTAAATTGCTTGGGGAACAACAATTTAGTGGCTAGTGGCTAGTGGCTAGTGGCTAGATTAAGTCTATGGTCTATAGTTAGGGCTGTCTCTAATATATTGGCTTTTTCAAGTTTAATATCACAACAACTTTATTATACGTATTTGTAGTTTGAGAAACAAGTCCAGTGACAAAAATAATTTATAGTTCTACAGTGCTACAGTGCTACAGTTCTACAGCAATTCAATATATATAAAAACCGTGTTTATCCGTGTGCCCCGGAGGGGCCCGTGGTTAAATAATAACCCTCTGTTGAATATGTCTTCAACAGAGGGTCTATAAAGCAACTATTTATCTAGAGTCATCATTCTCCGGCAATTCTCAGCTACTTCCTGAGGATCAAGCTTAATTCGGGCAACGCCGCTTTTTATGGCAGCTTCAGCAACAGCATAAGCAACTGCAGGAGCAACTCTCACATCTAAAGCGCTGGGAATAACATATTCAGCGGTTAGCTTATCACCGACAAAGCCAGCAATAGCATGAACTGCTGCAATTTTCATTTCCTCATTGATATCAGTAGCTCTAACATCAAGTGCACCTCTAAATACCCCTGGGAAAGCACTGACATTGTTTACCTGGTTGGGGAAATCTGATCTACCGGTACAGATTACTTTTGCTCCCGCTGCTATTGCGTCTTCAGGCATGATTTCCGGTACGGGATTGGACATAGCCATAACAATCTGACCAGCGTTCATAGTTTCAACCATTTCCTTAGTAACCAATCCAGGACCTGAAAGACCGATAATTACATCAGAGCCTACCATAGCATCCGCTAGGCTGCCTTTAACTAGTTCTTTATTGGTTACTTTAGCCATAGCTTCCTTGAATTTATTCATTCCTTCAGGTCTGCCCTCATATATAGCGCCGGTCCGATCGCAAAGGATTACATTATTTATACCCATACTAAGTAAAAGCTTCACGACCGCAATAGCCGCAGCCCCTGCGCCGCTGACAACGACCTTGATATTCTCTATTTTTTTATCGACGATTTTACAGGCATTTACTATGGCAGCCATAACCACGATGGCTGTGCCGTGCTGGTCATCGTGAAAAATAGGAATATTTGTTTCTTTTTTCAATCTTTCTTCTATTTCAAAGCAACGTGGAGCTGATATATCCTCCAGGTTAACCCCGCCAAAGGTAGGTTCCACCATTTTTACTGTTTCAACAATTTTATCTACATCTTTAGTAGCTACGCAAAGGGGAAATGCATCTACACCAGCAAAGGTTTTAAATAATACTGCTTTACCTTCCATTACTGGCATAGCAGCTTCCGGTCCAATGTCGCCTAAGCCTAAAACTGCAGTTCCATCAGATACAACTGCTACTAAATTCCATTTTGAGGTATAATCATAAGCCTTTGTAACATCCTTTTCTATCTCCTTACAGGCCTCGGCTACGCCAGGTGTGTAGGCAAGAGTTAAATCCAACGGGGTTTTAACCGGTACTTTGCTAATTACCTCTATTTTCCCTTTGTTGTCTAAATGGAGCTTAAGAGCCTGTTCTTTTAAATTCATAAATAGTCACTCCCTATATTTATTATTTTATGGTTATGCAGAATTAAGATAAGCGGTATTGCTCTAAACCACTCACGTATAGGTCATTACCCTCTGAATCAATGGCAACTATGCAGGGGAAATCCTCAACCTCTAAGCGGTGGATTGCCTCTGGTCCCAGTTCAGGGAAGGCAATAACCTCCGCTTTTTTCACAGATTGAGCAATAACAGCAGCAGCTCCTCCTATTGCTGCAAAGTATACAGCACCATGTTCTTTCATAGCTGAAATGACCTTCGCATTACGGGGTCCTTTGCCAATCATACCCTTCAAACCCAATTTTATCAATAGTGGGGCATAAGCATCCATTCTCCCGCTAGTAGTCGGTCCACAGGACCCGATTGCCTGTCCTGGTTTAGCGGGAGTAGGCCCTACATAATAAATAATCTGATTTTCCAGTTCAAGAGGCAGCGGCTTGCCCTCCGCAAGTAGGTTTACCAGATTTTTATGGGCTGCATCCCTTCCTGTATAAATAACACCACTAATGGCTACACGGTCACCGGCCTTTAAATCCCTGATTTGTTCCTCGCTTATAGGAGTAGTTACCTTTTTTATGCCGGCCATTTATTTCACTCCCTTTACTATAATATTGCTTCACTGTGTCTAGAAGCATGACAGTTTAAGTTAACAGCCACAGGTAATGTGGCAATATGTGTTGGGAAAGCCTCGATATTAACCGCCAAAGCTGTGACACGTCCACCTAAGCCCTGGGGTCCGATACCAGAAAGATTAATTTTCTCCAGCAGCTCTTCCTCTAAAGCCTTATAGTTTGCATCAGGATTATGCTCCCCTGCTTTTCGGGTTAAAGACTTTTTGGCAAGCATTGTAGCCTTTTCCATAGTACCACCAATACCAACCCCTACAATAATGGGTGGACAGGGGTTACCCCCTGCTTCCCGTACAGTTTTTAGGATAAAATCTTTTATTCCTTCGATACCATCAGAGGGCTTAAGCATTTTTAAGGCACCCATATTTTCGCTACCGGCTCCTTTAGGGACTATCATGATTTTCAAATGCTCCCCGGTAACAACCTCAGTATGAATGACTGCCGGAGTGTTGTCTCCAGTATTTTTTCTTAAAAAGACTGGATCGTCTACTACTGATTTCCTTAAATAGCCTTCTTGATAGCCCTGACGAACACCTTCGTATATAGCAGCTGTCAGACTTCCCCCGGTAATGTGAACATCCTGACCGAGCTCAAGATAAACTACCGTTATTCCTGTATCCTGACACATTGGCCGTTCTTCATTCCGAGCCAGTTTGATGTTATCAATTATTTGCTCAAAAATATACTTGCCAAATTCCGATTCTTCTTTGCCCTGACTTTTCTTAATCAGTTCTTCCACATCTTCGGGAAGGTTGCAGGCAGCCTCAATACACAGTCCTTTAACTGTTTCCACTATTTTGGCCACAGGAATTTCTCTCATCTAAAACCACCTCCTAAATTTAACTACGGACCATAATATTTTACTTGGTGAAGAGAGATTTAATGGAATACCAGGTTGCCTGCCTTTTCAATTCTGCTAACGATTGAGTTAGAGGGATTTCCTTGGGACAGGCGCGGACACAGTTTTGGGAGTTCCCACATTCCATAATGCCTCCTTTATCCATTAAGGCCTTGAAACGTTCTTCCTTATTATTTCCCCCCACGGAATGCAGGTTAAATAAATCTGCTTGAGCTACAGCATGAGGACCAATAAAGCTTGTCTTGGTATTATAATTAGGGCAAACCTGGGAACAAACACCACAGGTCATGCAACGGGAAAGATCATAGCGTTTCTCCTGCACCTTGGGTGTAGTCTTGGGTCCGGGTCCTAAATTAAAGGTTCCGTCAATATCAACCCATGCCTTTACTTTTCTTAAGGCATCAAATAATGCTGTCCTGTCCACAAATAAATCACGGACTAATTGAAATTTATCTAGGGGCTCTAAGGTAATGGGCTTGGCTAAGGTATCCACTAAAGCTGTACAGGCCTGCCGAGCCTTTCCATTAATTACCATGGAACAAGCACCACATACTTCTTCTAAGCAGTTACTTTCATAAACAACAGGTGTTGTTTTTTCTCCTTTGCTGTTAACAGGGTTTTTGGCTATATACATCAAAAGTGAAATTACATTCAAATTTGATTTGTAGGGTATCGTAAACTCTTCCCAGAAAGGCTGTTCCTTAGGACCGTTCTGCCTTTTAACTTTAACTTGTATTGTTTGCATTAATTATTCCCCCTTTACTTTTTATCTACGTCATATGCCCGTTTAACGGGCTTTAATTCCTGGGCATCAACTGGCACATAAGAAAATTTAGGGCCTTGAGGAGTATACACAGCCTGGGTAGTTTTCATCCAATTTTCATCATCCCGCTCGGGATAATCGGGCTTATAATGGGCTCCACGGCTTTCATTACGGTTTAGAGCACCAATAGTAATAACTCGGGCCATTTCCAGCATATCATAGAGCCTACGAGTAAAGTGAACAGTTTGGTTGCTCCATCTTCCGGTATCAGAAATACCGATGTTTTTGTATCTTTCCAGTAATTCCTGAAGCTTTTCGTCTGTCTCTTGGAGCTTATTATTATAACGAACAACACTAACATTATCTGTCATCCAGTTGCCTAACTCTTCATGAAGCTCATAAGAGTTTTCGCTACCTGACATTTTATAAATGTTTTCAACTAGCTCTGTCTGTCTTTTTACTTCATTTTCATAGACCTCTGAGGGTATTTCTTTGGTCTTATCTATGCCCTTGATGTACTCAGCTGCAGCCGGTCCTGCCACCATCCCAGAATAAACTGTAGAAAGAAGGGAATTGGCACCTAGCCTGTTTCCACCATGGAATTCATAATCACATTCTCCAATGGCAAAAAGACCTGAGATATTTGTCATTTGCTTATAATCAACCCAAAGGCCACCCATGGTATAATGCATGCCTGGGAATATCTTCATAGGTACTTTCCGAGGGTCATCACCGATAAATTTCTCGTAGATTTCCAGGATACCGAAAAGCTTCCTGTCCAGTTCTTCTTTTGGAATATGGGAAACATCTAGATAAACCATATTTTCCCCGTTAATACCTAACTTCTGATTTACACAAACGTCAAAGATAGCTCTAGTAGCTATATCCCTGGGCACAAGGTTACCAAAGGCAGGGTACATTTCCTCAAGGAAATACCAGGGTTTTCCATCTTTATAGGTCCAAACCCTACCACCTTCGCCTCTAGCTGACTCAGACATAAGCCGTAGCTTATCCTCCCCAGGAATAGCAGTAGGATGCACCTGAATAAATTCACCATTTGCATAAATAGCCCCCTGGCGGTAGACACTGCTTTGGGCACTTCCGGTACAGATATTTGAATTTGTGCTTCTGCCAAAGACCATGCCATTACCACCGGTAGCAAGAATTACTGCATCAGCAGGGAAATGCTTGATTTCCATAGTTTGTAGCTCCTGGGCCACCATGCCGACACATTTGCCATCATCATCTAATACTGCCGATAAGAAGTCCCAGCCGATATGCATTTTTACTTTGCCTTCATCTTCATAACGCCTAACCTGTTCATCTAAAGCATAAATTAACTGTTGGCCAGTAGTTGCACCTGCAAAAGCGGTCCTTGCAAACTTTGTTCCGCCAAAACGTCTGAAATCCAGATTACCTTCTGGGGTTCTATTAAAGGGTACTCCCATCCGATCGAAAAGATAAACAATATGAGGAGCTGCCTCACACATAGCTTTAACAGGTGGTTGGTTGGCTAAAAAATCCCCCCCGTAAATTGTGTCATAAAAATGCTGCCAGGGTGAATCACCCTCCTTTTTATTATCAATAGCAGCATTGATGCCGCCCTGAGCACATACAGAGTGAGACCTTTTAACAGGAACTAAGGAAACCAAATCTACCGTCAAACCGCTTTCTACAGCCTTTATTACAGCTGAGAGCCCGGCTAAACCTCCGCCTACTACAACAACTTTATTCGACATGTCTTTTCCTCCCTTTCTAGAAAAATATATCCCTTAAATAAAAGCAAACGTTATTCTAAACCAGAAAATATTAAAAATAACAAACAGGATTATAGTAATTTTGCTAAATACCGCTTGGGCCCTTGCTCCACTAATAATGCCCCAATTAATAGCAAAGCCCCAAAGTCCATTACATAAATGAAATGCTGCTGCTGTAACAGAAAGAATGTAAAAAACTAAAATAAAGGGATTGCTCATCTGAGCTTGCAATATTTGATAAAAGGAAAGATTAGGGTCACCATACTTTACAGTCCAAACGTGATAAAGAATAAATGCAAAAAGAATTATTCCTGATATTCTCTGCAAATAAAACATCCAGTTTCTGAAGTAGGAGTAAGATTTGGGGTTATTCCTAGCCTCATAAGCAATATATAACCCCATAAGTCCATGGAAAAGTAGAGGAATCGCAATCACGAAAAGCTCCATTAGCCTTACGCCAGGCAATATTTCCATAAAATGGGCAGCCTGGGCAAAGGCTCCTTCACCATAAATGACCCTGGTATTTACTATAAAATGTACTGCTAAAAACATGCCCAAGGGAATAATCCCTAATAAAGAATGAATTTTACGCAAAATAAATTGGTTATAGTTAACCGTTTGATTCATTTAATACACTCCTTTTATGTTTAATTATTTATTAGTAAAAATGCTTGCAAATAATAGCACAAACAAAAACTGGCAACAGTTTCTGATTAATCCATAAAAACTGCTACCAGCTATGGTGGTTCTCTAAGGTTCTCAACATTAGCTCTTTCTCTACCCAATGGTAATCCCTCCCAGTAAATGCTCTAAATTATTTAGTCAATTATATATATTGTAAAATATTCAGAATATAGTTTCAAGTCATTTGCATTTTTTTTATTTTCCAATTTTTTTTAATCAGCAGGGAGCACTTGGTGCTCGGTGGATCGGGGGCCAGGGGCCGGGGACCTGTGTTCAGGGATCAGTGTTCAGTGCTCAGAGATTAGAGATTAGAGCTCAGACCAGGGATCGGGGATCAGGACCTGTGACCAGTGTTTAGTGCCCGGGGCTTGGCTTAGTAATTAAGATTAATGCAGGAAACAGAAACCAGATATCTTATTATACCGCATTTGAAAGCAAAAAAGCCTAAAGACTTTCGTCTTTGGCTCTTTGTTTCTTGTAAGTCTATGGTCAATAGTCGATGGACTATTCTTTTACAAAATACCTTGCTTAACTAATTCTAGGTTATTTTGGGCAAGGGAAAAATCATAGCTTACAGACATAAATTTATTCTTGCCAGCTGCATAATCAAGCTCACTTTCAATTAATTCTAGCTTGGAAATTAGCCCAAGTTCAAATCTCTTCTGAGCTCGTCCATAGTTTTTCTGGGTACCTTCCCAATCGAGCTTTGCTAATTGATAATTTTTCTGCTTTATATTTAACTCTGTTATGAAATTGTTAATAGTTTCTTTTAGATTTTTTTTCTCGTCTTCGATTTGGAGTTCCTGCCTTTTGATCTCAATCTTAATTAAGTCTGCTTGATAGGCTGTATCTTTTACAGCATCATCCTCTAAATCCTTTTGTCGCTCGGAAATATCCTTTTCTAGCTGTGCTAATTTGTCATACTTTTGCGTAACCAATTGTAAAAGATCATTATAAACAGGTATTAGGGCAACTTCATTGACAGAAAAATGGGCTAACTTGAGCCCGGCATCGTAATCCCGGCCAAGCAGATCATTAAAATTCCCTTTTGCGTTTTTTAATGAACTTTTGGCTTCAATAATCGTTTTGTTAAAATTTGAGGTCTCAATAGCCAAGCTATCTATCTTTTCCTGGGTACTACTGCCTAAGGCCAGCCTTCTTCTTTCGATATTTAATAAGTTATATTTATATTCTAGCTCTTTATTCATAGATACTAGCTTATCTTCTTGGAGTAAAATTGATGTATACATTTGTTCCACTTGATAATCTAGCTGTTTTTCACTTTTTTCTTTTGAGGCTTTGCTATCTTCATAGGCGGTTTCCCTACTCTCCATGGCATCTCTTGCGGAGGCGGCTTTGTCAGCCTCTGAATCAAGCTTTTCTTTAGCATCGCTGATTTGTTTTTCTACATTTTTCAACTGGTCATCAACATTAATTCCCTGATCTTTTTGCTCATTAAGATAAAAATAATAGGGCAAAAGGTTATAATATGAAGGTGTTTTCACATCATCATAGTTATTTTGAGCCTGGTAATATTCAAATTTTGCCTTTTCCACATCAAGCTCTGACTGCATAAGCCCTCTACTGCCTCGGGCCATCTCTTTAGCCTCTTCTAAAGTCAGTACTTCTTCAGCGGAAAAAGCCGCGCTTGCCAACGTTAAAAATACCAGTATAAAACTCAAGAAAAAAGTCAATAACTTCTGCTGTTTCAACATAACTATCATTCCTTTCACTATGTCAAGGTCCATCAATTCTCAACTTTCAATTCTACATTCTACATTCTTAAACCACCCTATTCATATCGCAAGGCATCAATGGGATTTAAATCAGCGGCTTGCCAGGCTGGGTAAAAACCAAAAAACAACCCTGTTGTTACAGAAAAAAACAACCCTATTAATACGCCACTTAGAGAGGGGATGGCTAAAATTTCAAAATAGGTCAAAAGCGGTACCATACATACGCCAATTATTACCCCTAGAATACCGCCCACTAAGCTTATGACAACAGCCTCTATTAAAAATTGCCCTAAAATCTCCCGTTTTTTTGCCCCGATAGCCTTTAGAGTCCCTATCTCCTTGGTCCTTTCTTTAACAGTTACGAACATTACATTCATTATACCTATCCCGCTGACAATTAAGACAACTACCGCTACTGATAATAAAAGTAAGGACATGGTTCGGGCCGTTTCCTGGGCAGCCACCAGCCTACTGCCGGCATCCAAAATTCTAAACTGCTCCGAGCCCCCTCGAAGGTGATTTCCGTTAAGGATAGTGGTAATATCCTGGATAGCAGCTTGAACCGTATCGACCCCAGCAGCGATAGCATTAATAGTGGGGTTGGCTCTTGTGCCGAGTAAATACCGCTCCGCAGCCGAATAGGGAATAAAGGCTGTATCATCAAAACCCTGAGGGGAACCAGAATCCCCCATTCGATTTAAAATTCCCACTACTACAAACTTACGCCTATTTAAGTCCAGGGTCTTATCTAAGATTTCCGTGGGATTGCCATCGGTTAAAAGTTCTGCCAGTCCAGCTCCGATTACGGCAACCCTTTCTCGCTTGCTTTCATCTGTATCATCCAAAAAGCGCCCTTGATTAATAGTTAAATTATTAGCTTCCAGATAAGCAGGCAAGATACCATAATAGGTACCATTACTAGAATAGTTGCTGTATTTCATAGAACCAGAACCGTTTAATATGGGAAATGCCATTTTAATATTTTGGCTTGCTTGGAATAACTCAGCATCCTCTTTGGTAAGCGGATCCAGTACTCTGCCCCTTTGGGCCGGCATAACCATTATTGTCCCCACATTGAGACGGGAGTATTGTTCATTAACCTGTGCCTCTCCCCCCTGACCTATGGCAACAACTAAGAAAATCGTTGCAGTTCCGACAATAACACCAAGGGTAGTCAGAAATGTCCTCATTTTATTGTGGTAGATATTTATTAATACTATTTTCAAGAGCTGTTTTAGCTTCATCTAATCACCTGCCCCTGGCATAGACAATGGTTTCATTTTGTTCTAGCCCCTCGAGTACTTCCACACTAATGCCATCAGTAAAGCCCGTTTTAATTTCCCTTTCTACTTCAGCACCATTTTCATCGATAACTGTTACCAGCTGTTTTCTGTTAACAATTTTTACTGCTTTGTAGGGTACGATTAAACAATCCCGGACTTCCTTTAAAATAAAGGTCAACGTACTGGTCATACCATCCTTAATTCCCTCATCGGGATTGATGATATTAATTTCCACATTGTAGCTAACTAAGCCTGAATTATCTGAAGTGGGTAGTGCATCAATGTTGCTTACCTCACCCACAAAGGTCTGATCGGGTAAAGCCTCCACAGTGACATTAACCTTTTGACCAAGCTTAATGCCTCCGATATCGTACTCGATTACTTTTGTTATGGCTTTAACATCGTTATTTTCATGAAGCACCACTAAATCCTGTTCATCGGAAACGCTCTCGCCTGCTTTCTTAGTTAAATCGAGAATAGTCCCGGCAACTGGTGCATAAAGGATGGTATCCTCCAAATCTTCTTCAGCCATTTTAGCGGCTAGCTCATTTTGGTTCAATTGAGTACCTCTATTGTTAAAATTGGTGACCAAAATATCATGCTTTTTCAAAGCATTTTGATATTCTATTTCTTTATTATCCAAATCTTGCTTTTTTAATTTTATATCATTTGTCGAGTAAGCATCGGGTATCTCCACCATTTCCTGATATGTAGTTTTGGTATTTTCTAGTTCAGCTTTTAACTTTCCTATTTTAAGTTCATCATCCAAAAGATTAGTCAGCTCTTGTTCTTCGGCATCCTTTAATTTGGCCAAAGCTAACTGATATTGATCTTGATAATCCCGGTCATCAAGTTTAGCAATAATATTGCCTTTTTCTACCTGATCACCTCTGTTTACTAAAATTTCTGCGATAGCTCCTTTTACTCCAAAGCGCAGATTGACCTTTGAGAACTCTACTACTCCATCAGAGTCGAGGCCAACTACAATGTCACCTCTACTGATCCTCACCTGTTCATATTGAATTTCTTCAGTTTCTGTTTCATTGGATTTTGTAAACCAAAAGCCTGTTATAAAAACCAGGGCAATTAAAATTAATAATATTATCGATTTCTTTTTAGTTACAATTTTCTTCAAATTGCTACCCTCCTAAGCGGAACGGTGAAGGCACCGTTCCCTACGTTAATTGTTGCGGGACGACCCAGGAGTCGTTCCCGTTATTTTATCGGAATATATACAGCGATTTAAAGCACTGATCATATTAATTGTTTTCAAAGAACTGCCCGTCTCGGATGAACACAACCTTTTTCATTTGCTCTGCAACCTCTGTATCATGGGTGATTATTATAATGGTGTTTCCCTCTTTGTTTAATTCTTTAAATATCTCTATGGCATCCATACTTGATTTGCTATCTAGGTTACCTGTAGGCTCATCAGCTAAGAGTAAAGGCGGATTGCCTACTATGGCTCTGGCGATAGAAACTCTTTGCTGCTGCCCACCGGAGAGTTCATTAGGCCGATGGGTTAATCTGTCGCCTAAGCCCAATAAATTTAATTTTTCTTTAGCAATTTCCCTAGCCTCAGCTTCATCTATTCCTCGATATAGTAAAGGCAGCATTACATTTTGGAGAGCACTAAGCCTAGGCAGCAAATTAAATTTTTGGAAAACAAAGCCTATCTTTTTGTTTCTAATCTCTGCTAGTTGGTCCTCTTTTGCTTTTAGGACATCTACACCATCTAAAAAATACTGCCCCGAGGTTGGCAAGTCTAAACAGCCCAACACATTCATAAGCGTGGATTTGCCTGAGCCTGAAGGGCCCAAAATAGCAGTTAAATCATTTTCCATAACCTTAATGTTTATATCATCCAATACCTTTAATTCTTCATATCCAGTTTCGTATATTTTGACAATATTTTTGGCATCAATAATACATCGCAAATTGTTATCCATTATCGGGGTCCGCCCCCCGTACCTCCAGGAAAGACCATTATCCCTGGAAAGCCTCCTTGACCTGGGTTTTGCCTACCACCTGCTCCTGCACTATTTCTACCTCCACTCACTGCCATCAATTGCACAAATTCCACCATCTCTTCATCTTTCCAAACCCTGAGTATTTGGTCTTTTTTAATTTCTGTTAAGCCCACGGGAGTTGCTTGGGTACTACCTCTCTGCATAGTAACAATAGGGGTCCCCACAGGGATAATGATTGCTTCCTTTTCTTCGGATACTGTTATCCGTGGCATTCTTGTCTCAGTGCTTTGTCCAGGGGTTTCTTGAGAGGATTGTTCAGAATTATTTTGATTTTCTACTGTATTCCCAAGCCTTTGTCCTCCTCCGCCTGGTACCCGTTGAGCGAAATCACCCTCTATTCTATAAATAGTAACCTCGTTCCCTATTATCTCTACTACTCGCCCCATCAAATCAGGTGTCCGCTCAGGAACTGTTAAAACTTCAGCTTCCGAAGCTGCAGTCAAAATTTCGCCATTTGTATTTCCTTTGCTGCCGCATGCTGCGGTCAATGCCAAAATACATATGATTACTAATATAGATAATATTTTTTTTAATTTCACAGTTTTCACCTCATTTTTAATTCTAAGAATATCAATTTAATATGTCAGGAAAATGTCAAAGGGAATTTTTTCTTATAAATAAGCCCCCAACTCTAGAGTTGAGGGCTTATTCCTGATTGTTGCTTTGTCATCCTGAGGGAGGTACGACCGAAGGATCTTAAGATCCTTCGCTATCGCTCAGGATGACAATCTTCATGTGTTGGACTTTTTCAGTGGTCTACGGTAGTTAAATAATCTATTTAAGAATACCCTTAATTAATACTGGTGTAATCACGGTAGAGAAAATAGTTACAACTACCATGGAGGTATAGAGGTCGGTAGTTAACAGGCCGCAGCCGATTCCTATATTAGCAATTATTAAGGCAACCTCGCCCCTTGAGACCATACCTGCTCCAATGACCAGTGAGCTTCGGGGGCTAAAGCCGCCCATTAAGGCTCCCATTCCTGATCCTACTACTTTTGTAAAAACAGCAATAAACGTTGTAATTACTGTAAAAATTAAAATGCCCCCCTTTAAGCTTGTGATATCAGCGGCTAACCCTATGCTGACAAAAAAAACTGGGAAAAAAAATGAATAGCCTAACGCTTCTACCTTACCAATCAGTTCATGCTTAAACCCAGTCCTACTGACCATCATCCCTGCAAAGTAGGCACCTACTATTCCTGCCAAGCCCAGATATTCAGCAGCTAGTGCTAGGATAAAAACAATAATTAAGGCAAAGGTTAGACTTCCCTCCCGCACCCGTAATCTGGAGGCTATAAACATAATCAGAGGTACTACAAACAAACCTGCTATAACCGCTAGTACGAAAAACGCAAGGATTTTAACCATAACTATACCTAGTATAGTTATTTCTTCACCACCTGTTACTAAAGCTAAGACCATACTTAATACTACTAATCCCAGGATATCGTCAATTACTGCCGCACCAAGGATGGTCACCCCTTCTCGAGAATTTTGGCGATTTAGCTCCCGTAAGGTTTGAACCGAGATGCTGACACTAGTAGAAACCAAGACAACACCTATAAAAAGGGAGATATTTAGGGAGTAGCCATTCAATATAGAGAAAAGAACCCCTCCTGCAAAAGGCAAAATAACCCCACCAAGGGCTGTAAAAAAAGAAGGTATTATACCTTTCTTGAATTCCCGAAGATTTGTTTCTAAACCCGCTAAAAACATCAACATAAGTACACCTAATTGAGCCAACTCTTTTAGAAGGGTATTTGGGTGAAGAATATCCAATACTGCAGGACCTAAAATAATTCCGACTAAAAGCTGGCCAAATATCGAAGGCTGACCAAGCATAACGGAAAGGTGGCCAACTGCTTTAGCAGCAAAAAAAATAACTACTAAATCCTTTAGTAAACTATTCTTCTGCAGTAGAATGGATAGAGCATAACTTAGCTCATAAAGAAAAGCAAAAGTGGTATATGCCAAATTATTTAGCCCCTTTAAATTTGCTTTATAGATATAAATAATGGGATTATTTAACTTATATTACAGTTAAATAATCCCATTATTTCGCTCTTTCGTAATTACGTGGGCGAGTGGGCTCGTCCTTTAACAACTCGATCATGACCTGCCCAATCTTTGATGATTTGACACTGGTCAAAGCCATTTTTCTCGAATAAAGCTTTAATTCGCTCACCTTGCTGCCAGCCGATTTCTACTAAAAGCCAGCCTGGGAATTTTAGGTGTTGGCGGCTTTCTTTAATGATTCTTCGATAAAAATCTAGGCCGTCTTCACCGCCCCAGAGGGCAATATACGGCTCCTTTTTTACATCGTCTGGTAGCTTTAGCATTTCAGCGGTTGTAATGTATGGGGGATTGCTGGTTATTATATGAAAAATCCCTTGACCAATGGGACAAAATAGATCACCTTGGAGAAATTCCACTGGTTGACACAGGTTATTGAGTTCCGCGTTAGCTCGGGCTGTTTCTAAAGCTTCACTGGATATATCTACAGCTGTTACTGCGGCCTCTGGCAGATATTTAGCTAAACTAATAGCTATTGCTCCGCTTCCTGTACAT
This sequence comes from Peptococcaceae bacterium BICA1-8, assembly GCA_000802045.1. Classification (GTDB taxonomy): domain Bacteria; phylum Bacillota; class Peptococcia; order Peptococcales; family BICA1-8; genus BICA1-8. The sequence goes on from JUEF01000074.1 coordinate 75,993, forward strand.
AAATCCAGTATACGTAAAGGTCCTTGCATATTTTTAGCTAAATTTAGTGTTTCCTCAACCAATACTTCAGTGTCAGATCGCGGTATGAGGACATTTTTATTTACCAAAAAATCCAGCCCCATAAAGCTTTGCGTACCTAATAGATACTGAAGGGGCTCCCCGGATTGTCGTAATTGGACAAGTTGGGTAAAAAAATCCTGGTCTCTCTTACTTAATTTCACTTCAGGGTAAGCCCAGAGCTTAGCTCGTGAGTATCCTGAAACCTTTGAGAGTAAGAGCTCCGCTTCCATTTGTCTCTCTTTCCCTAAAAAAAGAGCCGCCCACTGCAATAGCTCCTGCACAGTCTGCGGCTGATTAAGCATATTCATTATTCCACCTGCTTTAATTTCTCGGCTTGATCTGTAGTAATCAGAGCATCAATTATTTCGTCTATAACACCTAATAAAACCTGGTCTAGTTTATGGAGGGTTAAGCCAATACGGTGATCAGTTACCCTGCCTTGGGGAAAGTTATAGGTTCTAATCCTTTCACTCCTGTCACCAGTTCCCACCTGTGTTTTCCTGGCTTGTGCCTGTTCCCCCCATTGTTCGCTCTGGGCCTTCTCTAGAAGTCTTGACCTTAAAACCTTTAGAGCTTTATCCTTATTTTTATGCTGGGATTTTTCATCCTGACAGGAAACTACTAAGCCAGTAGGTATATGGGTTATTCTAACGGCAGACTGGGTCGTATTAACGGACTGTCCACCGGGTCCACTAGAGCAAAAAACATCTACCCTTAGTTCATTAGGGTCAATTTGCACATCCACTTCTTCAGCTTCAGGCAGAACAGCTACTGTAGCGGTGGAGGTATGAATTCTTCCGCCAGACTCAGTAGTAGGTACCCGCTGTACTCTGTGCACACCACTCTCAAACTTAAGCTTGCTGTAAGCACCATGGCCCTGAATTAAACAAATTACTTCTTTAAAACCACCCACATCAGAATAGGAAGCACTCATCAATTCAGTCTTCCAGCCCTTATTTTCAGCATAACGGGTATACATTCTGTACAGCTCTGCAGCAAAAAGGCCAGCCTCATCACCACCAGCGCCAGCTCTAATCTCCAAAATAACGTTCTTCTCATCATTTGGATCCTTTGGCAAAAGAAGAACCGTAAGTTTCGCTTCTAATTTTTCCTTATTATCCGCTAGTTCCTCTATCTCCAGCTCAACCATGTCTTTCATATCCGAGTCAAGTTTATCATTCAATAGTACCTTGGACTCATTTAGCTCTTCAATAATCTTTTTATAGGTGCGATATGCCTCAACAATATCTATTAAATCGGACTGAGCTTTGCCATACTTATGCAGGTCAGCGGGGTTATTAATAACCTTAGGATCGCTCATTAGAGCATTTAACTCTTCATATCTATCTTCAAGATGCTGTAATTTATCTAACATTTTATTCACCGACCTTTGAGTTTAGTTACTGGTGACTGGTGACTAGTGACTAGAAAAAGACTATAGTCTATAGTAGATGGTCAATAACCCTTTATATTATGTCGTAGCCCAGGACGCGGTTCTTATTCTACTGAGCGTTCTAATATGTGGAATATATTGGATATTTATGACCAACCATAGTGGATCGGTCATAAATATCTAAATTATAGTATATATACTCTAACTGCAATTTGCAAGTGGAATCGAATATTAGCTACTGGTTTAGCTACTGCTTATATTGCCCTTCTTATTGCGAGTCGGCTTTAATCATGAATTATCGACAAAAGCCTTTTCTTTTACTAGTCACCAGTCACTAGTCACTAGTCACCAGTAACTAGCAACTACGCAAAAAACGCCCGAAGGCGTTTTCTACGTTATCCAAATATATGAAACTGTAATAATAAATACTACAATACTCATCAATACTGTCATGCCCACCGGTAGGCGGTACCTATCCTCATCATATTCAACCACTGGTCCTTCCCCAGTTTGAGGAGCCCATTTGAGAGGATTGGCAAAGATAGGCAGAATACTTTTTAACGCAGCCATGCCTTGTGTTCCTAGGTAATCGCGGGTATTGCAGACAAAAACTGCTAGCCCGTTTATAACGATTTTTACAGGTTTCCGGTAGAACCAATCAGTATCAACAGAAATAGTAGGTTCGCCGCCTAGCTTTGGAATAAAGATCCAGAAGGCCGCTAGGGCTGCCACTAGAAGCTGCATTGTAGAAACCACGTGATCCCAAGAGTAGGGATGGTATTCTGCTGCAAAAGGCAGATATTGATATAAGAGGTTGGGAGCTACGCCAAACAAGGTACATAAGAAAGCTCCACCTGCCATTGCAACATACATATTAATGGGTAATTTCCTCTCCAATTGTATACCACGGTCAGGTCCGAAGAACATATAGTATGGAAGTTTCAAGCCTGTATGCAGCCAAGTCCCAACACTTGCCAAATATAACAGGAGTTCAACAGCCGGCATCTCATTATAGGATGCAGCAGATATAATCATTGATTTACTGATAAAGCCATTCCACAATGGGACACCGGAAATAGAAAATGCACCAATCATATATAAAATTACTGCCACGGGCATTTGCCGGAATAATCCACCCAACTCTGAAAGCTTTCGCCTTCCGGTCGCATATATTACTGCACCAGCACCCATAAATAACAATGATTTATATAAGATATGACTGAAGGCGTGGGAAGTCGCACCATTTAAAGCTAACTCTGTTCCCATACCAACCGCCGCCACCATGTAACCAACCTGACTGATAATATGGTAGGCTAGCAAACGGCGGATATCATTTTCAAGTACTGCGTAGACAACCCCGTATAAGGCCATGATAACACCCGTCCAAATCAAAAGCTCAGTACCTGCAAATAATCTTATTAAGGTATATACAGCAACCTTAGTTGTAAAAGAACTCAAAAATACACTTCCAGTAATTGTTCCTTCTGGATATGCATCTGTCAACCAAGCATGTAAAGGTGGTATCGCCGCATTAATAGCAACACCCAGAAGTATGAGCCAAAATGCTGCATCTTGGGTACCGGTTAATAGGGTAACTTCCGGCTGACCGGCTACCATTTTCAAAAATATCCCCGCTAGTAAAAGGTTACCACCGAAGGCATGGACCAAGATATATCTATATCCTGCACCTCGAGCTTGAGCATTCCCTTTATACCAAATAAGGAAAACAGAAGATGCTGCCATCAGTTCCCAAAAGAAAATTAAGGTCATCCAGTCGCCCGCAAAAACTACACCTAAGGAGCTTCCTGCATAAAGTAGGGCAGCTGCTGCTTCCCAGGAATTTTTGTTATGCAGAGAGTAAATATTACCTATAAGGGCCATTATGCTGAAAATCAGGCCAAATACCCAGGATAGCTTATCTACCCTAAGCAGCTGGAGCTGCATATTGTTTATAAAATCAACCTGCCACAATGTATCAATAGGGAGATTAAACATGGATAATACTGCAAGGGCTGGTGCACCAACCATAACTGCCTGACGAATACGGTTAGGCAAAAATCCGGCAAAAATACCAGCAAAAATAAGTATCAACCCTGGATGGAAACTACTCATCAGTGTCTACACCTCCCCCATAATACTTTTCATCACGTTGGATAAACAGCTTCCCTAGTTTTTTTGAAATTACTATAATCGCCGCACAGCCAACAAATCCATAAATAACATCAAAACCTTTAAAGGTTTGCCAAAAATAATGCCCATGTGGTTCTACAAAAATAATATCTAGGAGGAGTAATATTACAGATAATATCCCACAGATAGTTAATACTTTTTTAGTATCCATCATTAAAACCCTCCCCCTATCAGTTGAACACTTTTTACTATACTTTGGGCTGACATCACAGCTAAGTCATAGAAATTAGCACCAAAATTAGGGAATACACCTAATACTATAGAAAGTGTAGCTGTAATAACAATAGGAATAAGCATCATATAATTCGCTTCACCATATTTAGTAAATTTATCCGATGATTTGAAGAAGGCCATATACCCAACAGGCAATAGATAAGTAGTACTTAACATGGCACTTCCAATTAATACTGCAATAAAAAGACCTTTATCGGCCTGCAATGCACCTAGGGCTAGGTTCCATTTGCTAATAAAGCCTACTAAGAAGGGGAAACCTGCAATACCGAAGGATGCTATGGTAAAAGCAGCCATAGTTATAGGCATCCGTTTACCAATACCCTTCATCTCACTAATTTCCGTTTTATGAGTTGTAACATTTATTGCACCCGCACAGAAAAATAGTGTTATCTTCATAAAAGCATGGGCAATTATATGATACATACCACCTAAAAAGCCTAATGGTGATAGTAAAGATATCCCCAATACAACATATGATAATTGACCAACTGTAGAAAAAGCAAGCCTTCGTTTCAGATTATCCTGCTGCATTGCTATTAAAGATGAAACAATAATTGTAAAGGCAGCTACCCAGGCCAAAACATCGGCAGTACCTATCTGACCTAACACCTCAGGTCCAAATACATATCCAACAACCCGTAGAATACCAAAAGCACCTGCTTTAACAACTGCAACAGCATGGAGTAGAGCACTAACAGGAGTAGGGGCAACCATTGCCGCAGGAAGCCACCCATGTAAAGGCATAACGCCGGCCTTTACAGCAGTACCAATAATCATTAAAACAAAGATGGTTTGCAGTGCACCTACAGAGGCATGTTCTAGATTTAAGAAACCACCTGCTGCAAAGTCACCATTTCCTACTAAGAGGTAAGTCCAAACAATAGCAATCAGGAATAATTGACCGGCTATTAATGTATACGCAAGGTATTTCCTGCCTGACTTGATAGCCTCATCGTTCCTGGAATGAATAACAAGGGGATAAGTTGCAATTGTTAGTATTTCATAAAAAACAAAGAATGTTAATAAGTTAGCGGCAAAAGCAATCCCTATGGTTGCGGAAAGACAAACTGCAAAAGAAGCGAAATAGCCAGTCTGATTAGTTTCATGGTGTCCCCGCATATAACCTATGGAATAAAAAGAAGTTACAATCCATAAAGTGGAGGCCAAAGCTGCAAATAACATTCCCGCTGTATCCACTCTAAGCTGTAGGATAATCCCTTTTGCAACATGAAGAGGGGCAATTTCTATAACATTACCCGATAATATATAGGGGAGCATCGAAAATACGATAGCCGCTTTACCAAAGGCAGCTAAAATAGTCCAAGTTTCCCGGAGATTTGCACGACGCTCACCGGTTAGTAAAATTAACACAGCAGCGGCAAGGGAAATCATAATTGCCCATAAGGGTCGGTAATCAAGTAAGATTTCTGGTGCCATCTAACGTCCCCCCCCTGGAATAGCATATTGTAGTACTTGAGAGACAAGCTGTTCATTAAAAATTCCTAGAACCAAAATCCCTAAGCCTAGTACAACAATAGGAACCAACATTTGTAAAGGCAGTTCCAAAGTACTTGAGGCTTTATCTGCAAGTGGCGGAGAAGCCTTTTTCATATATGCATTTTCAATAATCCTAAAGAAGTAAACAGCATTAAGCAAACTGCTGATTATAATAACCACGACATAAGGCCACTTGCCCGCCTCAAGGGCTCCCAAAACCAAGTACCACTTACTAAAAAAACCGGCAGTTGGTGGTAGACCCACCATGGAAAGGGCTGCAATCAAGAAGGCCCCCATAGTTAGTGGCATCTTCCGGCTTAGTTCTGCATACTTTTCGATTGCATGTTCACCTGTGCGGAATTTAACACCACCAGCAACCAAAAATAAACAACTTTTCATTATAGCATGGTTAATGAAGTGTAACATAGCACCGATCAATCCAAAGGTATTACCAATGGCTAAACCTACGACTATATACCCAATCTGAGCTACACTGGAGTAGGCCAGCATTCTCCGGAAGTCCTTTTGGGCAATAGCCATAATAGAGCCAACTATTATCCCTGCTGCGGCCAGCCAACCCATCACTTCTAGAGCACTCTGAACAGGACCGGTACTTCCGACGATAATAAAAAAGAAAAATCTCAGAACGGCATAAGCAGGAACTTTAGCCATTACTCCAGCAATAAGTGCTGCAGCTGCCGGATGGGAATAGGTATAGGCATCAGGCTGCCAGCCATGTAATGGAAACAAGGCCATTTTTGTACCTAAACCTACTACAAACATAACAACAGCTAACAGAACAACGGGTGAATCAATTATTAAAGGTATTTTTTCTGCTAGATCCGCCATATTTAAAGAACCAGTTATCGCGTATAAATAGCCAATACCCAGTAAGTAAAAAGAAGCGCCAATTGTACCAATTAAGAGATAACGAAAGGCTGCTACAGTAGCACGATTGCCTCCTGCTGCAATTAAAGCATAACCAGTAAGTGAGGAGACCTCTAAGAAAACATAAAAGTTAAATACGTCCCCTGTCACCACCATACCTAAAAGTCCTGTTGTAAGAAGAGTAAACAAAGCGTAATAAATACCTTTTTTTAACCAGTCATATTCTTTTAAGAAAGGTCCTGAATATACGACTACAACTAAACTAACAAAAGATATCAATACGGCCATAACTCCACCCAGAGGATCTATTACATATTCAATTCCCCATGGTGGTGCCCAGCCGCCAAAATGATAATGCCATGTCCCTTGTGTTAAAGCATGGACCAAACTACCTATTGAGCTTAGATGAGCCACTAATATGGCAGCAATAGAAAGCCAACGCACCAGTGTTGTTGAAAAATATGCAACAAGAGGAGAGGCTAAGGCTGCCAGTAGTGGAACAACAACGATTAGAGCTGGAAGCTGTTCTCTCATTTGTTCATCCTCCGTAATATATCATCTTCCTCAATTTCACCGTAGTGATCCTGAATTCGCATTAGTAATGCCAGCGCTACTCCGGTTGTACTTAAACTAACAACAATAGCAGTTAGCATTAATGCATGAGGAAGTGGATTTATATATAGGTCTACATTGTTATCATGACCAATCATAATGGGCAGTGTGCCCCCGCTCTTTTGTCCTAATACTAGGAAAAATAGAATTACAGCTACTTGCATTATGTTCATAGCCATCAGCTTTTTCATAAAGTTATTATTATCAAGTATGCCATAAATTCCAAGTAGGAAGAGGATTGCTATTAGCCAATAGATTAAAGAACCAGCTAAGAATTCCTGAATCATGATAAATCCTCCCCTCGAGTTAGGGCATCGAGAATACCTACAATAGTAGCCATAACACAGATCGTTACACCTATTTCAATACCTAGCATTCCTAGGGCATGAAGCTCTGCAGGGTCATGGACTTTAAAAGGCAATTTCCCATATTCCAAAAATTTTCCTCCAAAAAGAATGGTTGAAAAACCAATTGCACCATAAATAAATGTTCCAATCCCTGCTACTATCAACGCGGTAGTACCTTTAATATTAAAAGCAGCCTCCCGCCCCTGTACTAATCTGGCTAAAACAACACCAACTGCCAATAAGGCACCTGCCTGGAATCCACCCCCGGGGCTGTATTCACCATGAACCAAAACATAAATACCATAGACAAGAGTAAAGGGGACAAGGACTCTAAATGAAGTATCCAAAACTATGCTTCCGAAACCACGATTCATTTGTTATCCCCTCCCTCTTCTTCCTTTTTCTTACTGGGAGCTGTTGACAGAATTAAAAATGTAGCTAAACCAGCAATAAAAATAACTGTTGTTTCTCCCAGAGTATCATACCCCCGGTAATCCGCCAGTACAGCAGTAACCATATTAGGTGAAGCCGTTTCTTCATAGGACTTTTCAATATACCTAGGTGCTACATGAGTATTTGGTGCTGAGTTGGCGTCACCAATGAGTGGTAAACCTACTGCAGCATAAAAATACATACCAGCCATTATAATTATCAATAGTAGAGATATTTTTTTCACTACCGTGCCCCCCTCTTAAGCTTATTAAGGGCAGCAATGAAGAATACAGTAGAAACTACTCCGATGACTGCCTCGGTAAAGGCCACATCAGGAGCCCCCACTATTAAATATAAGAGCATAGCAAAGAAGCTGAACGCACCGAATAGCACCACTGATGCCAGTAAATCTTTCATTTTTAGAGCAGCTATTCCTGTTCCAATTAAAAGAACCAATAAAATAGTTTCTATTATTAAATCAAGCATTTTCTAATCCCCCTCCCGCGTCCAAGGCTTAAGGCCTGATCTATAGGCTTCACGACAAATAATATGTGTACCGATGGGATTAGCCAGTAATATAAACGCAATTATCATCAAATGCTTAACACTGGTTAAATTAAAACCTTCATATATCGCCAATCCAGTAAAACATAAAATTATTCCTAGTGTTTCACTTTTGCCGGAAGCATGTAAACGGGTATAAAAATCAGGGAGACGCATAACTCCAATAGCAGCGATAAGTATAAAGAAAAACCCTACTAACAGGAAAATACTAGCAATAATTTTCACTTATTGATGTCTCCTTTCCCCCCAATGTACTTAGCAATTACTACTAAACTGATAAAGCCTAAAATAGCATAGGAGATGGAGATATCGACATACATATCAGGCCGCTTATTGACATAGCCAATTAAAACTAGTAATAGAATTGTGTCTGTTCCAATAACTCCCAAACCGTTTAGCCTGTCATAGACACTGGGTCCTTTAAATACTCGAAAAAGCATAATAAAAATAACAATAACCAAGCCAAATATCAGAAGCATAAAAAAATTATCCATTGTCACTTGTTATCTCCCTCCTTCTGCTGTACCGGCTTCTCCCCTGCCTCTTCATTAAAAAGACGGCTTACACGGACCATCATTTCACCTTGCCCATTTTCGAGTGCTTCTGCTGCACCATCTGTAAGAGCGTGGATTATATATGTTCCATTTTGAACATCCACTGTTATCGTACCGGGCGTAAGGGTAATTGAGTTAGCCAATGTAACATGGGCCATGGGGTTGTCCATCGGTCTTTTAAAGTTAACTACCTGAGGGTTAATGGGTAGTTTGGGATTTAAAACTACTAAAGCAATATCAATATTAGCTTTTACTATTTCCTTAATCAGCCAAACCCAATAAAACGCATATTTACCATAAGGAAAATCAAATACCATAAAATATCCCTTACCATCTGCTGATGGCAGACGCAATAAGGATAGTGTTAACCAAGCAGAAACAACCGAGGTAACAAAACCTATTGTTAAATATTTAGCTTCCATTTTACCTGATAATAAAATCCAAAAAACAAATAGAATGACAGTTAAGGCAATCAAGTGCTTGGTTTGAGAAGACCTCAAATCTTTATTCATAATCTTATTCATCTGATATACCACCTCTTTCTTACACTATATAGAGGTCTTAAATTACACCTCCTTGTAATAGATGCAGAAACCTCCTTTCGATTTTATAGAAATTTCAAGCATTATTATTAATCTTATCAAAAAAATAAATTTAATCATTAATTTCATTCCGTAACGTAACCATTATAGGATAGCAACAACTTAATAATCAGTCAATGTTTTTGGTTTAGATGAATTTATTGCGAAATTTTATAAACTAATTCTTCTTGAAGAATATTTTGCTAAAGATCCCAAAATTCCTTCTTTTAATTCATATTCATTTAGTTATTATTATCCGGTTTTGCTATTTTGCAAATATTTGGATAATACAGTATACAAAATCCATAAAGCAAAAAACTGCCGATAATATCGACAGTTATTTAAAACATATTTATTATTTTATGCCGTGTTTTTTTCTAAATGCTTCTACCCGACCGGCAACTGCAACAGTACGTTGTTTTCCTGTATAGAAAGGATGACATTTGGAACAAATTTCTACCTTTAATTCCTTTTTTGTAGAACCTGTTTCAAATTCATTACCACATGCACAACTAACTTTTACAGTACTATATTTTGGATGAATTTTTTCTTTCATTTCGGGTTCACCTCTTTCCATCAGTATCACTTAAACACTTATTACATTATATATTCTTTGTTTGCATGAGTCAAGGATTTTTGCTAACGGGATAATCTGAAGGTCGGCATTAAAGCTTATGGGTAAGCTTAGAGGTCAGCATGAAGTCTATCGGCATAAATGTCGGCATTACGTCTGCTTAGCAATCTTTACTGTCAGCATGACAAATCATATGCAATACTGAATGTCGGCAAATACTTAATGCTGACCATAGATTTTACATGTTAGACGTCACGCCGACCCGGATATATGTCCCAATAGCCGTCATGCCGTCCCAAAATTCAACCTATTAGCCGTCATGCATTCCCAGGTTAACCTTAGCTGCGGATTGGTTTAGTATAATTCCCCACTTCCACCTTGGGCAGTTCCTTGGATAAAACCTCTAGAAAGGCGGGGACACCCAAGGGTTCTCCTTGTGGAGCGGGAATGTTCTCTATGAGGACATCAGGATCAATATTCAAGTTCCGGAGCTGGATTGCCTTGACACCGGTTTCAATAATTAATTCTATTAGTGCCTCTACTTCATCTTCACAATCATTTATCCCGGGAAAAAATAACAGGTTTAGATAAGTATACACTCCTTGAGCGCTTGCAATTCGCAAAGAGTCTTTAACATTTTCCAGAGTATAATTCTGCGGCTGATAATAAGCAGTATAAGGGCCGGGTTTTGCACTATTTAAGCTTACTCTTAAAGAATCTATACCTGCTGAACAGAGCTTTTTTATTCCTAGAGTATTGCCGGCATTGGTATTCATATTGATTGTACCGCATTTAGTCTTGTTCCTAATCTGAACAATGGCTTCCGCTATTAAATCAGCCTGAAGGCTTGGCTCACCTTCACAGCCCTGCCCAAAACTGATAATAGGTTCCCCTTCGTTAACTAAGTGATGTAGACCTAACTGCACTATTTCCTCTACATTAGGTAAGAAACCAATTCGGCTTTGAGGTGACGGGCAGCATTCGGCAGGCTGTAGGGAAATGCAGCCTAGGCAGCTGGCATTACAGGCGGGGGAGACGGGGATGCCCCCCTCCCATCTCTCATAGAAAATATTTTGAGCTGTAAAACAGCTATATTCTAAAGCACAGTAGCTTAATTGCTTGATAATCCGATTATGGGGGAATTTTTCTCTTAGACTATGGACCTTTTCCTCTAGCTGAACTGTATTAAAATGCTTGGGATTCCACTTATCATCAATATCGGTAGCTCGGGCTGCAGCATAAAACCCGCCATTTTTATAGCCTACTGCGGCATAGCCAAATAAAGGCAGTTGTTGTGCCTTTTGCTCATTTATAAAAGCGGGCAGTAGGGTTCGGGTATACCCCTGCGGCAAAAGAGCTCCCACCACAAAGCCAGGTCCCCGGTATTTTTTAAACTCACCCTGTCGGTCCATTACCACTGCAGTTCGGTTTGGAATTAAAGTCAGCCCAGCACCTTGGGGCAAAGGAATAAGCTCTTCCTCAGTCGGTTCAACAAAAGAATTCCCCAGTCTGCCCAATAAATATAAATTTTCGTGATCATAAGCATTGCCTTCCTCATCAGCATAAACAAAATGAAACATTACATTTCTCCTCCGGCATTCTCTAGGGTCAGTTACTAGTGACTGGTGACTAGTGACTAGTTAAAAAAAAATGAAACGCAGGTCAGAGACGGTTCTTGACTTGCACTTGTTGTTTAACCACGGGCCCCTCCGGGGCACACGGTAAACATCACGTACTGAAAAATTAAATATCTCTAGTCAGATTCATCATTATGAGCACAAATTTTATTATGTCACGCATCACGATAAACGAAACCATTTCTGTCATCCTGAGCGCTAGCGAGGGATCTTACGTACCGAAGAACTTCAAGATCCTTCGGTCGTACCTCCCTCAGGATGACA
>JUEF01000075.1 GCA_000802045.1 Peptococcaceae bacterium BICA1-8
AGATTAAGATTTCGCTTCGCTAGATTAAGGTTTTTTAAAGGAATAAATAATTTTTACCGTGTTCATCCGTGTGCCCTGAAAGGGCCCGTGGTTTCGAAATATCCCCAAGAAGGAGGCTCCGAAGTAAAATGCGCGTTACTCAAGGTGTTATAATAAAAAACATGTTGCGAAATTACAGCGGCGGGATGAGTAAAATGGATAAATTGTCTATGCAGATGTCCACAGGCAAAAGAATCAACAAGCCTTCTGATGACCCTGCAGGTGTAATTACAGCTTTAAGGCTACGGACCAAGCTCCACCAAAATGAGCAGTTTAAGAAAAATGTAGGTGATGCTATTTCCTGGATGGAAGGGGCAGAAAGCACCTTTAATTCTGTGACAGATTTGCTCCAAAGAGTCCGAGAGCTGACAGTGAAGGGTGCCAATGGAACAAATGATGAAAGTGCTCTTAGTGCTATTGCTGACGAGGTTAAGCAGTTAAAGGATGAAGTAGGTAATTTAGCAAATACAACCCTAGATGACAGATATATTTTCGGGGGAACCCGGACCATGGATAAGCCATATGACCCTACGACTGGTACTTGGATCGGTAATACCAATGGAATCAGTTATGAGATAAGTGAGAATATTAAAATGCAGGTTAATTTTGAAGGTAGTGTTTTTGGTGTTAATTCCAACAATGAGCCAGATATGTTTACTACACTAGAGAAGATTGTAACTGATTTAGAAGCTGGTAATTTCTCTGAATTATCCGGTACTGATTTAGAGGACTTAGACAAACATATAAATAATCTCCTTGGTGTTCGTTCAGAAGCAGGCGCCAAGCTTAATAGGCTAGAACTAGTCCAAACAAGATTAGATGACATGGAGATAAATTATACTAAGATATTAAGTGATAATGAGGATGTAGATATGGCGAAATTAATAATTGACTTGAAAAACCAGGAAAATGTCTATCGAGCTTCCCTTGCGGCAGGAGCAAGAATAATTCAGCCTTCTTTAGCGGATTTTCTAAGATAAAAGAGTTATTTAACCACGGGCTCCTACGGAGCACACGGATATGCACGGTTGTTAAGGTTAAGGTTAAGGTTAAGGTTGAGATTAAGATTTCGCTTCGCTAGATAAAGGTTTATAATAATTTCCTCCTGTCATCGCGAGCGTAGCGTGGCGATCTCCGACCCAAGAGAGTAACTCTAATGAAGTATATTCATAGACGAATAGACGAATAGACGTATTGACGAGTCGGCGATTCGACGAAAACGGGTGATATTATGTCATTACAAATAAGAAGTACCCCTGGTCTTATTGGAATAAATACTATGCAGGGTAGGCTGAATGTTGAGTTCCCGAAGAGTAAGCTTGAGATTAGTCAACCTAAGGCTGAAATGAGGATTAATAGCCAGCTACCTAGGGTAATTATTGATCAGTATCAATGCTTTGCGGAAGCTGGATTAAAAAATTATTCTGATTTAACGAAGGATAATGGTCAATGGGCCTACAAATGTTTTATGGAGAGAATAGCTAGGTATAATCAAGAAGGGGATATGCTGGCACAGATTGAAAAAGGGAATAGCTCCATACCGTTAATAGCTGAAAATACATTTCCTACTTATGATTTCAATATCAATTTTATTCCTAAAAGCAGACCCAAGATAGATGTCACCGGACACATCAATATTGATTGGGATATAAAGAAACCCATAATAAACTATGAAGTTCGTAATCCAGTTTTCCAATATGAGCATGGAAAAGTAGAAATTTCAATGAGGCAATGGCCGAGTATTGAGATGAACTATGTGGATGAAAACGTCTAAGCTGAAAAGATAAGATATTGGGTCAGTGAGCGCGTGAGCGAGTGGACGAGTTACACAAACCCAAAAGATTACCCCGAAAAAAACTAGTGACTAGTCACTAGTCACTAGTCACTAGCCCCCCGTGGTTCCAAATATAACCCAAAGAGGTGACTACCTTGCTAATAAATACTAGAGATTTTGGTGAAATAGAAGTACAGGAAGAAAAAATAATCCATTTCCCCTATGGCATTATTGCCTTTGAGGAAATGAAGCGATTTTTTATAATTGAAAGTGGGCAGGAGGATCTACCTTTTTGCTGGCTGCAGTCAGTAGATGAGGGTGACCTGGCTTTTGTTTTACTTAATCCCTTTTTATTTAAAAAAGACTATGAATTAGAAATCCCTGATGGTGTCGTAAAAGAGCTGGAAATAGAGAAGGAAGAGGAAGTTGCAGTTTTCTCTGTAATAGTTGTACCTGAAGACATAAATAAAATTACAGCCAATCTTTTGGCACCAATAATTATAAATACTAAAAGCTTTAAAGGGAAACAAATAATATTAAATAATAATAAGAAGTATACTACTAAGCATTATATCCTAGAGGAACTAAAAAAAGTTAAAGGGGCAGTTCAAGATGCTTGTGCTAAGTAGAGGAAAAGATGAAAGTATCATTATCGGTGATAACATTAAGTTAACAGTGATAGAAGTCCGCTCTGACGGCACCGTCCGCCTAGGCATTGATGCCCCTAAGGATGTGGAAATCCATAGAGAAGAGGTCTACCAGGCTATTCAGACGGAGAACAGATTAGCTGCGAGTACAAGCGTCAAATTAGAAGGCTTGGAGCAGTTCTTCAAAAAGGAATAATATAAAAAATTAACATTAAAAACCAAACCGTGTGCATCCGTGTGTCACGAAGTGACCCGTGGTTTATATTTAAGACTTTCGTTATTTTCTTTTAGCCTTTTTTACACTGATCACCGATCACCTGGGCACGAAACCCAATAAATTATCCCGAAATATAAAAAAATGCTAAACTTTATAATTTTCCTACCGATAAATATATTGTACAAGCTTTCATCACTTTGTCGGTACTAGATATCGGCCGAATCTAAAACTGGTTAGAGTGATGAGTTTATTTAAAAAAAGCCCATGGACGGGCGAAAAAAATTTCAGGGAGGAAATAATAATGAGAATTAATAACAACTTAATGGCTATGAATACCCATCGTCAATTGGGTATGGGGCAAGTAGCTGGAGCTAAATCAATGGAGAAATTATCATCTGGTTTAAGAATTAATAGAGCCGGGGATGATGCAGCTGGTCTTTCAATATCCGAAAAAATGAGATCCCAAATTAGAGGTCTTAGTCAAGCTTCCAGTAATGCTCAAGATGGTATTTCTTTGCTTCAAACAGCTGAAGGTGCTTTGGGGGAAACTCACGCTATACTTCAAAGAATGAGAGAGTTAGCGGTACAATCAGCCACTGATACCAATACAGATGATGATAGATCGAAGATTCAATCAGAAGTTAATGAATTAGCAAAAGAAATTACAAGAATATCTAATACTACAGAATTTAATACTCAAAACCTATTAGCTGGTGGATTGAACAACACTTTCCATGTCGGAGCAAATGCCGGTCAGAATGTAGCGCTTTCGATTTCTAAAATGGACGCAAGTTCTTTAGGAGTTGCAGGTGGTATAACAAGTACTGCATATACTGCAGGAGCAAATGCTGGTGAATTCAATGTGTCGACCAGTGCAGAGAATCTTAATGGTTACTACATTAATACCGCAAAAGTAGCTGCTGTAAATAGTGCTGTTGTTAACACCGGCGGTGGTGCTGCAGGAGCTGTTGATGCAGCTTCATTTACGGGTTCTGCTGACACTACATTCAAAGTTAGAGCAACTGCCACAAATGATGTTGGTGCCGGTGTAATGGAGGTAACAGCAGCAGAGTATAGTATTGATGGTGGAAATACCTGGTCGAATACTGCAGTTACAAATGGAGCTGGTACGAGCACTGTGACTATACAGGGAGTTACCCTGACTATTGCTGACGATGCAGGTAACGTTGATGATACTTCAACATGGACTTGGACATCAGATGCTCAGTATATGAATGTCCAAATTGGTACTGCTGCAAATGGTGGCACTGTTGGAAGTACAGTTAAAATGTATAATGATCAAACATCTGTTACAGTAGGAGAATCAGCCACTGATAGAGTAGCAACAGTTGCACTCAAAACTGATTTTGCTACAACATTTGCTGATGTGGCTGCAACAGGAACCACTTATGCAGCTGGTAGTAGTATTGCAATGGTACAAACAACATTGGCATCTACCGCGGCAGTAGTTGATGCCGATGGAAATGTTACAACAGATGCTGTTACACAAAAAGGTTTAAATGTTTCATCACAAGGCACCGCAAATAATGCAATTACGACAATTAATAGTGCTTTAGAAACTGTTTCCTCAGAAAGATCTAAACTTGGTGCTATGCAAAACAGATTTGAACATACTATCAAAAACTTAGATACATCTGCTGAAAACTTACAAGCCTCTGAATCTCGAATCAGAGATGTAGATATGGCGAAGGAAATGATGAACTTCACTAAGACCAACATCCTTACTCAAGCAGCTCAAGCTATGTTGGCTCAAGCTAACCAAGCTCCTCAAGGAGTACTTCAGTTATTAAGATAAGCAGGGAACCAATTTTAGTGTCTTTCTAAAATTGCGTGAATCGCTTACCCTGATGAACGAAGCGAAGAAGGTTCTATAACACAATAGGACTAAACACCAAGAGCCAGAGAAAAAATTCTCTGGCTCTTTTTGAACCATAAATTACTGAAAAACTTTATGGGACATAAAACGGAGGTGTAATGATGAAAATTAATCCGAACATTGTTAACAATTCTTCCCATACCAATAAAAGAGAAAGTGTTAAAGAAAATCAGAGAAAGAATAAAGAAATAATAATAGATAAAGAAAGCCAATACATCCCTAACCAAGGAGAAGAAAAGAAAGCTACCTATGATAAGCCAAAGGTTAACCAAACTGAGATTCAAAAGCTTAAGGAGGAAAGTGACAGGGTTCACAGCAGTCTGAGAAGAATGGTAGAGGAGCTTTTGAAAAGGCAGGGTATGACCTTTAACGATTTGGAATTGGGGAAAGAAATAATAGTTGATGAAATAGCCAGAAATGAGGCCCAAGCCCTTATTGGAGAAGGGGGAGACCTCAGCCCGGAAAAAGTCAGCGAGAGGATTGTTGAGTTTGCCAAAGCTATTTCAGGAGGAGATAAGTGGAAATTTGAGATACTCAAATCGGCAATCGAAGAAGGCTTTAAGCAAGCAGCAGAGGTATTAGGGGGACAGCTGCCGGAGATTTCTCAAAAAACCTATGATCTTGTTATGAAAAAACTGAATTACTGGAAGGAAGAAGAGCAATAGAACCGGGACAGGCTAATCTATATATTCTATCTGTTACCTTACTGGTCTCAAATGGGCAATATCTGCCTCATGTTCAATAGAGCGTAAGGATAAGCGTTCTAAGAGTTTCTCTTGCTTTTTTTGATTATCAAAGCCTTTTTTTAGATCACCCTTGATATAATTGATATTTTCGGCAAGGGAATGCAGTTGGGCTGTGTTTTCCTCAGTGCGGTGCTCTAAAGCTAGCAAAAGATCTCTTTGTTCATCAGATTTCCCTTCAAGGATATCAACTTTTTCATTAAGCATAGAAACATCGGACTTGATAACGGAGACGTCAGACTTAAGCATAGAAACATCGGACTTAAGAACAGAGACGTCAGACTTAAGCAGAGAAACGTCTGATTTAAGCTCAGATATGTCGATTCTTATTTCTTTAACTTCCCCCAGGATTTCTCTTAATATATGCTCCATGCATTTAAGCCCCCCTTAAATTCTTTAATTTTATTATATTATACCTTGTCCAAAGATAATAGGATAAAAAGTGCTAAATTTCAGTGAATTTTAACCGATATATAAAGTAAATAGAATAGTAACGGAGGGCGGAAAAATGCGGGTAGAAGGAGTAAGTCAAGCAAGTCCTGTTAAAAAAGTGGAACCTGTGGGTAGAGAAATGCCTAATGTAAATACAAATGAGGCACAACAAAACGGTGAGAAAAAAAAAGGCTCAGAGGAAGAAATAATTTCTGCAATTGAATCGGCTAATAAGCATTTCGAGATTTATGATAAAAGACTTGAGTTTTCTATCCATGAAAAGACGAAGCAAATAATAGTCAAGATTATTGATTCAACGAATAATGAAGTTCTAAAAGAAATTCCCTCTCAAAAAATATTGGATATGGTTGCCAATATGATGGAATTGGCAGGGCTATTGGTGGATGAGAGAGTTTAAGGTGGTGATAGCTTATGAGTTTAAGAATTGGTGGAATTGCTTCAGGTCTGGATACTGAGCAAATAGTAAAGGACTTAATGAAAGTTGAACGGACTAAAGTGGACAAGCTTGAGCAGAATAAAGTGCTCCTTGACTGGAAGCAGGAAATATATAATGACCTGAATAAAGAGCTGGCTAATTTTATATTAGATAGTAAAAAGGAGTTGGGCTTAAGTCGAACGACCTCTACGGGATTATATGTTAATAGTTCAGTCAGCGGTCTAGACTGGGTAAAAAAGGCGACTTCAACAAATACCGATGTTTCTGGTGTAAGTGCTCGTGCTGACGCCATTCAGGGTTCTTATGCAGTAAAGGTTACGCAGTTAGCTACAAACTGGTCTGCTGGTAGTAATGATAAGATTACTTCAGAAGGTGGTTCAACAGCAAATTTAGCTGAGCAGTTTAATCTTGTAGATTCTGATACAGTTAACTTCACAATTACTACAAATAAGGGTGAAGTAACTATTAATAAGACAGGTTTAGCTTCTGTTTCTATCAATGATATTGTAAATGAAATAAACTCTGCAGATATAGGAGTTACTGCAATTTATGATTCTAACATTGACCGATTTTTCCTGCAGACTAAGGAAACTGGGTCAGATAATACAATGCAAATAACAGATAGCAGTACACTTACAGGTGGTGATACCTCGTTTATAACCGGCCCAACTAGTACTTTAAAGCTTCAATATATTGATGATGGAGGTGTATCCCAGAACGTAACTTCTGGGGAGGCCTACTCTGGGCAAAATGCAAATATAAACTTTGGGGCTGCCCAAAATATTGTGCAGGGCAGCAATCAGTTTGCTATCAACGGTATAAACTTTGACTTGAAGGCTGAGGGTGATTTTACCGTACAGGTAGCAACTGATGTTGATGGTGTTTATGAAAAAGTGAGTGGTTTTGTTACAAAATATAATGAGCTGGTTAGTAAATTTAGTGAAAAGCTGGGGGAAAAACGGTACAGGGATTACACCCCCTTAACCCAAGAACAAAAAGACACTATGTCAGAAAAAGAAGTAGAATTGTGGGAAGAGAAAGCAAAAAGCGGCTTAATTAAAGAAGACATGATTGTTTCACGTACTATGCAGAGTATGCGTAGCGGTTTCTATGAAGAAGTCGAAGGGGTTTCTGGTGTATTTAGCCAGCTCACCCAAATTGGTATATCAACAGACAGCTATTTTAGCGGCACAGGCGGACAGCTTGTCATAAATGAAACCAAACTAAAAACAGCTATCAGGGATAATGTAGACGGAGTTCTAGAGCTTTTATTCAAAGAGCCAGAGGATGACCTTAAATCTAAAACAGAAAGCAGTATGACTGCCTCGGAAATTGAGCAGAAACGCAGCCAAAGCGGTCTCATTAGACGGCTATTTGACAATATGGTAGTTGGTATGAAAGATATAGTCTCTAAAGCCGGCGCTGGAAGTAATGCTGATTTATACCGTAATGTCAGCTCTAGTATTATGATAAACTTTGTAACCAATTATGGCAGCATAAGTATCCTTGATAAGGATGCCAATGGTTTAAACAAAAGGATAGATCAGATGAAGGACTATCTTATTAGGACAGAAGACCGCTACTGGAAGCAATTTACCTCAATGGAAACAGCCCTGCAGCGGATGAATTCCCAAAGCTCATGGCTCATGCAGCAATTTGGAGGAGAATAAAAAAACTCCGCTGAAACGCTTATTTGTGGGCTCGTGTGCGCGCTAAGACATTATATTAATTTTTGCAATAAAATTTCCCTGTAGAACTGTAGAACTGTAGAACTGTAGAACTGTAGAACTGACATTCTGGGTTGCCCAAAAGTCATATACGAGAGTTGTGAAAAAAATGGAAGACAAGCTAGCAGTATCAAAAAGTGAAAAAATTAAATATCTTAAGCATCTATATGAATTAACCTCAAAGCAAAGGGAAGCATTAGTAATTGAGGATATTGAAGGCTTTCAGCGGCTAATTAATGAAAAACAGTTGTATATGAATAAAGTTGACCAGTTGGATAAGGAATTATCTCAGCTAGAGGAAAAGTCCCTAGAGGAAATTAGTGAAAGCTGTCGAGGGATACTATCAACTATTATAGAGGCAGACAGCGAAAACAGGTTAATGGCAACTGGAATTTTCGAGGCAATTAAGGAGAAAATTGGCAAGGTGCGCCAAGGGAAAAGGGTACATAACGCTTATAATCCTTCGCTTTCCAATACAGCCTTCTTTAATAAAGCAAGGTGAAGGCGTCTATTCGTTGGCTCGTGAGCACGTGGGCGCGAAAATGGGATTCGTCTATTCGTCTAAAAGACTATGGTCGATAGTGAATAGTCAATAATTATTTTAAACCGTGTATATCCGTGTGCCCCGAAGGAGCCCGTGGTTATGTATATAATGGTTTTAGTTTAACCACTAGTCACTAGTCACTAGTAACTAGTCACCAACATAAAAGGAGTGATTTTTTGTGGCATTAGCTCAAAACCCGTACGCCCAATATAAACAGCAGGCAGTTACAACCGCAGGACCGGAAAAACTTTTGATTATGCTTTTTGATGGAGCTATCCGCTTTGCCGGTCAAGCTAGAAAGACTATTGAGGATAAGGATATTGAGAAGAGTAATTATCATCTTATCAGATGCCAGGACATTATTTTTGAGTTGATAAGCTCTTTAAATATGGATTTTGAAATTTCTCATTCTCTTTTGCCAATGTATGAGTATATTAATTACAATCTGCAACAGGCTAATATTCATAAGGATTTAAAATATCTTGATGAAGCTGAAAGCTATTTAAGGGAATTTAGGGAGATTTGGATCCAGACAGCTAAGCTGGCCAAGAGCCCTCAGCCAAATCAATCTGGTGGTGATGAACAAGGTGAACACAAATAAGCTTCTAGTCCCTGTGCTGCAGTCTATGGCTGACGGTTATAAGAGACAGTTAGTTAAATATCAAGTTATGTTAAAACTAGCTGAGAAGCAAAAGGAATATGAAGAAGTAGAGAATATGGTTAAATTAGAGGAGGTTATTCTAGCTCGTCAGGTACTTATTGAGAAATTAGAGGAAATGAACAATAAGCTTAAGCCTCTTCGGGATGATGTTATAAATATTTTAGGCTTAAAGGAATTTTCCAGTACAGCCTTATTGGAAGCAGTACCTATTGAAGCAACCCGAGATTTAGCTGAAACATTAAGTCAATTAGGTGAAGTCTTATATGCTATTAAAGAATTAGATCAGGCAAATGAAAATTTACTGCGGAAAAAGCTATCCCAGGTTAATACTAAATTGGATGTAGTACAACAAAAGAATTTAGTTCAAAAAGCCTATAAAAAGAAAAATCCTGAATCGATATCTGAATATATTGATAAAAATAAGTAAAAAATTGGCGTTTCTAGAAGCGTCAATTTTTTGTTTTTCGACACCAATAAAGAACATGTTGATAAACAGGGAAGAATTAAGAAGGCATAAATTAATAAATCCACAAGGAAACAGCCTCGTTTTACTAGTTATCCTCAGACTTATCCACATTATCCACAGGTTTTCTGTCCACAACGGGAAAAAAATTAAAATATTTTTCGACAAATATTTTTATCGAAATTGGTGGAAAGAATAATGATAAGAATACTTTTTAGTTTTCTAAAAAATAAAAGAGTCGTGGATAAGAAATGTTAAGGTTATATGTTGAACTCATGGACAAGTACCATAGGCTTTGTCTAATTATCGTCAAAAACAAATTTTGCTATGCAAAAAGGTAATATAAGGTATTGATTAAATATACGGGAAAAAGTATAATTATTTAAGTTAGAAAATGGAGTTTGTTTTTATTAAAGGGGAGGAAGTATAATGAAAAAGTTTTTAAAATTGTCACTAGTAGCTTTACTTATGATTGCTTTAGTATCTTTTGCTGGCTGTGCTAAAAAAGAGGAGCAAAAAGTTTATAAGGTCGGTACAGAGCCTACCTTTCCGCCTTTTGAAATGACTGATGAAAAAACTGGAGAAATTATTGGGTTCGATATTGATTTAATCAAGGCTATAGCAGAGGATCAAGGCCTAAAAATCGAGATCGTTAATCTAGGCTTTGACGGCTTAATTCCTGCGGTTCAATCCGGTAATATTGATATAGTTGCTTCAGGTATGTCGATTACCGAAGACCGTCAAAAGGAAGTAGATTTTAGTGAAGCGTATATTGATGCTGGTCTAGCTATTGCTGTTGCTGGTAATAATGAAGGCATCAAAGGAAAAGATGATTTACAAGGAAAAACAGTAGCTGTACAAATTGGTACTACTGGTGCTAATAAGGCTCAGGAGTTAAAAGACGCTGGTATAATTAAAGAAATCAAAACCTTTAATACAGTAGACGTTGTAATGCTTGAGCTAATTAACGGCGGCGTTGAGGCGGTTATCAATGATAAGCCTGTTACAGAGGCCTTTATTGCCAAACAGCCTGGTAAAATTAAAATAGTGGGTGAAGTCTTAGAGAGCGATTCCTATGGCTTCGCAGTTAAAAAGGACAACAAAGAGCTCCTTGATAAAATAAACGCAGGTCTGAAGAAAGCAATTGAAAGTGGTAAATATGCAGAAATTCAGAAAACATATTTTAACTAATATTTAGCACAAAATGCGTAACACACTGTGTTACGCATTTATTTTGTATTAGTTTTATTAAAATTGACGCGCTCACGTGCCCACGTAAGTACGAAAAAACGTTTATAGCGGGGTGATATAGTGGAAATAATTCAATCATACGTAAATCATATTATCAGGGTATTACCTCAATTGCTGGAAGGTGCAGTACTGACTGTAGAAATAACTTCTTTGTCAGTTTTTTTCGGTATTATCATCGGTTTATTTATGGGCTTGGGCAAGCTCTCCAAAAATCTATTTTTTAAGGTGCCGGCCACAATATATGTAGATTTTATTAGAGGAACACCTTTATTTGTACAGATACTCTTATTCTATTATGGCATTCCAGGCTTGATTTCCACCATCACCGAATCATCATTTAAGGTTGAAGCAATGGTAGCAGCGGTGGTTGTTTGCAGTATTAATAGTGGTGCTTATGTTGCGGAAATTTTCCGAGCAGGAATCCAGTCAATTGAAAGAGGACAAATGGAAGCAGCCCGTTCTTTAGGTATGACTAGCTATCAGGCCATGCGGTATATAATATTGCCCCAAGCCTTTAAAAGGATAGTTCCGCCTTTAGGAAATGAATTTATAGTCTTATTAAAAGATACATCATTACTAGCTGTTATCGGTGTTCAAGAACTAACTCGTAAAGGGCAGCTCTATGTTGCTGTTACCTTTGCCTCCTTCCCAACATATATAGGTGTTGCTCTGGTATACTTGGTAATGACCCTAACAATCTCCCGGTTAGTAGACTGGACAGAAAGGAGGCTGGGTGTAAGTGATCGTCGTGACTAATCTTGTAAAAAACTTTGGCAGTTTAGAGGTCTTAAAAGGCATCTCGGAAAGTGTGAAGCCTAAGGAAGTTGTCTGTATTATCGGGCCTTCTGGTTCTGGGAAAAGTACCTTTCTGCGCTGTTTAAATTTATTAGAGACACCCACTTCCGGAGATATTACCATTGACGGAAAAAGTATTACCGATCCAAAAAATGATATTAACAAGATTCGGGAAGAAGTAGGTATGGTATTTCAGAGATTTAATCTATTTCCCCACATGACAACTTTGCAAAATATTACTCTGGCTCCGATGAAAGTAAAGGGTCTAAGCCAAAAGGAAGCAGAAGAAAGGGCACATAATTTATTAATCAAAGTTGGTCTAACTGATAAAGCTCACGTGTACCCTGATTCATTATCAGGAGGACAACAACAACGAGTGGCTATTGCCAGAGCCTTAGCTATGTATCCTAAGATTATGCTTTTTGATGAGCCGACCTCATCACTTGATCCGGAAATGGTTGGTGAGGTTTTAGCTGTAATGAAGGACCTTGCTGGTGAGGGTATGACTATGGTTGTTGTGACACACGAGATGGGCTTTGCTCGGGAAGTAGGGGACAGGGTACTATTTATTGATGAAGGAATAATTGTAGAACAAGGCACGCCAGCGCAAATCTTCAGCGATGCACAAAATGAAAGAACAAGGGCATTCTTAAGTAAAATCTTATAACTAACGACTATAGTCGTTAGTCATTGTCACTAGCGAAGCGAAATCTTTAATCTAAATCTTAACCTTAACCTTAACCTTAACCTTAACCTAAGGCTTAAAAAATAAGAATCCAGAGCATAGCTCTGGATTCTTATTTTTTAAGCCTTATATATATCTACAATATAATTATTCGATATTTTAAAGCTTATTAACGTTGGCTGCTTGAGGGCCTCTAGCACCATCAACAACGTCAAAACTTACCGCTTGACCTTCGTCTAAGGTTTTAAAACCTTCTGTTAAGATAGCAGAGAAATGAACGAATACGTCTTTTCCGTCTTCTCCTTCAATAAAACCATAACCTTTTTCCGCGTTAAACCATTTTACTTTACCTTGCATGTAAAAAATCCTTCCCTTCATAAATAAACTGTAAGTATAAATTTTTACTTACTGTATTATTATATACTTTTTTAAAAAAATTAGCAACTTATTAGGAAATTATTTTTTTTTAGCCAAATTCAGGCTCAATTAAGCCCGGGTCTTTGACAGTTGCTTATATACAGAAATCTTTGAAAGCCTTGAAAAC
>JUEF01000076.1 GCA_000802045.1 Peptococcaceae bacterium BICA1-8
CGAAACCTTAACCTAGCGAAGCGAAACCTAAAACTGGCGGAGCCAGTTTTTTGAGGGGGTGTTACTATCAAAGCGAGAATTCTTTCTGCCTTTCTGGAGCTTTCCAGGACCAAAGGCTTTTATAGGTTGACCATGGATGACTTAGCAGCTGAGGCTGGCTTGAGCAAACGTACCCTTTATCGGTATTTTCGCAGTAAGGATGAAATAATTGAAGCCGCCTTGGATAAGTTTATGGGGGAAGTGGCTACAAAGATTGAAGAATTTGTTTCCACTCATCACAAGCCAGATGAAATCATGGCCCACATGCTGCACAACATCTTACATCATGTGGGGCGCATAATAAACAATCCCCTAGTGCTTGAAGATTTACGCAAGCACTATCCCCATTACTGGAGAAAAATTGATGACTTTCGCATGGAAAAGGCCCAGCACATCATTAATGCCAAATTTTTTATGGACGGCAAAAACAAGGCTAATATAAGGGATATTGATCCCCGCATTATAACAACTGCGGTATTGGCCTCAGTCCAGGCAGTAGCCAATCCCGAATTCATCATTACCAATGGCTTGACCTTTGAAGATACTATTAAGCAGCTAATGGAGTTTTTTCAATACGGTTTCATGAAAGAAGAAAAATGAAAGGCGGCTTCGAACACGTTTTCGAGGCCGTCTTTTTATATGTGTAAGTTTATGTAGTAGTTTTTGAGATTATTTTAAATTAAGGATAAGCATTAAAGGAAATGGATAATAAACTTAAGGCATGCAAAAAATAATTTTGATAGAGATTGGAAATTGGAGTGAAAAGGAGAATCTAAATGTGAACGTTATTGAAATAAAAAACCTGACCAAGTATTATGGCAAAGCTAGAGGAATTACTGATGTGAGTTTTAATGTTGAAGAGGGAGAAATTTTCGGCTTTATTGGTCCTAACGGTGCAGGAAAATCAACAACCATTAGAACTTTATTGTCACTGATCTACCCGACAAGCGGAAGCGCTAAAATATTCGGGAAAGACTGTATAAAATATGGGCCAGAAGTAAAAAAGGAAATAGGTTACTTGCCATCAGAAATTTTTTACTATGACAAAATGAAAGTTATAGATTTACTAAAATATTCAGCCAGCTTTTATAAAAAAGAGAGTATTAAAAGAATTCATGAATTAGCTGAAATCATGAATTTGGATCTTAATAAAAAAATTGATGACTTATCTTTAGGGAACAAAAAAAAAGTTGGTATTGTTCAGGGATTACTCCATGAACCAAAACTTATCATCCTTGATGAACCTACTAGCGGATTAGACCCGCTTATGCAACAAAAATTCTTTGATTTACTATTAGCTGAAAACAAAAAAGGAGTTACTATTCTTTTTTCTTCTCACATTCTCAGTGAAGTTCAGAGATTATGTAATCGTGTTGCCATTATTAAAGAAGGAAGAATTGTAAAGGTTGAAAAGATAAGCACCTTAAAAGAAACTAACCACAAAAAATTTAAAATAGAGATAGGGGCGGAACTAGAAAAGAATTATTTTAATATTGCTGGTGTCAGCGATTTAGTGGTTAAGGATAAAATGATAAGCTTCTTATATAGAGGGAATATCAATTCCATAATAAAAAAGGTTTCCGAAATAGAACTTATAAATCTATGGGTAGAGGAACCAAACCTTGAAGAGATCTTTATGCATTACTATGAAAAGGAGGCCTAAAAGCTATGAATATGTATCTGCATGAATTGAAGGCTTATCGGAAATCCACTATTATTTGGACACTATCCTTAGTTGGGTTGACTGTTCTTTTCTTTTCAATGTTTCCCGCTATTTCTCAGGAAGCGGAAGAGTTTAAAAAGGTAATGGAAGGCTTTCCAGAGGCAATAAGATTGGCATTAGGTCTTTCTGTAGAAAATATAGGTTCAATTTTAGGATTTTATTCTTATGTATTTTTATATATTTCACTTTGTGGAGCAATTCAGGCTATGAATTTAGGTGTGTCCATTGTATCTAAGGAAGTACGTGAAAAAACAGCTGACTTCCTTTTAACAAAACCTGTTACCCGTACCCAAATTATGACTGCAAAGCTTTTGGCAGCTTTAACCTCATTAGTAATCACAAATGTTTTTTACTTAGCAGCTGCAACAACTATGGCATCCCTAGTAGCGACACAAGAGTATAGTACAAAAATATTCTTGATGATATCTCTCACATTGTTTTTTCTTCAGCTTATTTTTCTGGCTTTAGGAATAATAATTTCTATTGTGGCTCCTAGGATTAAATCAGTACTTCCAATCTCTCTAGCAACTGTTTTCACGTTTTTTATCATTAGTGCCTTAGCTTCTACTACTGGCGATGATGCTTTACGTTATCTGACTCCCTTTAAGTATTTTGACCTAGCCTATATTATGAAAAATTCCACTTATGAGGCTTCCTTTATTATTGTAGCCATAGGATTTATTGCTGCAGCGATTACGGTCAGTTACTTTATTTATAGTAGAAAGGATATCCATGCAGTTTAGGAGGGTTCAAGTTATGAACGTATTTATTAGAGAAATGAAGTCCAATAGGAAATCCCTGATTATATGGTGCATTGGGATATTCTTACTGATTGCTAGTAGTATGGGAAAATATGCTGGTTTGTCAGCCTCTGGTCAATCAATGAATGAATTACTAGCTCAAATGCCAAAATCTTTTCAGGCTATTATGGGTATTGGTACCTTCGACTTATCAACACCCATTGGTTATTATGGAGTACTTTTTGCTTACTTGGTTGTTATGGCAACTATCCATGCTACAATGCTGGGAGCTAATATAATTTCTAAAGAAGAACGAGAAAAAACAGCAGAGTTTTTGTTTGCAAAACCTGTTTCAAGGAATAGGATAATAACCTCAAAACTATTGGCTTCCTTTGTAAATATATTGATATTTAATTTTGTTACTTTAATTTCCTCAAATTTTTTGGTACAAAATTATAGCAGTCAAGCGATAATCGGGGACATAACAATATTAATGGGTGGGATGTTTATCTTACAGCTGATGTTTTTATTTATTGGGACAGCAATTGCAGCCATAAGTAAAAATCCCAAAACTGCGCCGTCACTATCTACAGGGACACTCTTGATTACATTTATGTTATCTGTTGCGATAGATATGAACAGCAGAATAGAAAAATTAAAATACCTTACTCCCTTTAAATATTATGACGCCAAAATTCTGTTATTTGATAGAAATTTTGATGCAGTGTATTTAATACAATCGGCTGTTATTATTTCGGTATTATTTAGAATAACATATGTATTTTATAAAAAGAGAGATTTGTATATTTAGTGAAATATTTCTATATTATTTATACTTACATAATACTGCTTTAATGGCTAAGTAATCTACTTCTTCTGGTAGACTTTCCTTAATGGGCTTTAAATGCCCTCCACCGACTTTTTTGATGGCTTGCAAAATGAGGTCTTCATATTCTTGCGGGATAAAGGCATCAAGGTTTACGGCTAATCCTTCTAAAGCACATTGAATAATATGATTTTGAGTAGTGATAAGGGTTAGCTCTCTTTGCTGGGCAATTTCCTCTAAAGGTAACCCTGTTAGATATAATTCTAAGGTTAATAAATGGCTTGGTGTTTTATCAATTTTATTCATAAGCTTAGCTGTTTCTTTAGCCTCTTTTATCACATTTAGTGATATATCATTATCTTCAGCATACTTTCTGATTTGGGCTAAAAATTCAGCTCCATATTTTTGCAACTTATTTTCCCCTACGCCTTTAATTTTTAATAAAGCTTGAGCGTCTTGGGGGTAAAATTTACTCATTTCCTTTAAAGTACTATCAGGAAAAATAATGTAGGGAGGTACATTTTCTCTATTAGATATTTCTTTACGTAATTGTTTAAGAAGTTCAAATAAGGAATTATCCTCTGGTAACCTTTCTTTTTTCTTTTGGACCTTTTGGTAGACCTTTTGATCATCTTTTAGAACCGATAAGGCTTTTTCTTCGATTTTTACTACAGGGTACTGCCCCTCAGTCAGACTAAGATAACCATCAGCTACTAAGAGGTTGATTATATCCCTGATTTCTTTTTCAGTTGCTTCCTTAATAATTCCATAGGTAGATAAACGGTCGCAGTTTAATTCCAGGACCTTCTTATTTTTCGAGCCTTTAAGAACCTGAGCAATGAAGGTACTGCCATATCTTTGTTTGAGGCGAATAATACAAGAGAAAATTTTCAGTGCATCAACTGTAATATCTACTAATTCGCTGTCATCGGTACAGGTAGAACAATATGCACAATCTGCAGACACATCCTCCTCACCAAAGTATTCCAGAATAAATTTGCGAAGGCAGTTTGGGGTATAGCAATAATCTATAATTTCCTGGAGCTTTTTATATTCATTACTCTTTCTCTCAGGGGCAGAGACCGATTGTTCAATCATAAATTTCTGCAATAAAATATCTTGGGGTGCAAATAAGAGAATACATTGACTAGGCTCACCATCCCTACCAGCCCGTCCAGCTTCTTGATAATAAGCCTCTACATTTTTTGGTAGATTATAATGAATTACAAATCTGACATTAGATTTATCAATACCCATTCCAAAGGCATTTGTTGCTACAATTATATTATTATTATCAAAAAGGAAAGCTTCCTGATTTTGTTTCCTCTCTGCTGTAGTAAGTCCGGCATGGTATTTTGTAGGGTTAAATCCAGCGAGGGATAATTCTTTATATATACTCTCTACTTCCTTCCGGGTTGCAGCATAAATAATCCCTACCTGGTCTCTATTATTTCGTACATAGTCTAAAATGTAATCCCTTTTATTTTCTCCTCTAACTACCGATAGAAAAAGGTTTTCACGATTAAAACCGGTAATATAAATATTGGGCTTATTAAGTGTTAATAGATTAACCACATCATTTTTTACTTCCTCAGTAGCTGTAGCAGTAAAAGCACCAATTATAGGCTTTTTTGGTAAACTTTTAATAAAGGCAGGAATATGGCGATAGCTAGGTCTAAAATCATGACCCCACTGGGATACACAATGGGCCTCATCCACAGCCACAAAATCTATTTGTAAATTGCTGATAAGGGAAGCAAAGCCTCCAGACTCTAATCTTTCGGGAGCAATATATAATAATTTGCACTTCCCTAGCTTGACTTGATAAATTCTTTTTTCTGTTTCGGCAAAGCTTAAGGAACTATTGATAAAAGTAGCGGGTATTCCCATATTTTCCAGGGTATCTACTTGATCCTTCATTAGGGAAATCAAGGGGGAAATGACCAGTGTTACTCCTTCTAATAACAGAGCAGGTATTTGATAGCACAGTGACTTACCGGCACCTGTAGGCATGATTACAAAGGTATCTTGCTTTTTTAAGATACTCATTATAATATCCTCTTGCCCTTTTTTAAAATTATCATAGCCAAAATATTTCTTCAATATATGCAGTGTTTTAGTATACATAAAATTCTCCTTAAAAAAAATATTAAGTAACAATGTTAGACAAAGACACCATTAATGCCTCTTTTTTTTATGATATATATTAAGTTAAATTACACATTTACTTTGACATTGGCGAAAGGTGGGAGTTTAATGTTAAAGTAGAGAAGATAGAATAATATGTACAGATAAGCTTAAGGGAAGGGATGTTTATGAAAATAATTGATGCCCATCTTCATTTTTCAAACAGAGAGGGCTTAAAAAAAACTTCCAGGGAAATTTCGCAAATAGATTATAGTGCCAAAGGGCTAGAAAAAGAGTTTAGAGAAGCAAATGTGGTTGCTGGAATTGTTATGAATACACCTGGACGGGACCCTTATGAGTCTTTTGAACATCCAATGGAATTAGCTCTGGAGGATGGAACTCTAGATTGTCTGCTCTCCTGCGTTGGAGTCAATCCGGTAGAACTGCAAAAGGATAGTCGGGAATTGTTAATTATTGAAGAAGAGCTTACAAAGAGTTGGACAACAGGTATTAAAATATATGCAGGTTACTTTCATTATTACGTTTATGATCCAATCTATGACCCTATATACGAGCTTGCTAAAAAATACAAGGTTCCTGTTGCCATTCATTGTGGAGATACCCAATCAGCTCAAGGACTTTTAAAATATTCCCACCCTCTAACTATAGATGAGCTGGCTGTTAATCATCCGGATCAAAATTTTATTATTTGTCACTTAGGGGTTCCCTGGGTTATGGACACAGCTGAATTAGTCCTAAAAAATCCTAATGTTTATGCAGATGTATCAGGGCTTATTGCAGGAAACAAAGAACAAGTGCTGCGGATGAAGGATACCAGGTTATATGTTGAGTTAATCCAGCAGGGCTTAGTATATGCCAATCGATATGACAAGTTTTTATTCGGATCAGACTGGCCTCTAGTGCCAATTGCACCTTATATAGAATTTATTAAGCATCTAATACCAGAAGAATATCATGAGGATGTATTTTATAATAATGCCCTTAATGTCTTCCCGAAAATGAAGGATACTATCGATTCACTAGATGAACAAAATAAGCCTTGAAATCAAGGGCTTATTTTTTTAACACTATAAAAAGTAT
Source organism: Peptococcaceae bacterium BICA1-8 (assembly GCA_000802045.1). Lineage (GTDB taxonomy): Bacteria > Bacillota > Peptococcia > Peptococcales > BICA1-8 > BICA1-8. The sequence goes on from JUEF01000076.1 coordinate 6,557, forward strand.
AAAGTTGGTAAGAAAAAGGTCTAGTTTCTATTGACAAACAATAGATTAGGTAATATATTACTTATATAGGTAATATATTACCTAATGAAAAAAGTTAAAAAGGAGGATTTATGGATAATAATGATAATCTTGAAAAACAAAAATATATTTTTGGAAGTATTTTTTTATTATCAAATAAACTACAGGTAATAATGGACCGTGATTTAGCAAGTTATGATTTGACTGCAAAACAATGGTTTTTAACAGCAATAATGGAGGAATTCTTTAAAAGCCCTCCTACTCTTAGTGAATTAGCAGAAGCTATGGGCAGCACCCATCAAAATGTGAAGCAAATTGCCCTTAAACTTCAGAATAAGAATCTATTAGAAATGCAAAAGGATGAAGAGGACCGTAGGGCAACCCGATTGAAGCTAACTGAGAAAAGCTATGCCTTTTGGGAAAAACGGCAGGAGCAAAGCAAAGACTTACTTAAGGAGTTTTTTGAAGACTTAAGTGAAGAAGAACTAAATATAATGTGTTATGGGTTAAATAAGCTATATGAAAAGCTGCTAAAGCTAGGAGAAACGCAAAAATAGTCTCGTTAGAAAAGAAACATATTTAGGAGGGTATTGGGATGAGTACATTAATTGTTTATTCAACCAAGTACGGCTGTGCAGAGAAGTGTGCGAGAATGTTATCTGAAAAAATAACCGGCAAAGTTGATTTATGCAATTTGAAAACTTCGAAGGCTGTAGATCTTGCGGCATATGATAAGGTCGTTATTGGCGGTTCTATATACATAGGGAAGGTTCAAAAAGAAGTAAGCCGTTTTTGTTTAGAAAATATGAGTATTCTAAAAGAGAAAAAATTAGGACTATTCATTTGCGGGATGTTTAAAGAACATGCTGAAAAGGAATTAAAGGATTCTTTTCCTGTAGAACTTTTAAATAATGCTCTAGCCAAGGAATTTTTGGGAGGAGAGTTTGTATTTAAAAAAATGAATCCTGTTGAAAGGCTGATGGTGAAAAAAATAGCTAAAGTAGACAAAGAATTAACAGATATTTTAGAGGAAAATGTTAATAAAATCGTTCACTCCATGAATAATATTTAAAAATTTAAAAAATAAAGATTAAAGATACGAAGGGAAGGATTTACCGTGAAATTTCAAAGAATAATTACGTTACTAATTTTGTGTATTGCAGTATTTTCATTAGTCGCAACTACAGCCGGCATATTTTCCAATGAGGGTCCGGGACCTTATGAGCATACATCTGTTCGCGGAGAGACAGTATTAATTTATGGAAACGGCATTTATCAGCATATGTCGGCTGAAGTTGCTCCCCAAGGAATTGCCCAGGATGTTGTCACAATGTTTTTAGGAATACCCTTACTATTAATAGGGCTCTATTTGTCACAAAAAGGCTCGCTGCGAGGTAGAATACTGCTGGCAGGGACGTTAGGGTATTTTTTAGTTACCTATCTTTTTTATTTGGTTATGGGCATGTTTAATAAAATGTACCTGGTTTATGTAATTCTCCTTTCAACTAGTTTCTTTGCTTTTTTCCTAACAATACTTTCGTTTAATATTGGGAATTTGAGTTCCTCCTTTAATAGGAAAACACCTATCAGGTTTGTGGGGGGATTTCTCATATTTAATACACTAGCTATTGCCCTGCTTTGGCTGCAAATAGTTGTACCACCCCTACTAAAAGGAGCAATTCCTTTAGAGGTTGAACATTATACAACTCTGATTGTTCAGGGGCTGGATTTGTCAATTCTTTTACCTCTAGCATTTTTATCTGGAGCGCTTTTAATCAAGAAAAGACCCTTGGGATATTTAATGGCGCCGGTTTATATTGTCTTTTTATCCATTTTGATGACAGCACTTACAGCCAAAGTAATTGCGATGAATGGAGGTTTACCAGTGATTATCATTATTCCTTTATTTAATTTATTAGCGATCTTGTGCTCGGTTCTGATTTTAAAAAATATTAATGATCAAGTTCATCGTGATATTGGTAATTCTCGTTGGATTTAAACAAAAGTGACAAGAGGGTAGGTTCACCCCTTGTCGCTTTTTTCTTTTCTTTTTGTTGTATAATATATTGGTAAAGTGTAGTAATAATCAAAGGAGCTTAAAGATGGTAAGCTTAAAGGGTAATTTAAGAATGTACCTGGAATTTAGCAGGAAATCATTCCAACGGTCTGCGGCTTACCGTTTTGAAGCCTGGATGCGGGTGTTTTCTAATATTATATTTCTATTTATGTGGGGATTTATTTGGTATGGATTGTACCGGGGAAGAGAAAGCGTTTCCGGAGTTACCTTTCAGATTGTTTTCAGCTATGTATTAATCAGCCAGATGCTTCAAGGGCTGCACAGTGCTGGTACCCCCTTATGGGATATACAAGAGAAGGTTAGAACAGGAGATATTGTTACGGAAATGATACGCCCTTATGATTATCCATTAAGGTTGCTATTTGCTGATTTTGGGAGTATAGCCTTTTATTTTTTTACCGCAATACTTCCTATATATACTGTTATTTTTATTTTATTAAAACCTGTTATACCAGCTTCGCCAGGTCAGTGGCTGTTGTTTATATTTTCAGCCTTTTTAGGCTATTTAATCCGTTACTGTCTGGAGCTTACCTTCGGTCTATTTACCTTTTGGCTGGTAGAGACTGGTGGAGTTGAGGATATTTTCTACTTTGCAATTTCCCTTTTTTCGGGAGCCATGATACCTTTGTGGTTTTTCCCCGGCTGGTTAAATACTTTGGCCAAATTTCTTCCTTTTCAGGGTATTTTTTTCGTGCCCAATTCCATTTTTGTTGGGCAATTAAGCGGAAAAGAAATACTGCCTGCATTAGGCGTGCAGTTTCTTTGGCTGGCAATCTCTTTTCTTATTCTAAGATTTGTTTGGTCCCGGGCTGCCAATAAAATCATAGTACAGGGGGGATAGGGCTGATGCAGTCTTTCGTGAAAGCAGTCCATATTTATTGGTATCTGGTGGCGGCAAGCATCAGGGCTCAAATGCAGTATCGCTATGCCTTCGTTATGAATATTGTGGGTTGGATGATGCATTACACCGGGATGGGTGTAACTTTGTGGGTCTTGCTTTACTCCTTTCAAACATTAGAGGGCTGGGTTTTCTGGGAGCTGATTTTTCTGTTTGCTCTGTCTGTCCTTTCCTGGAGTATTTGTATCATTTTCTTTTTTCATTTTCGTACTCTAGATCAATATATTGTAAAAGGAACCTTTGACAGATTCCTAGTTAGACCTATCCATCCCTTTTTTCATTTTATGGCGATGAAATTTGATATAGGTGCGATCGGACAGCTTTTGTTTAGTATCTTGGCTTTTATCCTAGCTTATTCTAAGCTTTCTCTGCATTGGTCATTTTGGAAGTGGACGGTTTTTTTCGGTGCATTATTGGGAGGAGCTTTAATTCAAGGTGGAATCATGGTTTTAATTTCAGCTATTGCCTTTTGGACAACCCGTTCCGAAAGGGTCTTTTGGGTAATAATGTATCCGTTAAGGAATTTAATAAACTACCCTTTATCAATCTTTCCTAGGGCAATTCAGATGGTCATTACTTTTATCCTTCCTTTTGCTTTTGTTAATTATTTGCCGGCGCTGCTGCTCTTAAATAAGGCTGACCCCATTTTCCCGCCCTTTTGGGGGAGTTTGAGTTTATTAGTCGGTATTGTTTTTTTCTGGCTCAGCTTTCAAGTTTGGCTAAAAGGTGTCAACAGATATAATAGTACAGGTTCATAATGGTTGAAAGGGGTTTAGTATGATTACCGTTAAGAATTTAAGTAAAATATTTAATGTTAATAAACGGCAGGCGGGTATGCTAGGAGCTGTTCGTAGTCTCTTTTGGCGTGAATACATAAGTAAAAATGCTGTTGATGATATTTCCTTTTCTATCTCTCCTGGGGAAATAGTGGGCTACATAGGCCCTAATGGAGCCGGAAAATCTACAACTATTAAGATGTTGACTGGAATACTTGTACCAACCTCTGGAGAGATTTTAGTAAACGGAATTGTTCCCTTTCAGAATAGACAAGAAAATGCTCGCCAGATTGGGGTTGTTTTTGGACAAAGGACCCAGCTCTGGTGGGACCTGCCAACTCAGGACTCCTTTGAGCTTTTAAAGCATATCTACCAGATTCCTGAAGAGACTTATCGGCAAAACATGGCTACTTTTATTGATATTTTGGCAATGGAAGAATTTTTAAATACTCCCGTCCGACAATTATCCCTGGGTCAGAGAATGAGAGCGGATATAGCTGCTTCTCTGCTTCACAACCCCTCGATTCTTTTCCTTGATGAACCTACTATCGGTCTCGATGTTGTGGCTAAGGATAGGATGAGGAAATTTATTCAGAAAATTAATAGAGAGCGGGGGGTAACAGTAATTCTTACCACCCATGATATGTCAGATATTGAAAAGCTCTGCAAAAGGATGATTTTGATTGATAAAGGGAAGATAATGTACGATGGGGAGCTCGCTAAGGTTAAGGAAGTTTTTGGCGCGGCCCGTATTCTTATTATCGATTTAGAAGGGGATGCCCCCTTTAAGGAAAAGGGGGTAGAGCTGATTCGAGAAGAAGGGCAGAGGAAATGGCTGAAATTTAATAGGGATGAAATAAGTTCGGCACAGCTATTAGCAGAAATTGCTAAAAAATATGAGATTAAGGATTTAATTATTCAAGAGCCGGAGATTGATTATATTATTCGGAAAGTCTATGAGCGGGGATTAGATATCTCATAATGTAATTATCTAAAACCATTATTAATTTTTAAGTACAGCACGCTGACCTTTGAAAGTGGGTGTATTATTGTTGCCATCCATGAGCAAAGACAGTAGAGCGGAGCCTAACATAAACAATGTTAAATAAAAAAAGTCATCATTGACAGCCTGGACAGCAGCAATAGCGTAGCTGGCAGTGCCCTCGATAATTTCGCCGCTAAAGCCCGCTTCAGAATAATAACGGGCGGTGTTGATGCTCAACACTATGGTGAGGATGTTGATAGATATGACAGTTACTAGTTGCTGGCCCCAGTTAAACATGGATGAGGCATGGCCGGATAAAGAGCTAGGTACATTTCCCAAACCGTAATTAGCTAGTGGCATCTTAACCATACCCATGCCAAGAAGACGGACACTCTGATAAACTGTGATAGCAACTACTCCGGTAGAAAGTCCTGCCCGGCTCAAGGCATAATTACCTATGGCAGCAATCATAAGCCCGAAAAAAACCAAAATTCTACTTGAGACCTTGCTGAAAAGGTGATCTGAGGTCATATTACCCAGCACCATGGTTACTGAGGGTAGGATGAGGATCAGGCCCGATACCATGGGAGAATAGCCCAGAATAGTTTGAACATATACTGCCACAAGCATCCCGTTTATACCTAAGGTCATTGCTATTACACAATTGATAAGCAGAGCGATGGCAAAAGGACGGTATTTCAATACCTTAAAATTTAAGATGGGATGATTACTGCGAGTTTCCCGAATGATGAACAATATGCTAAGCAGAAATCCTGCCGCTAGACAGGAGATAAATTTGGAACTTGTAGCACCCCAAACCTCTACATTGGTAAAGCCAATGAGCACCAGACCGGTGCCTACAGCCACCATGAGGATACCAGCAAAATCCATCGGTTCCCTATTTTGCCCAACATCTGCGGGTAGGCTTCGCCAGCTCAGGTAGAGGGCCAAAGCCACCATTGGGACATTAATGAGAAAAAGGATATGCCAACTGGCAAATTCCAGTAGCATTCCTGCAATAGAGGGACCTATCGCTACCCCTAAGGAGTGGGACATAACGGTGATGCCCAGGTAATGGGGCTGTTTTTCTTTGGGAATATGGCGATATAGCAGGGTCATAGTACAGGGGATAAGCACCCCGGAAACAGCACCTTTCAATATACGGAAAAACACCAGGCTGTAGAGCCCCCAGGCGCTGGCACAGGCCAAAGAGCAGAACCCCATAGCGGCCAGTGCGGTTAAAAACAGTTTACGGTAGCTGTACCGCTCACCAAAGTAGCTGGCCAAAGGCATCGCCATACCTAAAGACAGCATGTAGCCTATAACTATCCACTGTGCCATGCGGATGTCGGTGTCAAATATTGTTATAAAGCTGGGCAGGGCAATGCTCACAGTCGTGTTATTGAGCATGATTGTAATACCTGCGACCACCACCGCCGATAAAAGCGCCCGCTGCTTTTTTTCATCCTCTAAATATACGACGCTTTCCAATCACTACCACTCCCATATTTGGACTATCCTTCTATTATAGAGCAGTTTTTTAAAGTTTACATCACTTGACAAATTAAATATTTTAAATTTATGAGCCGAAGTTATGATGGTTATATTTTCTAGTTAGTGATAAAATTGAACAAAACTGAATAAACACTGGATAAATATAGAAATATGTGTAGAATAATGGTGAAATAGGGTATATAATTATTTAACAAATTATTTCCAAATAAGAAAGAAATAAATCCCTAAAGGGGTTGAATTTAATGGATTATACATTAAGGATGCTAGAGTCAATTTTTGAAAATATGATCAATGGATATGCGTATCATCAAATTATTATTGATGAAAATAATTATCCTATTGATTATGTTTTCCTAGATGTAAATCCTGCTTTTGAAAAAATGACCGGTTTAACGAAGGATCAAGTTATTGGTAAAAAGGTGACAGAAGTTATCCCTGGATTTTCGGATTCCAAATTCGATTGGATTGGAGTTTATGGGAGTACTGCCTTAGCTGGTAAAAAACATTCCTTTCAGGAGTTTTCTGAAGGTTTAAAAAGGTGGTATCTTGTAAATGTTTTTTCACCACAGCATGGTTTTTTTATTACTATCTTTAATGAAATAACTGATTTGAAGCAAAAGGAAGAAGAGTTACTCGAAAAAAATGAAAATTTAACGGCTCTTCTTGAAGAAGTAAGCGCCATGGAAGAGGAGCTTCGACAGCAGGTTGATGAGCTTAGTTTACAACGGGATAATTTAGGTAATAGCGAGGATCGGTTGAAGAGGGCCCAGGCCCTAGCCCATGTTGGAAACTGGGAGCTTGATCTTTTTAATAATACTATTTGGGCCTCGGAAGAGGCTTTCAGGATATATGGTATAACAAGAACTTCACCATACTTGCCTCTAGCAGAGGTTCAAGAGCAAGTTGATAGCAATGATAGATCTGTATTAGACCTTGCCTTAAGGCAGCTCCTTGATTCTAAAAAAGAATATAGTGTTGAATTTACAATTACCAGAAATAGTGATGGTCAGAGGCGTATTATCCATTCAGTTGCGGAACTAGTCCTGGATAATATGGGTACTCCACAAAAGGCGCTCGGTGTTATTCATGATATTACTGAACATAAAGAAGCGGAATTAAAAATTAAAAAAAATAACGAAGAATTAACAGCCTTATATGAAGAAATTGTAGCTACTGAAGAAGAGCTGCGGACTCAATATGAAATGTTGGCGCTATTAAATGAAAAGCTGAGATTGAGTGAAGAACGTTATAAGCTTTCATTAGAAGGTGCTAATGATGGAATCTGGGATTGGGATATAAAAGAAGATAAGCTTTATGTCTCAGATAGGTGCAGGGAGCTAGTATGTTTTGGCAGCAACATAATTGATTGCCCTAAGGAATATCTGCAAAAAATAGTCCACCCCGAAGATATTTATATAATTTTGGAAAACTTCCGAAAGCATCTTAATGGGGAAACACAGCATTTGAATTGTGAGCATAGAATACTCGAGCAAAAAAACCAAAATCTATATAGATGGATTTTGGTTAGAGGAAAGGCCGTATGGGATATTAATGGCAAAGCTTATCGTATGGCAGGTTCGCTGACCGATATCTCAGAAATTAAACGCCAGCATGAAGTCATTCATAAGCTAGCCTATTATGATTCCATAACAGGTTTTCCAAACAAGGTTCTTTTTCAAGATAGATTAAATGTAGCCACACATTATGCTAGTCGAAATGAAAAAAAAGTTGCTTTAGTTTTTCTTGATTTAGATAATTTTAAAAAGATTAATGATACCCAAGGCCACCTGATGGGCGATGAGGTTTTAAAAGAAGCAAGTATAAAAATAAATTCTTGTATTAGAAACTATGACACCTTAGCTAGATTTGGTGGTGATGAGTTCATAGTTCTGATGCAGGATATTGAAAACATAAATGAAGTTGCGACTATTACAGAAAGAATCAAGAATATTTTTAATAATCCTTTATATGTTAATAAAAATCCCATATATATTACCTTTAGTATGGGTATAGCATTATTCCCTGATGATGGGGATGATATTAATGAACTATTAAAAAATGCTGATACTGCAATGTATAAGGCTAAGGAACTGGGTAAAAATAACATTCAGTTTTATAATAAAGCTATGAATGAAGAAATTTTACGAAAGATTGATATTGAAAATAGTTTGAGGACAGCTGTAGAAAATCAAGAGCTTTTCTTGGAATATCAACCTTGTTTTGCCCTTAAAGAAGGAAAAATTAAAGGCTTTGAAGCCTTATTGCGTTGGAGTAATAGGAAGTTAGGAGCAATTCCACCGCTTAATTTTATCCCGATAGCTGAGGAAACTGGGATGATAATTAAAATAGGTGAATGGGTGTTAAAAAAGGCTTGTCAGCAAAATAAAGAGTGGCAGGTAAAATTTAATATCAACACAGTAATTTCCGTAAATATCTCGCCCATTCAATTAAAACATATAAATTTTATTTATATTGTTCGGAAAACCTTACAAGAAACTGGTCTTAAACCGGAATATCTTGAACTAGAGATAACGGAAAACATACTTATTGACTCGATAGAATTAATAACTGACAAGCTAAATGAACTACGACAGTTAGGAATCAGGATAGCACTGGATGATTTTGGGACAGGTTTTTCTTCTCTTAGCTACTTAAAAAGACTACCTCTAAATACTGTGAAAATTGATAAATCTTTTATTGCTGATATCTTTTTAGAAGAAAACAATTCTCATTTAGTAGGTGCAATTATTACAATTGCTCACTTGATGGGCTTGAAAATTATTGCTGAGGGCGTAGAAACTAAAGAACAACTGGATTATCTTCTTCAAGCTGGTTGTGATGGAATTCAGGGATATTTATTTAGCGAGCCAATTAGTGTTAATGAAGTTCCTTTGTTTTTAAGTAAGAGGGGCAAGCTTTAGGGAGAGTAGTTGCGACGGGAGGACGATTTCTCCTGTCGCAATTTTTAGTGTATGATATAATCAGGAAAAAGAATATTATCTAGGATAAAAAGGATACTATTTTAGAATTAAAATATGTTTGACTTGGAAAAAACTAAGATGTTAAATGTTTTTTTAAAAGAGGTGCTGATAAATAAACATGGATAATCTATTTCAACAATTAGGGTTAGATGAAAAAATAATAAAAGGGCTAGAAAAAGGCGAAATTTTAAGGCCTACCAAAATACAAGAACAATCTATACCTGAAATACTTTTAAACAGAGACATAATAGCAGAGTCAGAAACAGGCAGCGGAAAAACCTTAGCATATCTACTCCCGATATTTCAAAAAATACAATTGTCAAAAAAGGATATACAGGCAGTTATCCTTCTACCTACTCATGAACTTGCAATTCAAGTTAATACAGAAATAAAGAAACTTGCCCAAAACTCTGAAATTCCAATAATTTCAACCCCAATAATTGGAAATGTAAATATTAAGAGGCAAATGGAAAATTTAAAAAAAGACAAACCCCATATCATAGTAGGTTCTCCGGGGAGAATACTGGAACTTATCAAAATGAAGGTGATTAGAGCACATACAGCCGAAACAATTGTCGTTGATGAAGCTGATAGACTCTTAGATAAAAATAACCTTGAGGTAATAAAAACAATTATAAAGACCACATTAAAAGAACGACAATTAATGTTCTTTTCAGCCACTATTACCAATAATGCTTTGGAAACAGCTAAAGAAATGATGAAAAGCTATAAGTTTATAAAAATTAAAGATAAGACAGCTCTTCATGAAAATATTAAACATATGTTTTTTATCTGTGAGCGAAGGGAAAAAGTAGCAGTCTTAAGAAAACTATTATTTATACTAAAGCCTAAAAGAGCTATTGCTTTTATTAATATTGCATATGATATAGAAGATGCCATCGAAAGTTTGAAATATCATGGAGAAAAAGTAGAAGCAATATACGGAAAAACAACTAAAGAAGAACGCAAAAATGCCATGCATAATTTTCAAACAGGAAAAGCCAATCTGCTTATTGCATCTGATATAGCCGCTAGGGGGCTTGATATAAAAGATGTAGATTACATATTTAGTCTTGATATTCCCGAAGAGGCCGATAAGTATCTGCATAGAGCAGGTAGAACTGCAAGAGCGGGTAAAGAAGGAATATCTATCTGTATTATTTTAGAAGAAGAAAGACAATTGCTGGAAAACTATGAGAAGAAACTAAAAATTAAAATAGAACCCAAGGATATGTATAAAGGAAAAATAATAGATGTAAAAAATAAGACAAGATAAAATTTTCTCTAAGTGGAAAGCAATTTAAAGAGAATATAAGAGGGCATTGATAAATGTATTTTATATATATTCTAGAGTGTAAAGATGGAACTCTTTATACTGGCTGGACAACTAATATTGAAGCCAGACTAGAAAAACATAACAAAGGTAAGGGTGCAAAGTATACCAGGACAAGACTCCCAGTTACTTTAAAATATTATGAAGTATTTGAAACAAAGACGGAAGCTATGCAAAGAGAAGCAATTATAAAAAAGATGACAAGGCTAGAAAAATATAAAATAATAGAAAGCAACCCATTAAAAGATGAGGGCTCTTATTTTGAGGGGAATTATCTTAAATGATAAAAAATGGTGGTTAAAATTAGTTATAATGTATAAAATAGAGATGTAAATTTTTTATTGTGAGGGATGTACATGACTGCTAATGAGACTAGAGAATATGAAAATTTAGTAAACAGATATACTATAGGTGAAGAAATTTTTAACGGTATAACCCATGGTATAGGGGCTCTACTTAGTATTGCTGCATTGGTGATACTTGTTGCTTTTGCTAGCATTAAAGGTGATGTCTGGCGCATAGTTAGTTTTAGTATCTACGGGTTTACTCTTTTTTTCTTGTATCTATCATCTACCCTTTATCACAGTATTTTTCATGAGAAGGCCAAAAGAGTACTTAGATTATTTGACCATATTTCTATCTATTTGCTGATTGCCGGGAGTTATACCCCGATAACCTTAATTGCAATGCGAGGAGTATGGGGCTGGACAATCTTCGGTATTATTTGGGGTTTGGCTTTTACGGGGATAATACTAAAAATAATAGGGATGAAAAAGTTTAAAATTGTATCTTTATTATTGTATCTTCTAATGGGCTGGTTAATAATAATCGCTTTCAAACCCATGATGGCTATGATTCCAGAAGGACTTTTTTCCTGGCTTTTGGCCAGCGGATTGATTTATACTTTCGGTATTGTTTTTTATATTTGGCGCAGGCCTTTTAGTCACTGCATTTGGCATCTTTTTGTCTTAGGTGGTAGTACGGTGCACTTTTTAGGTATGTTGTTGCATCTTGCTTAGTACTAATGTTAATTAAAAGAAATTAAATGGAAAATTATTATTTTATGAAACTAAAATCGCCTGCTTGGCGATTTTTTGCTTTTAAAAATGCAGATACTAGTCCTACTCAAGGTAATGTTGGACAAAAAATTGGGGACATTTCTCCGACCCCAAGTAAATCATGGAAGAGAGGTGTGTTCCCTTACCTTTGCCAAAATTTATTAAAGTACCCCTCACCTATCAAGCAACTTCCTTTAGCTGTGGAGCAGCTGCTTTGCAGTCAGTCTTATTTTATTATGGGTTAGCAATAAGGGAAAAAAAGATGGCGGAGAAGTTACATACAAATCCCGAAATCGGGACTGAGTATAAGAATATTATTGAGCTAGCTAGAACCTTTGGTTTTAATGCAACGGACCATTTAAATATGACCTTATGTCAACTTGAAGAGAAAATAAACGAAAAAGTACCAGTTATTGTGTTAATCCAAGCTTGGGCAAAACAGCTCACAAACTATCAAAACAAATGGGGTAATGAGCATTATGTGGTAGCTATCGGCTCTGATCGGGAGAACCTTTATTTTATGGATCCCTATACCCTGGGAAATTACACCTATATCCCTAGGATGGATTTTAGTCAGCGTTGGCATGGCAGAGAAGGTAAACTGGTTTTAGAGCAGTTAGGGATTATTATTACTGGGAAAAAAGGAAGAGCAGCATTTAATCCAGCGGAAATAGTAAAATTAGAGTAAAATAAAGAGGATAAAACCTTCCAATGAAAAAATAAGGAATATTTTGTTGAAATTAATAACGAAACAAAATATGAAAGAGTGGAATATATATGGATGTAAATACCTTGAGCTTTGAAATGGAAATAGAAAGAATTAGAAGTCAAGAATCTGTTCAGGCTGTTTTTTTAACAGGGGCGGCAGCAGGTGAGTTGTGTGATTTTAGTAAACTAAGGGATATAGATATTTTTGTTATTCTGCCAAAAGGTCAATTTTTGGAACGGGAAGTAGCAGATAGAGGGGGTGTTACCTGGGATATAACCTATTTGCCGATAAATCTTTTGAAACAGGGAATAAAGGAAAAATGGCCGTTTCTGATCCTCGGATTGTATAAAAGCAAACCAATAATTATCGAAGATGTCCAAGTTGACTATCTACTGGCGGAAATTCAAAGTATTTCCCTTCAAGGACCGGGAGCATTAACAGAGGAAGAATTAAAATATTTAAGGTTTAAGCTAGCCCAGGATTATGAAGACTTATATAATCGGAGAAAAGATGCCTTTAATTCGAAATTTCTTGCTTACAACTTATTTAAGGAAATTTTGATTGCGTATTTTAACCTTAATAATAGATGGGTACCTCGGGAAAAGAAAATGTTAGCTGCCATTAAAGAGGAAAAGGATTTATATAACGTATGTGTAAAGTTTTTGGAAGAAAAAAATGTAGAAAAAAGCCTTTCCTACCTACAAAATATGATAAAATATGTATTAAATCCTTGGGGAGGAACACTAATAAATTGGCCTAAGGGGAAATTCCCTTTAAAGTAGCCGAAGAAAGAGGTTTACTGTGGATAAGGAAAGAATTGAAAAGGCTGTAAAGGAAATATTACTGGCCATTGGAGAAGACCCAAATCGAGAAGGATTATTAAATACACCTAAAAGAATCGCTAATATGTATGAAGAAATATTTGCGGGATTAGAAGATGACCCAGGAAAACATCTGGAGATATATTTTGAGCAAGAAAACCATGAGGAGCTAGTCTTAGTTAAAGATATCTCTTTTCATAGTATGTGTGAGCATCACCTTGTTCCATTTTTTGGGAAATGCCATGTAGGCTATATTCCTAAAGGAGGGAAATTAACCGGGTTAAGTAAACTGGCCAGGGTAGTTGAAATGGTAGCCCGCAGACCACAGCTCCAGGAACGTTTGACTTGTACAATTGCCGATATTATTGTGGACAAGCTAGCGCCCCATGGCGTAATTGTAGTTGTTGAGGCAGAGCATATGTGTATGACAATGCGGGGTGTAAAAAAACCTGGTTCAAAGACCCTGACCTCAGCAGTACGGGGAATATTTAAAAAAGATGCTAAATCAAGAGCGGAAGCACTGGCGCTGATTAATTTTGGAAGATAGCTTAATAGTGGGCGAGTGGGCGAGAAAAAAATGGTAGTGGAAGGGTGTCCAAGTCTAATATTTAAGGATGCATCCTATGCATGCGAAAATAACATGAGGCATCTGCTAAAGGGTCTAGCTCAAAGGATGCATCACTATAAATTGCCAATCATCAGATGCATCATGCAGTATTGGCTCAGAAGCCGATGCATCCCAGAAAGCTGTCATTCATCGGATGCCTTTTGCGACACGTCTTTCCCAGCCACTAGCTACTAGCCACTAACAACTAAGGATATTGAGGTGTTTGGAATGTATTACAATAGATTTGTCAATATCAAGTGTGGAAATAGAACCTTGAGCATGGGATCTAGAACCTATATCATGGGGATCTTAAATGTTACTCCTGATTCTTTTTCTGATGGCGGTGATTTCGTTGATCTAGAGCAGGCTGTAGCTCATGCTCATTTAATGGTTCGAGAAGGGGCGGACATTATCGACATTGGCGGAGAATCGACCCGGCCGGGCTTTGAGGAGATAAGCACCGAGGAAGAACTAGGGAGGATTTTGCCCGTAGTAAAAAGGCTGGTAAAAGAGGTGGAGGTTCCTGTATCCGTTGATACCTATAAGGCTATGGTGGCTAAAGAGGTTTTAATGGCAGGTGCTGATATTATCAATGATATCTGGGGATTAAAAAAAGACCCTGGTATAGCTGAGGTAATTGCTAAAGGGCAAATTCCGGCAGTGATTATGCATAATCAGGTTGGAACTGACTATCAAAATGATATTATGGAAGAAATTAAGCTTTCTTTGCAAGAATCAATAAATATTGCTTTAGATGCAGGTGTTAGGAAGGAAAATATTATCTTAGATCCGGGAATTGGTTTTGGAAAAAACCCAGAGCAGAATATGGTTGTTATGGCTAGGCTCCATGAGCTAAATGAATTAGGTTACCCAATTCTCTTGGGTACCTCCCGCAAATCTATGCTAGGGAAAATTTTGGACTTGCCTCCTAAGGATAGAATTGAGGGGACTTTGGCAACGACTGTGATGGGAATTATGCAGGGAATAGATATTGTACGGGTACATGACGTAAAAGAGAATTGGCGGGCTGCTAAGGTTACTGATGCCATAATAAGAAAGCATTAGAGGTAAAAATATGGATAAGATTTTTTTAAAAAATTTAGCCTTTTTTGGCTTCCATGGGGTCATGAGTGAAGAAAAAGCTCTTGGACAAAAATTTTTTATTGATGTTGAATTAAGCTTGGATTTAAAAAAAGCCGGAGAAACTGATAATGTTAAAGATACTGTAAGCTATGCTGATATATATCAATTAGTTAAAGAGATGGTATCAGACAATAGGTTTAATTTGATTGAGGCTTTAGCGGAAAACATTGCCTCAGAAATTTTAGTAAAGTACGAAGAAATAAAGGAAACAGTTGTCCTAGTACGCAAACCGGAGGCACCTGTCCCTGGTATATTTGACTATTTTGGTGTAGAAATAAGGAGAAAAAGAAATGGCTAAGGCTTATTTGGGACTTGGCAGCAACCTAGGCAATAAAAAAACTAACTTAACAACTTGTTTAGAACTGCTTTATAAGAACCCTTTTATAGAAGTACTTAAAATTTCTTCCTTCTATGAAACAGAGCCTATAGGCTTTAAGGAACAGGACTGGTTTTTAAATGCTGTTGTCGAGCTTGAGACTTCGGTAGACCCTTATAGACTGCTTTCATTTTGTCAGTCTATCGAAGACCAGCTTCAGAGAAAGAGGCTTATAAGATGGGGTCCTAGAACCATGGATGTTGATATTCTGCTTTATGAAAATTTTTCTTCTGAAGATCCGATACTAACAATACCCCACCCAAGAATGACAGAACGAGCCTTTGTCTTAGTGCCGCTTGCGGAAATTGAGCCAGATTTAAAAATAGAAGGGCAAAGTATTTCAAAGCTTTTAGCTGAATTAAAAGATGACCAAATAAAAAGAGTTGATTAAATAATTGCTAAATATGATATTATTATACTTGTTTGAACAGAAATTTTCTTAGGAAGTGATATATTGACCAGCGGCAATGTACACCGTTTAGAAATAGATGGTAGAGAAATTATTCTTATTGGGACAGCCCATGTTTCGCGGAAAAGTGTTGATGAGGTAAAAGAGATAATTCAGGAAGAAAAACCTAATACAGTTTGTGTAGAATTATGCCAATCCCGATATCAATCTATTAGTGATGCAAACAGATGGAAAAACATGGATATAATCAAGGTTATTAAAGAGGGTAAAGCCCTGATGTTATTAATTAACCTGATTCTGTCCTCTTACCAAAAAAGATTAGCCCGGCAATTTGGCATTCAACCTGGACAGGAGATGATTCAAGGTATTGAATCGGCAAATGAACTAGGAGCGACCCTTTGTTTAGCTGACCGGGATATTCAAACGACAATGCTTAGGCTGTGGAGGGGTATGGGCCTCTGGGGAAAAATTAAGTTATTTTTTCAACTAGTCTTAAGTATGTTTGAAAATGAAGAGCTCAGTGAGGAAGAACTGGAAAAAATGAAAAGTCAGGATATGTTAACTGCGGCTTTAAATGAGTTATCCAAGTCTTTTCCTCAGTTTAAGGCTATCCTAATCGATGAAAGGGATAGATATCTAGCTCAGAAAATTAAAGAGGCACCGGGAAATAAAATCATTGCTGTATTAGGTGCTGGTCATATTCCGGGAATAAAAAATGAAATACTCCATGACCATGACCTAGCTGAACTTTCCCGGGTATTACCTCCATCTAAAACCGCAAAAATAATTGGTTGGACTATTCCGGTAGTAATACTATTGATCATTGCCTCTACCTTTTCAGTTAATAAAGCTGCAGGTATAGACCAAATGCTAAGCTGGGTTCTCTGGAATGGTTCTTTAGCAGCTATTGGTACATCATTGGCTTTTGGGCATCCTCTTTCTATACTGACAGCGTTTTTAGTTGCACCTATAAGCTCTTTAAGTCCTCTTCTAGCTGCGGGTTGGTTTGCTGGTCTTACTGAGGCTTTGATAAGAAAGCCAAATGTTCAGGATTTTGAGAACATGTCAGAGGATGTTTATTCTCTAAAAGGTTTTTGGCGTAATAAGGTTACCCATATTCTGCTGGTAGTTGTTATGGCGAACATTGGAAGCACCATAGGTACCTTAGTAGGGGGAGCAGATGTAGTCAGGCAGTTTATTAATACAGTTTTTGGATAAAAATGATAATAGTCAAAAGTCAATTGACCATAGATAATAGTTTATAGACGATAGACTATAGTCTATCGTCCATATGCTAACAACCTGCCGGTGCGTGCAGGTTGTTTTATTTTTCTAACAATTGCAAAACTTCTGAATTTGTTATTGCAAAATGTCAGCAAATGTCGTAAAATGGCATTAGAGGTAAATCTACTCATCAGTGAGGAGGGGGTTGTTTGTAAACGGAGTACATACCTTACATATAAAAAATAGGGAGGTTTTAATGTGGATACTCAAGTTACTTTAGGATCATTGCACTTTATTTATTTTTCAGTAGTAATTTTAGTTATTGGCGTTATGGTAGCCAGAAGAGACACAGTGCTGCCCTGTATCATTGGTTTATTTATTATTGGCCTTGCAGCCAAAGGTTCAATAGTTGGTGCAGTCCAGGTTATGTTTAATGCTTTAATGGCTGCTGGTGGAGAATTTTTAGGACTTATTGTTGTTATTTCCCTTGTAGTTGGAATGAGTAAAGCCATGGCAGATTCAGGGACCGATTACCTTATAATGCGCCCTGCTGCCAAAGTTATGGTTAATAGAAATATTGCCTTTTTCGTGACGGGTTTTGCAATGCTTATTGTTTCTTGGTTTGTATGGCCATCTCCTGCAGTTGCGCTGATAGGTGCATTGTTACTGCCGGTTGCTCTTAGAGCCGGTTTACCTGCTGTTGGTGCGGCAGTTGCTATGAATATTTTTGGCCATGGAATTGGTTTATCTAGTGACTGGATTATCCAAGGTGCTCCAGGAATTACAGCCAGTGCAGCTGGTCTCGCAGATGCCACCAAGGTAACTTATCCAGGTGCGCCCCTTTACTTAGTTATGGCTGTTGTAACTGTGGCAGTTGCATTCTATATGCTAAGAAAAGATTTAAATCAAAATGCCCACCTTTATGAAAAGGAACTGTCTAGTGCTACTAAGGATGATCAAAACGAAAAACGTAAATTTAGCACTGCATCCTATATTTTTGCCATTTTGATTCCAATAGTTTTTGCCGCTGATGTGGTAGCTATGTTAATGCTAGACCTCAAAGGCGGAGATGCTACAGCTTTAATTGGTGGTACTGCCTTAGTAATAACAGCAGTTTTAGCCATAGCTCAGTTTAAAGGTGAATCTTTAGAGAAGGTTACTGACTACGTTAGAGACGGCTTTATGTTTGGTATCAAAATATTTGCCCCCGTTATTGTTATTGGAGCGTTCTTCTTCCTAGGAAGTGAAGGAACTGCAAAGGCAATACTTGGGGAAAATGCAACTGGACTACTAACAGATCTAGGAACCTATTTAGCTCAGAACGTCCCATTAAGTACGGCGCCGGTGGCCTTTATCACTATAATTATCGGTGGTATTACTGGTCTTGACGGTTCCGGCTTTTCTGGTTTACCTTTAGTGGGATCGCTAGCTCAGACCTTTGGTACTGCAATAGATGGTAATGTGGGAGTTATAGCTGCCCTTGGACAAATTAGCTCTGTCTGGGTAGGCGGAGGAACTATTATTCCTTGGGGTTTAATCCCGGTAGCAGCTATTTGTGGTGTTGAGCCTATGGAATTGGCCCGTCGTAATTTTATCCCAGTTATGATCGGTTTTCTAGTCACAACTATAGTTGCCATCTTTTTAATCTAACCTTAGTTGCAGTGACTGAAGTAGTATTGTATAATTACTTTGGTTATATAAAAAATATTTATGTGGAGAGTGGGTGTTTTGCTAACACCACGGGAAAATCATAGGTTTTTTATTCTAGAAGTAATTGAAAAAAGTGAAGCACCCCTAGGTGCCAACCAGATAAAAAAAGAACTATCTAGTATAGGATTAAATATTAGTGAAGCAACTGTTGGCAGAATTTTATTCGGTTTGGATCAGGAGACTCTAACTAAAAAAGAGGGCTTTAAAGGCAGACTTTTAACCGAACAAGGACAAAATACCTTACGTGAAATGCGTATTCAGCGAGAAAGAAAAGAGTACGGTGAAGAATTTTTTAAAGTTCTGGATAGTACATCTGAAGCAGAATTGGTCGAGATTTTAGTTGCTAGGCGAGTTATTGAGAGTCAATTAGCAAGGATGGCAGCAATGCATATTACACCTGAAATTGCTCAGGAAATGCAGGAAACCATTGATCAACAGGCGAAATATAGCAAAAAAGGTATAGCCGCCGAATATGATGTCCAGTTTCATAAGCTTATTTCCCGATCAGCAGGTAATAAAGTTCTTGATGCTATGCTAGATCTAATCAGGCAAGATGGGCAGTTGACTCCTGCTTTAGAGTATATTCGCAAAAAGGTAAAAAGCAGTATAATGGTTGACCATAAGAAGATTATGGAGGCCATTATTAATAAGGACCCTGATACCGCTGAAAAGGCAATGGTTGAGCATATGGACAATTTAATCCGGGATGTAAATAAATACTGGGGCGAGGTGTAAAACCTTCCTAGTAAGGATTAGTGTTTATCAAAAAAGTCCACTTTTAAGGAATCCTGCAGCTTTGCAGGGTTTCTTTTTTATTAAATATTTTTTTTTTGAAAATTATGACTTGATAAATGTTGATAAGTGTCATAAAATGATAGTAGATAATCTGCTCATCAGTGAGTAGCGGAAATGAGGGTTATATATGGCAACGATAGATCCTTATAAAGCAGGTATGTTTAAAACTAATCCTTATGTGGTTAAGAGAAGTATAAAGGGTGAATTGGTAGTTGTTTTGGATGGTTATATGGAGAATAGAGGGTTAAAGCTTATCTCGCCTATTTCCCGCTGTATTTTAAAAAATGAAATTCATGAATTACTTTTTACAGATGAAATTGATGCAGGTCCTGGAATGAACGTTGACAAAATTTCCTACCTAGGTTTTTTTGAAGTAGAGCAGGGTAGTGTAATGGTGGCTGGCGATGAAGTCTACTTAAACAATAAACGTATAGGTCATATTGCTGGCTTTGACGAAACACATATGCCAAATCATCTAAATATTATTATGAAGCGTCAGGATAGGCTAACAGGAGTAGAATTGGGCTGTAACGTTGGCGATAAAATTTCATTTGAAAAGCCTAAATAAGCATTTATTTTTTACTAGTTCATTGATAATAATTATCGTTATCATTGTTCAGTATTTAAAAGTTGAATACTTAAATATTTTTGGAAGGAGGTGTAATAGTGAAGTTTGAGGAACGAATTAAAGAATTGGGACTTGAGTTGCCGGAAGCACCCAAACCGGTAGCAGCATATGTACCCGCAGTTTTAGTTGACAAATATATTTATACTTCTGGGCAAATTCCTTTTGTTAATGGTGAGTTAAAGTTTAAAGGAAAAATAGGCCAGGAGCTAAACGAGCAAGAAGGATACGAAGCCGCAAAGGTTTGTGCTTTGAACTGTTTAAGTGTAATAAAAGGTGTTATAGGTGATTTAGACAAAATTGATCAAGTTGTAAAAGTAAATGGTTTTGTGGCCAGTGCAGCAGGCTTTAATATGCAGCCCAAAGTAATTAATGGTGCTTCAGAGTTAATAGGCCAAATATTTGGTGAGCAAGGACAGCATGCCCGCGCGGCAGTAGGAGTAAATGAACTACCTTTAGATGCTGCCTGTGAGGTTGAGATGATAGTGAAGATTAAGTAAGGGCTAATTAATAATTGAGAATTGAGAATTAAGAATTAAAGACTAGTGACTAGCCACTAATAACTAAGAACTATCAACTAAATGACTAGTTACCAGTCACTAGTAACTAGTCACTAAATTAAAAGGAGGAAATTATAATGAGTCCAAAATATAAATTTCTAATGTATAAAGAGCTGCATGCTAAAACTGCAGAGATATATGCTGATGCTGCTAAGGCTGCAGACGAAATGGGTATACCTAAGGATATTAGAGGATCGTTTGGTTTAACTGGTGCTATCTCAGGTTGTCCAGCACCATTAAGAAAAGATATTTTGAAAGCGGGAGAAAAAGGTGCTGTTGAAGTAATCCCTCTTGCAAAGATAATGGACGAGATCAGGGAAGTTGTAAAAGATGTTTATGGTGATGAGTGGGAAGCAGCTGCTACAAGTACCTGTGAAGCTACTCTTTGGACTTCCTTTGATGCTTTATTTACACCTCCCATGCAGGGCCGGGGTGATAATTATAGAGCAAGATACATAGCTCCTTATGAAAAACATTTACATCACCAAGGTGGTTATGGTCGCCCATTTCCCGGAAAATATAAAGATATGTTTGCTGACAGAGGCTCAACAGCTGGAGAATTAGGATTCCACGGCAAAAGGCAAAATAATCTTGATACGGTATTTGTTCCTTTAGAGGGAGCTAAATATGAAGTTCACGGTATTAAACAGTGGCCAGTACCTTTGCTATCTGAAGTAGATCCTGAAGCTTCCATTGAAAGTATTGCTTTACATGCGGAGATTCATGAAACAATGCTGACAGGTTTCACTTCATTAGGATATCCATCTCCAGGGTATGGTTATAGTGCTCAGGATGAAGAAGGTACTCCTTTATTGTGCAAATATATTGCTGATTTAGCGCATTCCTATAATGTTCCTTATGTTATAGATAATGCTTGGGGCTTGCCCTTTGTAGGCATTAATCCTACTAAAATTGGCTGTGATGTAATTACATATAGTATGGATAAGGCTACAGGCGCTGCCACTAGTGGTTTGATTATCGGTAAGGAAGAACCAATGGTACAAATTCGCAGAGCTTTAGGCATGCATGGCGACCGTTGGGGAACTCCATCCTCCTATGGTAAGGCTGCTTATGTAACCTTTGACCCGGGTAAAGAGGCTCTCTTAACTCAGCTTCAGGCTCTGAAAGTATTGAGAGATAATCCTGAAGTATTGACAAAACCCGTTGATGACCTATATGAAATAGTTGTAGAGGAATTTGAGAATATTCCGGCGAAGTTTAAAGACGGAATTAAAATTACCAAGGTTTATAATTCTACTGCAGTCGAAGTTAACTATGAAGGCACTTGGAAAAATGGACAAATGGGTATTCCTATTTTCTCAATCGAAGATATGTATTCAGGAACAAACCTCTTACAGACTGGTATGACTAAATTCGGTGTTATCCCAACAATTGCCTATGATGCGAATATTTACATTTCACCAGGTTTAGGTACTTGTGATGAAGATGGACAGTTAATTCCGGAGAAGACTCGTTATGCAGTTAAAGCATTAGTTAAGCTGATTGAAATAGTTTGTAAACATGCAGGAGTACTGTAAGTCAATAGTGAAATTGTGAAATAGTGCTACAGGTAAACCTAGGTTCAGGTTGCGCTTCGCTAGGTTAAGGTTAAGAAACCTTTAGAAATTAACTTAATCTTAATCTTAACCTCAGCCTTAACCTTAGCCTAGGGCAAACTTGGGCACTGTCTCACTTATTCACTTACACACTTAAGTTAAATTTTCAAAATATTTCCACAAGGAGGAGAAAAGATGCCGAAAGTTGTTGTTGTAGGTGGTGGTTGGTCCGGTGTTGCTGCTGGTCTAGCTGCTAAAAAGGCGGGTGCTGAGGTATTAGTTTTGGAAAGAGCAGATATGCTTTTAGGGACTGGCTTAGTTGGTGGAATTATGAGAAACAACGGTCGTTTTGTGGCTACTGAGGAATCAATTGCTATGGGCGCCCATGAACTTTTTGATGCTACAGAAGAAACTGCTCGCCACAAAAACATGGAATTTCCGGGGCATAAACATGCTACCCTTTATGATGTAGCAAAAATAGAACCGGCAGTAAGAAAAAAACTTACTGAAGCTGGCGTGGAATTTAAGCTTAAGCAACGAGTAAAGGACGTTAAAATGGATGGCACTACCATAACTGCTGTGATTGATGAACAAGGACGAGAATATGAGGCCGATGTATTCGTTGAAACTACTGGTACTGCCGGACCCCAAGGTAACTGTTTAAAATATGGTAATGGCTGTGCTATGTGTATACTGCGCTGCCCAACCTTTGGTCCTAGAATTGCTTTAGCTACTAAGTGTGGTGTAGAAGAATTTATGGGCAAAAAGGCCGATGGTACCTTTGGAGCCATGAGTGGTTCCTGTAAATTGCATATGGAGTCTCTTTCTGAAGAGATTCAAAAACAGCTGTACGCTAAGGGTGTTGCAGTAGTACCTATTCCTAAGGACCTACAAAAGGAAGGGGCCTTAGAGTCTAAAGCCTGCCAGCAGTATGCGTTAGCTGAATTTAAAGAGAATGTTATTCTTTTAGATACAGGCCATGCAAAATTAATGTCTCCTTATTATCCTTTGGATACTCTACGGAGAATTCCCGGTTTTGAAAACGCCCGTTATGAGGATCCTTATTCCGGCGGTATAGGTAATTCCATGCGTTATTTGGCGCTATCCCCACGGGATAATTTCTTGAAAACTAAAGGCTTAGATAATCTTTTCTGTGGTGGAGAAAAGGCCGGTCTTTTAGTAGGCCACACAGAGGCAATTGTTACAGGTAGTCTAGCTGGTCATAATGCAGTACGTTATGCTTTTGGAAAAGACCTAGTAGAGATTCCTACTTCTTTAGCTATTGGTGATGCTATTAATTATGTTAAAGAGCAAATGACCACGGAAGAGGGTCTTACTAAAAAATATACCTTTTCCGGTTCAGTATACTTTGAGCGCATGAAGGAACTAGGTTTTTATACAACTGACTTGGATGCTATTCGTAAGCGGGTAGCTGAAGCTGGTATGACAGGACTGTATAACCAAAAGGTGAATTAATAGTAAAATAAACTTTATATTATGTAGGTGCTTTAGCTACAGAAAGACCTGCGGAGCAGGTCTTTCTTATAATTAATAGGAACTAGAGATTTTCTTCATATTGGGGGTATATTTGTGACTGATGCTTTAAAGAGAGTAATAGATGCTTTGGACGTAGAAACTTTCTTAGTCTGTGAGAGTGAAGAAGAAGGGAAAAAGCTAGCATTATCTATGATGAAAAACCTGGGCTTTAAGGATGTAGATCTGGTATTTATTGAATTCATTGGTTCGGGGGCTAGGATTAGAGCTAGGGCATATTTACACCGCCCAGGGGATCAATATGGGTGGTTATTCGCTGAGGAGGTAAAAGTTAATGACTAAAAAGGTTTTGTTATCTCCTTTAGACCCCGTTCATGATATAGGATTAAAAATGATAAAGAGGGGTCTTGATGAAGCCGGTCTAGAAACAAAATTACTACCTCCTGATACTCCGGCGGAAGAAATTATTCGTATTTGTATGGAAGGAAGCTTTGATACTCTGCTTTTAAGCCGAACCTTAGGTTATGGAGTTGCGGAATTATTAGCCCGCTTTGTAGACTTGGCTGATGCAGCAGGATTAAGAGAAAATGTCCGTATAGGAATTGGCGGTATGGCTGTCCGACCGGAAATTGCAGCAGAATTGGGCTTTGATGCAGGATTTGGTCCTGGAACTACTGTGGAAGAAGCTGTTGCATTTGTGGAGGGAAAAGAATATAGTCCTCAGGAAAATGAAATAAAAAAGGAAAAGGTGGATATTTCATCCCCTTATACTTACCAATATAAGAATGAAAAGATAGGTAATCTTCTGAAAAAAATAACCAAACAAATTATAGGCTGGGCCGCGAATAAAACATCACCTGGGGTAGAAAGGGCAAAGCTTAGAGAAAATGAGTGGGATTATCAGGCCTTTCTAAAGAAAGAGGATGATAGTGAGTTTTATAAACGCTATGCCCAATTATGTGATCAAGTCCCAAAGGATTTTTATCTTCAGGGAGTAATGCATCCTAAAACCAGAGAGCTTTCAAAGGATGAACTAATCAGTTTAAATACCTATATTAATAATATGCAAAAACAGATGAGGGTGAAAAAACTGCAGCATACTAGGAAGCTGCCTATAGTCTGGAACCAGTATGGCACAGGCTGTCCCTTTATGGATATTGCCCATGTTAAGGCTAGTGAGGGTTGGGGAGCTGACGGTGTAGTTCATTTTGACCCTTCTTGGGGAGCTAGAACAGAGGGCTTTTTAAACGGCAACCTCACACATCAGGAAGACGGTACAGTTATCACACCTAATAATTTATATAGAATTCATAGGATGCTGGAAAAATCCACCTTATGGCAGGTAAGGGCTCATCGGGGTTTAAATACGGCCGAAACTGTGGTCTTAGCCGGCAAAATAGGTGCAGATTTAACTAAGATAAATATCTGTTATGGGTCATTGGCGGCAGGTACAGATCCTGCCCGTTTAACCATTGACGCTTTTCATGCCATTAAATATGCTGCTAAATATAAAATGCCCTTTGATGTAGTTACAAACGAGGAATTAACCGGAGTTCCAGCTTATAAAGCCTTTGCTGGAATGCTGATAGTAGCTGACCTGGCAGTAAGATTGGGAGCTAAGCCTATACTGCAGCCTTTATTTGCCTTCTCACCAGAGGTAATGGTAGGTGGGCAGATGGATGATAACTATATTGATTTTAATGCTGCCAAAATATATGCTTTAAGAAGTATAGTTGATGCTCCGATTTGGCCAGGGGCACCTATCGGGTTTTTAACCCAGACCGAAGATAGGGTGCAATCCTCTCTATCTACAGCCTTGCATGCTCTTTTAGCGGCCAGCTTAGGTGTTGATGCAATATCCATAGCTTCTGCTGATGAAGCATACTCAGGAGGACCTATAAGTATACCTTCTAAAATTGATACCTTAAGAGGTGTGGAGGAAAGCTTCAGGTTCTTAGGTCTTGCAGGAATAAAACCTACTGAAAATGCCCAAATCTGGCAAGAACAAATGGTTAGAGGGATTGAAAAGGTTCTTTCCCAGGTGGCAGAACAGGGTGATTTTGTTCAATCATTATATGACGGTGTTTTAGGGAGCAAAGAAGAAGGGGCCTTCCCTGGTAGGGCCGGATATAATACCGTTCGGGAAGAATAATATGGCTGTTATACTAGGTATTGCGGGAACAGCCAAAAATACAGGTAAAACCACTACTACTAAAGCTATTATGGAAGAGGTGCAGCGGGATAAGAACAGGGTACTGGGCTTAACTAGCATTGGGTATGATGGTGAGGACGTGGATAATATTACCGGATTACCCAAGCCGAAAATTGAGGTTTGGCCAGGGGCACTAGTAGCTGTAGCTGAGAGAAGTCTTGAAGTGAGCACAGCCCAAATTGAACTCCTAGAAAAAACCGATATAGCTACACCCTTGGGTAAAGTAATTCTCGGTAGAGTTACTAAAGGTGGCACACTTCTTATCGCTGGACCTAATAAAAGTAAAGAATTGCGGAGGGTTTTACCCCTTTTGCAACAGTATGGGGCTAATTTTATTATTGTTGACGGAGCTTTAAACCGAATAGCGCCCATGGTTGAGGTGGATAGTTTAATTATAGCTACTGGAGCGGCTAAGACACCTAACATAACTGAGCTTGCTTGGGAAACAAAACATCTTGTGGAAATCCTCCAATTCCCAGTTTTTAATACACCTAAAAACATGGTCAATATGGGGTCGGTACTGGATATCCAAGCCGCACAAAGGCTATCTGCTTTTCTTTCGAATAATCAAGGAGTAGTAATTGATGGTGTAATCAGCTCTCAAGGTCTTGAATATTTAATTCAAGTAGGGGAAGAACTTAAGGGAAAGATACTGATTTTACCTGATGCCATAAAGCTTATAGTCTGTGGCGAGGTAAGACATATCTATAATCTCCTTTCACGGTTAAAAGAACTTGGTTTAGAAATAGGTGTAAAAAAAGAAGTTCATGTGACAGCTCTTACTGTAAATCCCTATTACCCCCAATTCCGTTTTTCCTCTAATGATTATCAAGAAGCATATGTGGACCGGAAGCTACTCTTTCAAACCATCAAGAATAGTGTCAATATCCCCGTATTTGATATAGTTGAAGAAGGGGGCCATAAACTCTACGAGGTAATAGTGGAAAAAGGAATATGAACCTAAAAAAACGCCCAAGGGCGTTTTTTTAGATTGGATCATTATTTACGCAAATAAAGGTTTTTTGGTTCTTATTTTGCCACAAGTTGGAAAGAAGTTTTTTTTGAAGTGCTGGTGTATTAATACTGATTATCGTATCATAATTTAGTTCTTTAACCTCGGTTAGCTTTTCAAAAGAAATTACTTTATCGGCAGCTGTAATTAATAACTGATTAACGGTTTTGTGAGAAAAGGGGCCTATTACGGTAACCGTTTTACCTTTAGCTTTCAACTCATCAATTAAAGATTTCACTATTCCCAGCCAAAAACCATCAACACAGACTATCACATCCTGCATCTTAGTCCAAGGCAATTCGGGTAATGCTGGTCCAAGAGGTTTTAATTCCAGAGTTGTTCCATTTGACACCAGAGGACCATACTTTAAAGGAACCTCATAATTAGTATCATTAATAATAAGAGAAATCAGGTTTTGCTCTGGTACTATTTTAGTAATTACACCTGACATAGCAACGGTTTTGTTGTAATTTTTGGTAGTAATTTTAACAAATTGGAAAGCTTTAATATTTTTCAAATAATGATTAGGGATGAAGCAGACAAGCTTGAGGAAATCTTTATCACTAATTTTCTGCAGTACTTCAATTTTATTGCTAGAGGATTTGATTAATTGAGAGCCATTGGATAGATAAGACTGATAAATACACATTCCTGCCCAGGTTTGGCTGCAATCACAGCTTTGACTATGATTTAGGAAGCTGCATACGGAGCAGTCACCAGTAACTGCGGCTGCACAGGGGCATTTTTCAGTTGCTGCATCCAGGCAGAACTTTTCTACAGGTAAAGCATTCATAGATTATCACCTTTCTTTTAATGAATCTGCAATTCATGATATGCTTCTAGAGAAAAAAGGTGATTATATATTAAAATTATTTTAAAAAATAATATTGCCCTACAGGGTTGCCGGTCAAATGAATATTCAATGGGGACATACCTTAGGGATAAAATGAAATCCTACATTGAGGTTTCCTCAAAAGTACCTGCTTTGAGAACCTACGATCTGTTGCGCACCAGTTAGCGAAGTGTTCACAATTATTGAAAATAAAGTTATATCCGCCAAAATTTCCACCTACTTGACTCAAAGCTCTATTTTTAACATCTTCTCGTGTAAATGCATAATTAACATTTTCTTCAATAGATAAGTCACCATTAAGTAAAAAGCTTTGGAGGGAAGTTCTTTGAATCCAAGCTGATTTTTGGATAAGGAATCTATCACCTCGAAAATGAACAGCAGTTCCATCACCTATGTCTATTCCATAGTGCCTGTAACTTGGAAATCCATCCTCAAACTGCTGCCAAAAAATCCTTTTATGATAACTTTTATAATAATCTAATACCAGCTGCTCTTCTTGTTTTCGGAGTAGCCTCACTACATAAATTACGTCCCCCTTCATGTTTTTTTCGCTCCTTTAAAATATAATATTATTGATAACTCCACAGGCTAGCCGTTTTCCTGCATCTCCGGCAGGCTGGGTGCGGTAGTCATCGGGATTTTGATGAATGATTACTGCTTTGCCAATGATATTTCGGACGCTAAATTTGTTGGTATAAAAGCTCATAAAAGCATAGCCATTATTAGAAAATAAAACAGGAAAGTCTCCGGCATGATTGCCATGGGGTTGATTATACGGGTTCCAGTGTCCGCCGGCAGCCTGAAAAGGATTATCCGGGTCGCCTATTAAGCAAAACCCGTTTTCATGAATATGAAAACCGTGGGGACCTACAGGGTCACCATTGTTTTGTGCTGATTGGTATGGGGGAAGACCAAATACCTCTGTATAAACCATCACTCCGCCTATTACATCCTGAAAGATCACCGTGCCTCTAATCTGAGGTGCAAGGGGACCGCCCCTCAGATCTGCTCTTGCCATATTTGTAAAGCTCATAATTTTTCCTCTTTCTACTCAGAAACATAGTCGATAGACCATAGACTATGATTGTTATACAAACCGAAGTATGGCTAAAGCTATTAAAATGATACCTGGCAGTAGGGCAAACTTTTCTCCTAAACGGTTAATAATATTTTTCCGGGCAATTATATTTCCTAAGCCTATGAGGATAAAATGTGTTAGACCAAATAAAAACGGTGTCAAGTAAGGGCTGAAACCGAAAAATGATAAGGTGAAGGCGGCAATAGAAGCATCCATAGCTACCGCAATGCCTAGGAGAGTACCTTCAAAGGGTTTAATATCATTCTCGTGATCAATATCAGCCAAAAGGGGATTATGAATTATTTTAAGTAAATCCTTAAAACCAATTTTAATTTTTTGTTTATTTTTCATTTCCTTTCTTTGTTTCAGACCTTCCTTTAAGGTAAAGATTCCTAAAAGTAGTAAAAGAAATCCTCCCAGATATTTCCCGGTTTCTACCGAAATATAACGCTGTAGGTTATATCCCAGTAACATAGTTGGCATTGTACAAATGATGGACCAGGAGGATATTATTAACAAGGAAGGCAGGGAGATTCTTATTTTCCTTAATCCAAAAGAGAAACCTCCCCAAAAACCGTCAATTGCAACTGCTGTGGCAACTAAAATTAAACCAAAAGAACTCATTAAGCATCACCTTGTTTAGTAGGAAATCTATAATACAATATGTAAGTGATACTTTTTAGGTCACAAAAAATATATTCTCTTTTTTTATACAAAAAAGCTAACAAATGGGCAAGTCAAGAACCGTCCCCCAATTGCTTTTGAAACAAAAAAAGGGCAAAGCCCTTTTATAATTTAGTTTGACTCGCCCACCTTTAAACTCCATAGACTAAACAATTATCCCAATTACCCCAAAGCCGCCGTGGGTTCCAAATACAGGACCTAGATCTGTGATAATTAATTCTTTAGGGTTTAGATTATTAGTTAGCTCTTTTGTAATGTGATTTATTTCATCTTCTTCAGCGGAATGGGCAATACCAATTACTGTGGAGGAAAAGTCCTTTTTGGAAGTCTTAACTAGCTCTAGGAGTCTTTTAATAGCTTTTTTTCTTCCTCTTATTTTCTCAGAGTTGCCAAGGGTGCCGTCAGGCAGGGTACTCATAACTGGTTTGATACTTAGTAGCTGAGCAATACCGCCCTCCCAGGGTTTAACTCGGCCACCTTTTACTGCATTTTCTAGAGTATTTAGGGTAAAGTAGGCTACCATTTCTGAGCGATATTTAAGAATGGCTTCTTTGATTTCTTGGAGAGGGGCGTCCCCCTCAGCTAAACGACAGGCTTCTATAACTTGCATGCCTACCCCTATGCTAATATTTAACGAGTCGATAACTTCCACTTCAAAATCTACCATTTCTTTAGCTAATAGGGCGCTCTGGTAAGTACCGCTAATACCGGAAGATAGTGTAATGCAAAGGACTGGACCACGGCTATGGGCTCTTTGGAAAGCCTCAACAAATGCTTGCGGTGTTGGCTGGGAAGTTTTGGGTAGCTCTTGAGTAGCTGCCATTTTTTCATAAAAGTCGTGGGTAGTTATTTCAATACCATCTAAATAAACTTCATCACCGAAAATAATGCTCAGAGGTACAATTTCAATGTTGTATTTTTCGATAAATTGTTGAGGGATATCTGCGGCTGTATCGGTTACTAACTGGACTTTCATAATAATCACTCCTTGAAAATATTTTAGCGACTTATTTCTAATATTTGCTAAATTTTACTAAAATCCTGCCATAGAATTAAATCTGCCACTCTACCTGAATACCGGAAAGTGATATAATATGAGCAAAATCTATCTAGGAGGAGTTATTTTATGGAAATTATACTTGATGAGAAACTAAAAGAGTATTTAAAAGATAAAGAAAATAAAAAAATTATTATCAATAATATTTCCACAAGAGTCTGTTGTGGAAATCTCTGTCTTCCTGTTGCTAGGTTAGGCACACCCGATGATACTAAGGATTATTATCTTTTTCATTTGGATGAGGGTATCGAGGTTTATGTTCAAAAAGGAGTAGACGCTAAAGATAATAAATTACATTTAAATTTAAAGAACTTTATTTTATTTAAGGATATTGAGATTGAGGGGATAAAACTCCTTTAGGAAGTTATAGGATATTTTTAGTTAAGGAGATGGGTAGATGAAGAATATAATTAAAAGCAAACTTGAAAGCGGAGAGACAGTAATAGGTTCAATCGTATCTGTAAACTCTCCTGATATTGTAGAAGTATTGGCTTTAGCCGGTTTTGATTTTATTTTTATTGATAATGAACATGGGCCTCTTAATATTGAAACAACTGCAAATTTAATAAGGGCCGCGGAGGCAAGAGCTTGTACCCCTATAGTGAGGGTTCCGGAAAATGACCCCATAATAATTCTAAAAACCTTGGATATCGGCGCCTTTGGAATTCATGTTCCGCAAATAAACTCCCGGGAAGATGCAACGGAAATGGTTAAAGCTGCCAAGTACTATCCACTAGGAGAAAGAGGGACTGCTTTTCCCCGTTCATCAGGATACGGGCTGTATGCACGAGATAAAAATATCAAAGAGACCAATTCTGAAACATTACTAATACCCCATATTGAGAATATTAAAGGGGTGGAAAACCTAAAGGAAATTTTAGCAACTACTGGATTGGACATAGTTTTCATAGGACCTTATGATTTATCCCAATCTTTAGGAATTCCCGGTCAATTGACTCATCCTCTGTTAGAAGAAAAAATAACATACTCATTAGCAATGATAAAGGCAGCAGGATTAATAGCAGGAATTTTTGCTAGTAGTGTTGAGGATGCACAGCAAAGAATTAAACAGGGGTTTCGGTATATATTGTATAGTATGGATACCATTATGCTTAGTAAAATAGCTCGATCTGAATTGAGTCAGCTTAAGAAGTAGAGCCTAATTTTTATGAATCCCTAATACAGGATTATTGAGAAAAATGTCGAAACTTCCTCCTTAGGATAATTTTAGCAAAATTAAGGAGGAATTGATTTTTGTGAAATGGATTCAGAAGAATATGAATTTATTTTTCCTTTTGAGTACAAGTATTTTAGCTATGATAGGATTGATATTCCTAAGTATTACCAGTCAATTTATATGGTTAAGATATGCAAGCTTGACCGGTGTTCTTTTTGTAGCAATCTATAATTTTTACTTGTATAAGTTTCTTTTCCAACCAGTAAAGCTTATGACTGATACCTTAGAAGAGGTGGAAAGAGGTGATATAGGTACTCGAAATAAGAAAGCAAATTTAATTAAGTGTTGGCTGGCTTTAAAATGCCAGAAGATAGAATGTGTTGCATATGAAAATGAAAATTTACGCTGTTGGGAGCTGGTTGGAACCCAATGTAAAGGCCAAACCCAGGGAACAATTGTGGAAAAACTTAAGGAGTGCAAAAATTGTGATGTCTATAATAAATCAGCACAAGGTGAAATTGGCAATATGTCCAGGCTTTTGGATAATATACTGGCTATTACCGGCGGTGTATTAGGACAAATAAAATATTCCTCCCAGGAACTGGCTCAAGTAAATCAAGTATTGGGTGAGAGCTCCAAGGCCACTCTTTCTGCCACCAAAGAAATAAACTTTTCTATGGGGGAGGCTACAAAAATGACAACTAATCAGGTTGAGGCAGCAGAAGATATGCATCGCTTTGCTACTAAACTGGCCGAAATTGTGTACAATCTAGATGTTAACTCTCAGGATATAACAAACTTTTGCCGAGAAACTAGTAAAGATAACGCTCAGGTTGCCTCGTCTATTAATAACCTGTTGACAAATGCTAGTGATACTAAAAAATATGCTGATCATACAGTAGAAAAGATGACGGCGTTAAGGGATAAATCAGGTGTTATTAATACTATAGTAGCGACTATAAAAAATATTGCAAAGCAAACCAATCTTTTAGCTCTAAATGCCAGTATTGAGGCTGCTCGGGCTGGGGAATATGGGCGGGGTTTTAGTGTAGTTGCTGAGGAAATACGTAAGTTATCTGAGGAAACAGCAAAATCTGTTACGGAGATACAGAGTATAGTCATCGGTATGGGTAATGAAATGGATGAGACAATAAAAGTAGTGAATTCTACTATGAGTATTATTGAGGTGCAAAACAATAAAATAAATGAAACTGGAACACATTTTAAAACTATGGAAACTAAGGTGAACCAGGTCGTTAACAATATAAATAGTTTACACAACAGTATTGAATCTATTGAAAAGGAACAGAAAAGTTTTTTAGGAAAAGTAGAAGAAGTGGTTTCTGTTTCCGAAGAAATAACTGCTGCTACTCAGGAAATTCTAGGTAGTACCCAAGAGCAGGAAGATGGCTTAACTGCAGTTGGGGAGCAAATTGATAGACTGGATAAAGTTATAACAGAGTTGGATAAATATGCTCGCTTCTTCAAATAAATTTTGCTAACTAACAGATTGTAAATAAGGAAGCACATGTTTGATTTACATGTTATTATTTACATATAATAATATTGACATGTTTAGAAAACGTATGGTATTATTATATTACCCCTAGGGGGTATAAATAATATACGAGGTGTAAAGGATGAAAATAAATATTAATGAAAACAGATGCCCGCAAAATCATAAATGTCCTTCAGTGAGGCTTTGTCCAACGGGTGCTATTATTCAAAAGGGCAATAATTGTCCGGAAATTGATGAAGAAAAATGTATCAGTTGTGGTAAATGTGTTAGCTATTGCCCTATGCAAGTTTTTAAACTTGCTAGTTAATATGAAGGGGACACCAGTGTCCTAAGTATAACACCCTCCTCTTAGACCTGTTGAGTGCAGGTCTTTTTTTAATTTAAAAAATCTGATAAGCTAACAATAGTTTATAAACAGAATATTATTTTGTTGTTTCGCGCCCACGGGCCCACGGGCCCACGAAAAGGCGGAATCTTGACTGGGGTGGATGGCTTGATTGTATTGCAAGGAAAAAATATGACTAAGTCCTATGGGGTTGAAACGATTATTGAAGACGTAAGCTTTATTATCAATGAGGGGGAAAAAATAGGCTTAGTGGGGCCAAATGGAGCAGGTAAAACAACTTTGTTTCGCTGTTTGACAGGAGAAGAGCAGATGGACAGAGGAGAGGTAACCATGGGCAATAAATGCACCATGGGCTATCTTGAGCAGATTCCTAGTTACAACTTAGGAACCACCCTAATGGATTGTGTCTTGGATAGCTTTGCCGACGTTTTTCAAATGCGTGATCTCCTACGAAGCTTGGAAAAGGAAATGGGGGCGAGGTCAGGTGAGGACCTCGAGAAGCTATTAGAGAAATATAGTCTTTTAACCCATGAATACGAAGCAGCAGGCGGTTTCAGTTGCGAGGCATTTGCTCGGCGCATTATAAAGGGATTAGGGTTTACGGATGAGGACTTAAATAGGGATGTTAATACCTTTAGCGGGGGGGGGAAAACCAGAGCTGGCTTAGCCCGGCTTTTGGTACGGGAGCCAGATTTACTGCTTTTAGATGAGCCTACAAATCATTTGGACTTACAAGCTTTAGAATGGCTGGAGTCATTTCTTAAGAGTTATCGGGGTGCGGTATTTTTAATATCCCATGACCGTTATTTTCTTGATGAGGTAGTGAGTAAAGTCTTTGAGCTAGATAATAAACAATTAAAATCCTTCGCTGGTAACTACAGTAAGTATTTAGTATTAAAAAAAGAATACGAACTAGCTCAAGCCAGGGCTTATGAAAAGCAGCAGAAGGAAATTCAAAAAATAGAAGAGTATATATTGAAATATAAGGCAGGGATAAAGTCCAAACAAGCCAGGGGTAGAGCTAGTCAATTATCTAGACTTGAAAGAGTTGAAAAGCTCCCAGACCAAAATTCTTTTGAACTTAAAGCTGGTGCACTAGGAGAAACGGGAGATATTGTTCTGCAGGCAGTAGAGTTAGAGATGGCTTATGAAGAGACGAAACTTTTTTCCAGGCTTAACGTCAATATATATAAAGGGGAAAAGGTGGCTTTAATAGGCAGTAATGGTACAGGCAAATCAACTATTTTAAAGCTGGCGACAGGCGGGCTTTTACCTAAACAAGGGCAAGTTACTTTAGGTTCCCGGGTAAAGATGGGATATTTTGACCAGGAGCATAGAAACCTGGATAAAAACAAAAGGGTTATCGATGAAATTATGGATAATTACGCCTTGAATGAAGGACAAGCCCGGAACAAACTGGCTCAGGTCCTTTTTCAAGGGGATGATGTTTTTAAAAGAGTGGCTGATTTAAGTGGGGGTGAGAAAGGCCGATTATCTATCTTAAAGATTATTCTTGATGAACCAAACTTTTTAATCTTAGATGAGCCAACTAATCACCTAGATATTTCTTCTCAAGAAGCTGTTGAGGATTTCTTAAGCGATTTTCCCGGTACACTTTTGATTGTTTCCCATGATAGGTTTCTATTAGATAAGATTACCCAGCGAACATTAGAATTAGAAAAAGGAATATTGCACAATTACTTAGGCAGCTATTCCTATTACAGAGAAAAAAAGGATGAAATTCAGCGGCTTAAGGATGAGGGACAAAATCAGAAAGCAAAGGTGACTGTGAAAGTCCAGGAGAAACCAAAAATCAATAAATCCAAGCTTAGAGAAGAAATTAAGGCTTTGGAGGAAAAAATTCAGACCTTAGAGGAGTACAAAGAAAGTCTAAGTATAGAGCTAGCTGATCCTAATACCTATCAGGACGAAGAAAAAAGCAGAGAAAAAGTAGCAGAGTTTAAAAGAACAGA
The DNA here is from genome assembly GCA_000802045.1 of Peptococcaceae bacterium BICA1-8. Lineage (GTDB taxonomy): Bacteria > Bacillota > Peptococcia > Peptococcales > BICA1-8 > BICA1-8. Next base: position 42,138 of record JUEF01000076.1, read on the forward strand.
AGAAGAGCTGCCAATGTTATATGAAAAATGGGAAGCACTTTGTATTTTGCTGGAAGAGGCATGATTTTAAATTCAGAGCAGCGGGATGCAAAAAGAGTGTGCCCAGTGTTCAGTGACCGGTGTTCAGTGCTCGGGAATGACAGTACTTCTGGGATAGAATTTTGCGTCTGACAATACTTCTGGGTGAATATAGTGCGTCTGACACGAGCATTGCATGTCTATTGCTATGTTGCTGTGTCATCCTGAGGAAGGTACGACCGAAGGATCTGAGTCTTAAAGAGTACGTAGATCCTTCGTTATCGCTCAGGATGACGGGGATGCTTTCGTTCATAGTGGTGTGGGCAACACATGACAATTCTGAACTGAACATGGTAGATAATAGACGATAGAATTTTACTAGCCACTAGCCACTAGCCACTAAATACTAGGAGGATTATTATGGAGGATACTTTTCCCCGAGTAGATGATGGGAATTTTAATGAGGTCATTTCCTTGTATGAGAAAGTATTAATAGTATTTTCTTCGCCAAGCTGTGGGAGATGCATTATTGCTAAAGAAAATCTAAAGGATATACTTCCTAACTTTAAGAATATGGTAGTATTTGAATGCAAAGTTGAAGCTGCACCAAATACTGTAGAAGAATATAAAATTACCAGTGTTCCACAAATAAAGCTTTTTATAAAGGGTGAACCGACATACACAGCTTTTGGTATTAGGGACTCACAGGACTTATATTATGATTTAAAAATGAATTAATAGACCCATGGAATTAATAAAAATAACTGGAGAAATATTGAAAAAAAGGGGGGAAATGAAATGAAAAAGAATGTACTAGTTGCACTACTATTATTTTTAATTATGAGTCTCATAATTGGATGCGCCAGCCCTAAAGAGGAGCCCAAAACTCTGGAACCGGAGGAGATTGCTGAGGAGGAGTATCAGGGCTTTGAAAACGAAGCTATAAAGATCGCCAAAGTATTTGTTGTGGCAACTCAAGGGGATAAAGAGAAAATAAAAGAGCTGAGCTTTTCTACTTTGCTTAAAGATATTGAACAGAAAAATTGGAGTATTATGCTTGTTGAGGAAATAAAAATAAAACCGGAGACCTTTGAGGCTACTACGGAAAAGCTGGGAGAGAAGCAGGTTTTGATTCGCCTTTTCTACGAAGGAGATATGAATATGGAGGGTGAAATTATTCCTGTTAAATTGTCTAGTAAAATTGGAGTAATTGAACAAGATGGGAAGCCGGTAGTTTTTTCAGCAGAATAGTGGACTTCAAACCGTCCCTGAAATTGCTTAATATATAATTCAAAGAACCTGCTTAAAAAGCGGGTTTTTTTGCAACCTTTTTTCCACTTTGGTAGTCAAACAAGTAGTAGAAGAGATTAAGGAGGCCTTTCATTGACAGAAGAAATATTAATTAAAAACTTAAAGAAAGGTCAAGAAGAAGCTTTTTCCCACATTATTGATACATACGGAGATAAAATCTTACAGACTGCATATTTTTATTTGAGAAATAGGGAGCTAGCCCAAGATATTTGCCAGGAAGTTTTACTAACTGTTTTTAAGGAAATAAAAAACTTCAAGGGGGAATCTTCCCTTTATACTTGGATTTATAGGATTACTATCAATAAGTGTTATGATTTTTCTAAGCTTAAGAAAAACCAGCATGAAAAATTAATTGATATGGGGACTGTTACAGAAAAGGATATAGGTCAACCAACTGATGAACAGGTTTTAAAGAAACTTGAACAAGAGAGTATCCGCAAGGCAATTCAAAAACTGGACTTTACATATCGGGAAGTGATATTCCTCTTTTACTATCAACGCTTAAAGATTGAAGAAATGGCTGAAATTCTTAATTGTCAACCAGGTACAATAAAAAGCAGGTTATCTAGGGGACGGGAAAGATTAAAGCAAATTCTGGTTGAGGAGGTTTTATGAAATGACAGAAAAGCTCGAACAACAAAAAAACCTTGATGAACTTATAGAAGATTGTTTCATAGCCGATTTTTCCGATATTAAGCTAAGTGAGTTAGAAAAAAAACAGATGAAATTAAAGCTGCCCAAAAAGTGGTGGCAGAAAACAATAGAAATATCCTGGGGTAAAGCTTTGGCCGCTTGTGTTGTTGGTGTAGTTTTATATGGCTATGTACTGGCTCAATTAGTCTGGGTATCACCCCAGGACCTTGAGGCTAACAAGCTCAATGAATTTTATATTGAACAAAAAATTGGTGAACAGGTTGTTCGGATTAGTCTTAATTCCCATGGGAGGTAAATAGCTATGGCTAAATTTAAAGTAAAAATAATAAATATGGTTTTAATAATATTGCTGATTCTTCTGGGGACATATTTTTTATTGCCCAACCTGCTCTTTAGTATGGCCAGATCCTATGCTGACGAGCCGGAACAAAAAGAAAGAGCCCAAATTCTCTACCAGCGGATTGTCGAATATTTCCCCAAAAGCTATTCTGCACCGGAGGCATTGTATTGGCTGGCGTTGAGTATTGAACCCCCTTCCTATGGAAGTTTTAGTGGGGGTGGGATAATTATTACCAGACATATGACAACATCCTCTATGAATCAGATGGAAGGAGTAGGTATTGATGTTGCTATTAATTCCTATAAAACTTTACTAGAAAAATACCCAAACTCCCAATATGCAGAATTTGTACCTCTGCGCTTAGGTGAGCTTTATTATAACCTAGGGCGGTTTGACGATGCTGAGAAATATTTGCTCCAAGGATTAAAAAATGATAATAAGCGGAAGTTTATCTCTTCTGAGTGCAATTATAAGCTAATTGAATTATATCTGAAAATCCATCAATCTGAAAAAGCTCTGGAGATGGTTCACTTATATCGGACTAATAACCCTAACAGTATGGTCTCTAATCTATATTTGTTAGAGGGGGATGCCTATAGGAAGTTAGGGGAATATAAAAAGGCCGAAGCTACCTATAATAAGGTCTTAGATAATCTACCCAAAGAGTTGCCCAAAGAAGATTTTAAGGCTAACCGGGACTTTCTTAAAGAAGAAGTAGATGCAAGACTAATTAAGAATAAGCTGGCTGAGGAAAATAATGAGAACGAAAAAGGTGTTATAAAAGGGACTGTGACTAGAGAGGGTGCTCCTTTAGAAAGGGTGCAAATTTTCCTAATAGATGAAAACAGGGCAAGAGAAGGATTTTCAACCCATGAATTTCAGGACGCTCCTTATGTTTTTACTGATTTATGGGGTAGGTTTGAATTAACCGGAATTATTCCAGGCAGCTACAGCTTGGGGCTAGGCCTCCCAAAGTCATATTTAGACGGCTATACACTAGTACCTCGTCCCGATGCCAAGTTTGACATTAGTGTAGGTGATGAGATAACAACAAGTTATCAATTAGTACCATTAATTAAGACCTTAGAGCCTCAAAAGGGAAGCTATTTAGAATTAGATTCCTTAACCTTTAGCTGGGAGTCGGTAGTTGAGGCGGCATATTACCAGTTGGAAATGGGTAGTATTCAAAGACGTGAAAATGGGGTAGGTTATGGCAGCAGTGTAGTTAAAGATAAAATCAACTCAAATAAAATTACCCTAACTCAAGCTGACCTTGCCCAATCTAAAGGTATAAGCTTTGATGATGAAGGGGTTATCCCCTCATCCCTGTTTGGCATAGTATTTCCCGGTGGAGAGTTTGTCTGGAATATTAAAGCCTTTGATAAGAATGATAATTATTTAGGTGAAAGCTCCGGATATCAATTCCACATTGATAAAGAAAAGTTATCGACATTTTTCACTGCGGATGAAGGGCTAACAGATGGTGATAGGTTAGTTATGGAAAGAAAGTATGATGAAGCAATCATATGGTATGAAGAGTATTTGCTAAACAATTCTTCTAATCTCCATGTTCTAAACATGCTAAGCAATCTTTATAACTATCATAAAGAAGATTGGGAAAAATCAAAGGATTATTATGAGCTGTTGTATAGTCTAACTAATTCGCAAATGTATTTGGAGAGAATAGCCTTAAGTCTCTATCATGCAGGGCAGTATCAAGATGCCATTCCGTATTTGAAGAAAGTTGTTGAAGAGCATAAAGGTAATTGGTATTTTCTAAATAGCTTAGGGCGAAGTTATATAATTAATGGTGATTTAGAACAAGGGGAAAGATACCTAGCGGACTCAGTGGCAACAGGACAGTGTTCTAGAATTGACCTAGTGATCTTAAAAGCATCCCAAGGAAAATGGCAGGAAGCCTATAGCATATTGCACAAGCTTGATAATAAGTATCTTAATAATTTTGCCCCACTGGAATTGATTCTCAAGGATTTAACTCAGGAAAAAGTGATAGCTCCTATCGGCTGGCAGGAATTTTTGTTGGAATTAATTAAGAATCCAAAGGTAACAAAAGAAATAGATAAACAGTGGGATAATCCTAAATTTAATGAACTAGCCCGGATTTTTGGTAAAAGTATTTAAGTTTAGTTTTAAAGATTTTAAAGGAATTTGTTGAAAACTGTAGAATATTAGTTTTAATTGCAGAGTGGGATAAAGGGGTAGTTATAAAAATAACAGATAGCGACTACTTGATATTTGTGGGAACCATCTATCCTTGATGTGTTCCCTTTTTATATAGGATAATTTCGGGTATAAATTAGTAACAACGAAGATGATTTTTGGGGGCGATTTAAATATTTAGGAGTTTATACAATAGATGGAAATCCTTTGATGATTTGCCCCTCCCGGTATTTATTACCGATGAAAACAAGCAGTTCGTCTTTGCTAATAAAGCGGTTCAAAAGTACTATGGTTATACTACCATGGAATTTCTAAAGTTAACCTTAGACGATTTAGCTGTCAATAAGGCTGACAGCGTAAAGTATGAAGGGATTTTTTTAACCAGTCTAGTGGTAGGGCAGGGCAGCAGATTTAAAAGAAAACACAAAACAAAATATGGCAGTGTTATTGATGTCGATGTGGAGTGGACCATCCATGAAAGTGACGGTAAAAAATATACTATTAGCATTATCAAGGATGTAACCATTTATTCCACAATGGGTAATATCGTGCTAAACAATAATCAATATGCTGATAATAAATTAATGAGTTTAATTGTCAATACAACTGATTTTTTACTTTTAGTATTAGATAAAAATTATAATATTACTAACTGCAGTAAGGGTTACCTTAATTTACATAGTGAAGAAGTTATAGGTAGTAGTTTTTTTGAGCTTTATAAAGAGGATATTAATAAAGATCCACGATTACTGCAATTAAAGATATTAAATACTGATAATCCCATAATGATAATAGAAAATTATAGGCATGTATCCCATCAAGACGAAAGAAAAGAAAAAATTATTGACATTCAGGCCCACTATATAGATATAAATGCAAATCAGAAGATTTTAGTATTTCTAAAGGACCGTACCGAATTAATATTCTATCAGGAAAATATTAAGAAAATGGGGGAATTTAACAGAGGCAGGAACAGACTGATTATTTTGGGAGAAACTATGGCAGGTATTGCCCATGAAATCAATAATCCCTTAACCTCAATATTATTAAATTCCCAAATATTAAGTCAGAAGTATCATTCCCCAGAGCTCATGCGAATTACAAAAGATGCTATGCGAATCTCCAAAATAATAAAGAATTTATTAGGATTTTCCCGTCAGGAACCAAATGTAAAAACAAAGATTAATGTCAAAAATGAAATTGAAGACATTCTACCAATTTTGAACAGCAATATGAGGGACATTAACCTGCAAATAAGGATTCCTGACAAAGCGGAGGTTTTTGGAGATCCGGTGGAATTTGGTCAGGTAATTTTAAACATTCTTAAAAACTCAATTGATTCCTTGGAACATGAGGTAGAAAAAGAAATAATTCTAACAGCCAGGGTAGCTGAAGATACTGTGGAAATTGAGATTTCCGATAACGGACCCGGGATATCTCCCGAAAACATAGAAAAAATTTACCAGCCATTTTTCACCACTAAAGATATTGGAAAAGGAACAGGTCTAGGCTTATCTACAGTTTTTTATATTTTAGAAAAAATGAGCGGCGAAATAAGGGTTGAAAGTGAGGAAAAAATCAGAACAACATTCAGCATTACGTTGCCTTTATACTCTTCTTGTGAGGAAGTACTTGAAAATGAACAGTTTGTCCCCTTCAGTGGTAAAAAAATAATAATTATTGATGACGACTACTTATTTCTAGAATTCTTGCAGGGTATTTTTAATGAAGAGGAGGCTTTGGTTCTTACAGAAAGTGATCCCATTCGAGGAATGTATTTAATATTTGAAAATGAATATGACCTTCTGCTCTTAGATGCAGATATGCCAATTTTTTCGGGAATAGAGATTTATAAGACTTTAGAGGAGAATGGATATGATGTCAGTAAGATTATCGTCATGTATGATGCTGCTAACGAACAATTAAGATCCATATGTTTATCGGAGTACAGTCAAAAATCCATTGAAAAGCCTTTTACTTTAAGCGTTTTAAAGAGGTATCTAAATAAGACGGGAGGTAAAGAGGATGATTTTAATTGTTGATGATGAAATTAATATTCGAGTAGCCTTACATGAGTATTTAGTGAGTGAGGGATATCAATGTCAAAGCGCTGCAGGTGCCCAAGAGGCCTTAGACCTTTTGGAAACAAATAAAAGAATAAAGGTTGTACTCTGTGATTTGAAGATGCCTAAAATGAACGGACTTGATTTAATTAAATACTATAAGAAAAAGAATCCTGATAGTTTTATCAAGTTTATTATGATTACGGGTTTTAAAGATACTAATACAATGCGTCTTGGCTTTAAAGAAGGAGTTGTTGACTATTTATTTAAACCCGTAACACTAGAGGAAATTAAAGCTGTTGTTGACAACGCTTTAGAAAAGTATGAAATTCTGGAAAAAGAATGGCTAGAGATGGAAAAAAAAGATAAAAGATTAAATCAGTTTCAGGTTTTGATAAAGAAAAAACATCTGGATATGATCCAACTGATGATGAATATGATTCAGGCCCGGGATGCATATACGGAGGAACATTGTAAAAAGGTAAGTGAAATGGTAGGGATACTTTCCAATAAAATGAATTTAAGAATTGAACAGGTTGCAAAATTTAAGCTAGCTTCATTGCTGCACGATGTAGGTAAAATTGCCGTATCTGATACGATTTTGCTCAAACCAGGGCCCCTTACACCTGAGGAGTTTGAACAAATAAAACTACATTCTATCAAAGGCTATGACATTGTAAAGGAGTATGTAGATAGTGAGGTTGCATCATTAATACTGCACCATCACGAATACTATAATGGAAAGGGTTACCCGTTGGGCTTAAAGGATTATGGTATACCTCTAGGAGCAAGGATTATCTCCGTGTGTGACCAGTATGATGCTATAAGAAGCAGTAGACCTTACCGAGAAGTATTATCTCAGGAAGAAGCAATAAAGATTATGATTGCTGATACAGGAATTAAATTTGATAAAAATATTGTAGATATATTTCTAGGTGAAGTAGATAAGATAGAAGCAACTTTGTATGAAAATAAAACCACAGAAAAAATTGTTGTAGGTTGAGCAAGGCGACAGAGAAGTTCTCTGTCGCTTTTTTTGTGCTGAAGGTAAAAATAAAAAAATGAAATAAATAAAACTAAGGGAGGATTATTTTAGACTTCAGAGAATAAATATAAATAAACAGTATTTCAAACTAACGTTCAGCACTTTGAACTATAAGGAGGAAAACTATGGCGGGTAAATATTTTGATGAATGGGTTATAGGTGAAGAATTCTTTACACCAACCCGTACGATAACGGAAACTGATGTTGTTATGTTTGCGGCAATGAGCGGTGACTATAATGAACTTCATACCAGTGAGGAGTTTGGTGAAAATACTCCTTTTGGCAAAAGAATAGTACATGGACTTTTAGGTTTGTCCATATCACACGGCTTGCTTTTTAGACTGGGTATTCTAGAGGGAACAGCTATTGCTTTTCTTAATGTTGAATCCTGGCAGTTTAAGGCTCCTATTTTCTTTGGTGATACAATTCATGTTAAGGTTAAAGTTGAGGATAAAAAAGCTAGTTCATCTAAACCAGACCGGGGCGTAATAAAACTTTACTTACAAATTGTTAAACAAGACGGTACGGTATGTCAGGAAGGCTTCAAAACATTGATGATGAAGCGAAAAGTTGAGGTCTAAAAAATTAACCGAATGTGGTGAGGACAATTATGGGTGAGAAAAAAAACTATCTGGTACCAGCAGTTGAAAAGGCTTTGGATATTTTGGAATACCTTAAAGAAAAGCCACAATCTGCCTTAACTCAAATTTTTCAGGACCTTGAGCTTCCTAAAAGCAGCACCTATGGTATTCTTCAGACACTAGAGACGAGAGGATATATCCGTAAAGATATTTCGAATGGATACTCCCTGGGATTAAAACTATTTGAGCTGGGCGTAATCTCGGTAGAAGGTACAGACCTGATTAAGGAAGCGTTGCCAGTTATGGAGGAATTAGCACATAAAATTGGATTTGTGTGTAATTTGGGAGTCTTAGAAGGGGACATGGGAGTATATATTGAAAAGGTTGAGCCTACAAGTCCTATTCGCTTAAATTCCTGGAAAGGGAAAACTATCCCTCTTCACTGTACGTCACTAGGTAAGGTTTTATTAGCCTATAAAGGGTTAGACCAGATTTTAGAGGTGCTTAACCGTATCAACCTAACTAAAAATACGGAAAAAAGCATAACTGATAAAGAACTGTTTTTAAGTGAAATTCTCCAGGTAAAACAAAAGGGCTATGCTATAGATGCTGAAGAGCATGAACACGATATTACCTGTTTTGCTGCACCCATTTTTGATCATAAAGGACAGGTAGTAGCCGCCATCAGCTTATCCGGCCTTACCTCTTGGTCCCAGGAAAAAAGGGAATCTCTAATCGAACAATTGACTACAGGTGCTAAGGCAATATCTAAGAAGCTTGGACATCACGAATAGGGGCTTCGCCCCGCGTCTACAGTGCTACAGTGCTACAGTGCTACAGT